>NZ_CP048433.1:910581-1214109 GCF_010509075.1 Collinsella aerofaciens ATCC 25986
GCCGCCTGATCGCAGCCCAGCTGCGTGAGCGGCGAGTCACTCCAACCCTGAATGATGCGCTTAAGGTTGAATATTGTCTGCCCATGACGAACCAGATACAGGTCTTTATTCATAGGGGTCCTTTCGTTCGTTACCAACACAAGAGCGAAAACGCCCCGTCGCAATAGCCAAAATGAAGCACGGCACCGTTGTCGGGTAGCTCTCCCTCGCCAGTCACATACTCAAGAAACTCCTGGCAGGCTGAGCCGTGGGAAACCGCCAGCACGCAGTCGTGTTGCGGCCTGGCCATGATGCGGGACAGCGCCGCGACCATGCGCGACTGAAGCTGCACTTCCGACTCGCCGCCAAAGGCCACCGGATAATCGCCCCAGGGCTGCGGCGGCATCTCGCGATTTGATGTGCCCTCCAGCGAGCCAAAATGCCACTCACGCAGGTCATCGACCAGCTCAATGGAACGGCCCTCGCCAACGATAAGCTCGGCCGTATGCCGCGCCCGGCCCAACGGCGAGGAATACACATGATCAAAGGCCACGCCACGCGCCGCAAACGCCGTACGCGCCGTCAGCGCCTGCTCGCGCCCGCGCGCCGTAAGCGGCGAATCGTGCCAGCCCTGCAAAATGCTCTGCACATTGAGCTCAGTCTGCCCATGCCGCACCAAATACAGATCTGCCACACACCCTCCCCTCGTACCACCACAAAGGGGACAGGAGTCTTTGTGGTGATTTTGCCGCCGGATTGCGCCGCAACGACGCACAACTACAGCAGCACGTCGGCAAGCGGACGCTTGGGTACGTGGTGCACCCGCGCCTCGTCGCGCCAATAATTGATGGAGCCGTCGGGGTTGGAATCGATCGCATCGATCACCTGTGTCTCGGCCGGAACGCCAAACGCCATGATCAGCTTGAGCTCATATTTGTCGTTATCGAGCCCCATGGCATCGATCGCGTGGGGCGTAAAGGCCTTGAACATGCAGGCTGCCACCTCGGGCGTGGCGCTGCGGGCGGCGAGCATCATCGTCTGCGCGGCAATGCCCGTGTCGACATCGGTAATGGGAGCGGCGGGCTTGCCCGGAACGGCGCGCTCAGCAAGAATCGCGATGTAGCCGGTCGGGCGCTCACCCTCGGCAGGACCCGGCCAGTCCTTAAGTGCGCCGGCCCATGCGAGCTCGTCAAATACACGCGCGCAGTCCTCTGCACCGCTTACCACATGAAAACGCAGACGCTGAGCATTGGCACCACAGGGAGCCAGGTGCGCAAGTTCCGCCAGCTCGAGCAAAAACTCGCGCGGCACGCGCATGGACTCGTCAAAGCGGCGGCACGTGCGGGCGCGGCGAACCAACGCATCAAACGCGTCCAAGCCGAGCTTTTCGCAACCCTGCTTTGCCATCGACTCAGCGCTTACCGGCGCCGCGGGAACTGTTTCGTTCATAGGGACCCCCAATTTCGGGCAATTGTTCTTAGGAAAATCTAACCTAAAACGTAGGCAATAACGAACAGGGCTGCAATGTTCTACACCTGTTGAATAGAAAATCGCGACGTGGGGAACAACGGAAACAATTCGGGGCCTTTGGGTTACGTTTCACCCTCCCCGACCCATACGTCAGCGCCTTTAGGCGATACTGGTCGTAACGATCAAGGCTTACGCCGCACGGAAAGGAGACATTATGGGCATCTTTAAGAACGATGACCAAAAATCGAGCCAGTTTGGATTTGACGAGAAAAGCATGGCGGGCAAAGCCGTCAAGGCCGTACGCTGGATCTACGCCATCACGGGCGTCTTAGCGCTCATTGCTGGTATCGCGCTGCTTTTTGCACCCGCCAAGTCCCTCGTCTTTTTGATGACTGTCCTGGGTTTTTACTTTGTAATCACTGCTGCCATCAGGCTGTTCACTGCCATTTTTGAGCCGCTGCTGCCCACCGGCTGGCGCGTGACGAGCATCATCTCCAACCTACTCATTATCTTGGGCGGCGTCATAATCCTGCGCAACCAGGCCTTCTCGACCGCGACGCTCACCACGATGGTGGTTATCGTGGCCGGCTTTGGCTGGATTGTCGAAGGTGTCATGTCCATTCTGGAGTCCGAGCTTTCGTCCAACCGCGCCCTCGCTATCCTGAGCGGTGCACTCTCCATCATCGCCGGCATGTTCGTGTTTATCTATCCGCTATGGTCGGCCAAGATGCTCGTCATCTTTAGCGGCGCCGCGCTGCTGGTGTTTGGCGTTACGCTGATTGTTCGCGCTATTCAATTTGGCAAACTGGTGCACTAGATGCCGCGAACGCTCTTTATTGATGCCGACGCCTGCCCGGTCACGCGCGAGTCGATTGACTGCGCGCGGCGGGCGGGCGTCGCCGTTGTTATCGCCGGCAACAGCACGCAAAACCTGGAACGGCACATTCGCCGCGACGACCCGCGCGATGCCGAGCACGCGCGACGCGGCTTTTGGGTCACGACGCTCGACGTGAGTGTGGGCGCCGACAGCGCCGACTTTGCCATTGTCGAACGCCTGCAGGCGGGCGACGTGGTCGTGACGCAGGACATTGGCTTGGCGAGCATGGTGCTCGGGCGCGATGCCGCCGCCATCGGTGTGCGCGGGCGCGTCTACGACAAAGCGACCATCGACATGCAGTTGTTTATTCGCCACGAGGAAAAGAAGGTGCGTCGCGCTGGCGGTCGCACCCGCGGGCCGGCAGCCTTCACCAGCGAAGATCGCGCTCGCTTTAAACGCAACCTCACCGAGCTGCTGCGCTAACCAAGGTAGATTTTTGGGACATGTCCGGAAATCTGCTTTTTGCTTTGGGCGGTGTGAGCGCTCAAAATCCATGGCTCAACAAAAAACGGGTTTCAAAATGCCATGCGTCGCCGCATTGTGCAGGCGCCGAGCATGGCTATTTTGAAACCCGTTTTGTTAGGCCCACTTAGAGGCCGAAGGCGGATAGGATGAGGCCCCAGCCGGCACCGATGACGTACATCATGATCAGGAACAGGACGTTTTCGCGGGCGCTGCGGTTGGTGCGGAACAGCACCAGGTAGCCCACACCGGCGGAAATGAGCGTGCCGGCGAGCATCGGCGCCAGCTGTAGCGCGCCCTCCAGGTACAGCTGCGTGATAACGACGCTAGCCGAGCAGTTGGGGATCAGGCCGACGAGTGCCGAGCCCAGGACCGCAAGCGTCTCGTTACCGCGCAGGAACTGCTCGATTGCGGACTCGCCGAACGTCTCGAGTACGGCGACCAGAATCAGCGTCACCAGAAAAATGAATACCGAGACCTGCACGGTGTGCGAGATCGCGCTGCGGATGATCGACAGGACAGGCGTCCCTTCGTGGGAATGAGAGTGACCGTGACCATCATGGTGTTCATGTTCGCCCTCATGACCGTGATCGTGGCCATGTCCGTGTTCGTGCTCGTCCTCGTCTTCATCGCAACCGCAATGGTCGCGCTCGCACAGCTCATGGATGTGATCGGTGCTCACGCCCGCCTCGGCCACCTCGTCGATGATGTCACCGCCGCTGTGGTCGTCATGCGCGCAGTTAACGTGCGCCGGATTGACAGTGGTCCCCAACACGGTACGACGAATCGCCGCATGCGCGCGAGCGTTACGACGCAGGCCGCGAATGGCGGCGTCCACGATAAAGCCCGTGATCAGCGCGATCAGTGCCTTCGAAGCCAAAAGCATCGCCATGGTCTGCACGGGCACCTGCTCGGCGAGCAACAGCGGCAGCATCTCATCGGAGGTCGAGAGGAACACGGCGACCAGCGTGCCCAGCGTCACGACACGGCCGGCGTACAGCGTTGCTGCCATGGCCGAAAATCCGCACTGCGGCACAATGCCCAGCAGCGAGCCAGCCACAGGACCCGCAGCGCCGGCGCGCTTGATAGCGCCGTTGACGCGGTCGCCCGCAACGTGCTCAAGTGTCTCGAGAGCAAGATACGTCACCAACAAAAACGGCGCCAGCGAGAGCGTGTCCTTGCCGGCGTCGAGCAGAATATCAATCAGCAAATCCATGACGGATGGAACCTTTCATGTCTTTCGGCAGCATTGTAAAAGTCCTAGCGGTCAACTAGGGTATTGTAGTTGTCCTAGGCGCGATGCCAATAGTTGCCCATGGTAAACTATCATCTCGCCACATCTCAATGAACCCGAGCCGCGCGGTGCGGCCCGTCCAAGGAGCAGTTATATGAACGTTTCACAAGCACTCGAATACGAGCGTCAGCCGTTTATCCCCATGTTTATCTATGGCGATCACGGCGCCATGGAGTCCGAGCGCCAGAAGGGCGAGGAGGCCCTTAAGGTGCTCGAAACCGAGTACTTTACCGCCGAGGGCGACCCCAGCTTCGACTTTGCCACCGTGCGCGACCTGGCTGACCGCAACCGCGACCTGTGCGACCAGATTGGCGAGGCGCGCCTGCGCAACGTGACGCCCGCGACGCTTTCGCGCGGCCTGTCCGATGCCGACACCTGCGCCGCCATCGGTAAGATGCAAAAGCGCACCGCCGCGTCGGTCATGCGCGAGATCCGCGGCGACCGCGACGCGCTCGGCGTGGCCTACGCCCGCAAGCCCATCCAGGGCACCGTGCTCGGTATCGACATCGAGACCACCGGCCGTGCACCCGAGCGCGGTTATATCATCAATGTGGGTTGGGAAATCATGGAGCTCACCAGCGACGCCGTCCCGCACGACGCCGAGGCACACTACTGCGGCCTGCCCGATATCTACCGCGGCGAGGATGTGCCGTTGTCGAATATCCACCACATCACCTGGGACGACATCGACGGCAAAAAGCCGTTCCGCGAGAACAAGGAACTGCAGAAGCAGCTGCTCAAGCTTATGAAGAAGTACCCGTACATGGCGCACAACGCCGCCTTTGAGGACAGTTGGTTCAAGATCCACCTGGACGGTTACGCCGAGGCACGCCGCGCCGGCAAGATCATCGTCATCGACTCGCGCCAGATCTGCCGCAGCCTGGATGCCGACGTCCGCTCGCTCCCCCGCGAATCCGCGCCCGCCGCGCTCGAGAACTGGGCGCGCCGCCGTGGAACCCTCGCCGCCGACGCCAACGAGCAGCATCTGGGCCTCGACGACACCGACCTCATGCTCCGCACGGTTCAGGCCGAGTTCAACCTCAAGAACCTATTCGCGAAATAACCGATCCATCTGCGGGAGCGCCTGCCAGGCACAGCGCAATCCGTCTGGGCACACCGACACGCAGTAAACTAGGGCGCAGCCTTATGGCTGCACCCTAGTTTTCATCAAAACGAGCAAATACGCGTGCTTCACATAGTCGGCAGGTTGGCCCACCTACATTTTTCGAGTTGTTCGGCCAGCTGAACCACTAGTCAAGGGGTGGCGCGCGCAGACGTGGTGTAAGAGCGTCCTGAGGTCCGTCGCTGCAAGTCCCGATGTTACTCCTTCTTGAGGCCGCGCCTCTCGACTATCTCGTCCACTATCTCCCTGGCGCGCCGCCCGAGCGCGCGGCGCCTCCCCTCTGTCGGGGCCGGCCTGTCCGCGGGCTCGGCGAAGCCCTCGGCGGCCGAGGCCTCGGAGAACACGCGCTGCTGGGACCACTGTCCCTCGGTCTCCATGAGGCTCGCGCACGTCAGGCGCAGCATCGACTCCCTCGAGGGGAAGGACTGCACGACCCTGTAGCGGCGCTTGATCTCGCGGTTGGCGCGCTCCTGGACGTTGTTGGTGCGGAGCTTGGCCCAGTGCGCCCTGGGGAAGGCCGTGAACGCCAGCGCGGAGTCCTCGGCCTGCTCGAAGACCTCGCCGGCCCTGGCGGACACCGACGCCACCCAGGGCGCCGCCTCGGCCCACACGCAGCGCGCGAGGTCGGGGTCGTCCTGGTAGACCGCGGCATGCACGAGGTCCCTGACGGCCGCCTTGGAGTCCTCGGGCCTGCCCGAGCAGGCGCTCTGGAGGTTGCGCTGCAGGTGCGTCACGCAGCGCTGCCAGGCGCAGCCCTGGAACAGGCGCGAGACGGCGGCCACGAGCCCGGCGTGGCTGTCGGAGACCACGAGGCGAACGCCGGCCAGCCCGCGCTCGCGCAGCCCGCCGAGGAATGCCGCCCAGGAGTCCTCGCTCTCGGTGTCGACCACGTCGCAGCCCAGGAAGTGCTTGCGCCCGTCGGCGCCCAGCCCGATCGCGGTCACGACGCCCTGCGAGACGACCGACGAGCCGACCCTGCAGCTCATGTAGGTGGCGTCGAGCCACAGGTAGCAGCACGGCGTGCCCGACAGGTCGCGGCGGCGGAACTCCGCCACCTCGGCGTCGAGGTCGGAGCAGAGGCTCGAGACCTCCGAGCTCGACAGCGAGGATATGCCCAGCCTGGACGCCACGCGCTCGACCTTGCGGGTGGATACGCCGCACACGTACATCTCCTGCACGATGGCGGCCACCGAGGTGTCGACGCGCGACCATCGCGCGAGCATGCCCTCGGGGTAGTAGGTGCCGTGCCTGAGCTTGGGTATCTCGAGCTCCACGTCGCCCACGGCGGTCTTGAGCGACCTGGGGCGGTAGCCGTTGCGACTGTTCTCCCTGCCGTCGCTGCGCTCATTGCGGCTCGCGCCGCACATCTGCTGGGCCTCGGAGTCCATCAGCGCGTTCATCACGCCGCCCAGCACCCTGCACGCGAACTCGCGCGCGTCGCCGCACTCCTGCCAAAGCCTCGCCGCCTCGAGGGCCTCGTCGCGGCCGAGGCGCAGTACACTCTCTTCTTGGGGCATCGCCTTTCCTTCCATTCGTCACCTTCATTACTCCAACGACGAATTCTAGGCGGTGTCCCCTCCCTTTCAAGAAAGGGCGGAGGCGGGGCATGCCCCGCCTCTTACACCACATCTCTGTGCGCTACCAGTCAAGGCCCCTTGAACCGCAATCGAAGCTAAAATCGCCTTAATTTCGCAACCAAGCCCCATAAATCTACCTGAATCAATTCGAATAGGACGTTGCGATCGCACCATTTGTATAGGATAAGGCCGAATAACTCAAATTATGTTGGTGAGGCATCTGAGCGGTCGGCAAAAACGCTTAGAAGCTACGAATCCGCAACTAAAGTTCATCAAAAAGGGGCAGCCGGCAGAAACCTCCCCAGCCAAAGCTGCTCCCTCAATACGACAGCTCAAAAACCCACCGTTCGCAGAAGATAAGCCGCGCCCCAATACCGTTGCCCGAAGTTTCGGGCGTATGCGGCGTCCGCTATGCCATCATGCGCGTATGGGAATCATTCTGTCACATACCACGGCACGCGCTGTATACCAAACAGCCAACTCGCTCGCAAGCTACGCGACCGGTCCCATACCTATGGAAAAGATCAGGGTGTCTGCGCCGACCACGTCCGACCTGGAAGCGGCACGAGCATGGCTCAACAGAAAGAATGTCGATTCTGAACGTATCCATGTGCTGACGTTTTCCAATAATGCCAAAAGGCACCGCAAGGGCTGCACCTGCCACTGCACGCGCTATACGTTTGATGCAGAAAGCTACCTAGAACTCGAGCCGAACGTCTACATCGTCGATATCAAGCTGTGCGCGTTAGAAGCAACAGCCGACCTCAACCTTTCGGAGCTCGTTGAGTATTACTTTGAAATCTGCGGCTCCTACGCGCTTGGAACGTCCGACGAAACTCAATATCGCGAGCGCCCAGCCCTAACCAGCGTTGAAGAGCTCAGAGCCTTCTTTTCAGAGGCACCGGGGTATCGTGGATCTAATAAAGCACTTAAGGCACTTTCTTATGTACACGAAGGCTGTCGCTCCCCACTCGAAACGGCGTTTGTCATGATGCTGACAATGCCCAAGTCAATGGGTGGCTTAGCCATACGCGCTATCAAAACGGATTATCCGATCCCAGTCCCCAAAAGATACGCCGCCCTAACGCGACGGACGGTTTTCTACCTCGACGCGCTGCTCGAAAATTCGATGACCGATATCGAATACAACGGCTTTTACCACGACGAACCCGAGCAGCAATCAATTGACGAGGAGCGCCGAAACACGCTGCGAAACATGGGATATGCCGTTATCACAGTTAATCGTCATTCGTTTTTCAAGCAGTCCGCTTTTAAACGGGTCATGGAAGCGATTCGCATTCGCGAGAAGATATGGCCCGGTCGACTCCCGGATAACTTCGCCATCCTGCAAGAAACTCTTCGTCAATTTGTCTTGCGGCGCTACTTCGAATACGGTCGCCGCGTCCTGGAGACACTCAAAGAAGAAGAGGCCGCCAAGCGCGAAATTGCAAGCCAATATCCGCAAGCTGATGACCCGAGCATCAACGATGTGCCCGAACCCGACGACATGCAACACGTCGGGGCCCTTGCTGAGGAAATCAATGGGGCTTGGGAATGCGACATGTTCGCAAAAATCGATGAAAACCGCACGGAAGACGACACGATTATTGATCTAATTGAGAATTCGCTCTTCTAAAGGCGATCTCTGCGGATGTCCACCTACATTTTTCGACTTATTCGGCCACCGATGTGCCAGATTGGCTGCAGCAATGCTCAATATAACTTTAGATAAAACTGATTCTGCAGGAACTCCCGTAGAGGAAGAACTGATTCTCGCGGTATTTGACACGATAAAGTACAAATATGAACAGTTCTAATGCTTCTCAAGGTGGCTTTCTTAGCATGCTAGCCGAACATCTCGAAATATGTTGGCGAGCATTGCGTCGATGTCTCCCAACCCACAGAAAATCGCAGAGGCGGCAAGCAGTCATCGAAATTAACGCAAATTGTATTGACATATGAACATGCGCTCATATAATCGGAAGCAAGTTTTATGAGCGCATGTTCATATGAAAGGATATTGCAATGAGCATCCGCGTTGATGAAATGAAACCCGACACCGAGGCCACCGAGCCCGCGATCCCCACCACCTGCTCGCCCGAGGACCTTCCCGACGAGGAGCTTCTCTACGACCTCGCCGACCTGTTCAAGGTCTTCAGCGACACCACGCGCATCAAGATCCTCTATGCCCTCATGGGCCGCGAGCTCTGCGTGGCAGACATCGCCGAAGCGACCGAAACCTCGCAGTCCGCGGTGTCGCACCAGCTGCGCACACTCAAGCAGTCGCACCTGGTTAAATTCCGGCGCGACGGGCGCAATATCCTCTACTCGCTCGCCGACGACCACGTCTACACCATGCTCAACCAGGGCATGAGCCACATCTGCGAATAGCGACCAACCACGGTACCAGCGCGGCCTGCACCCAAGCCGCAAATACAGAGAAAGGAACCCACCATGAAAAAGCAGTTTAAACTCGACGAGATCGACTGCGCCAACTGCGCGCGTGAGCTTCAGGACGAGCTGGCCAAGCTTGATGGCGTCAAGTCCGTTTCGGTCAACTTTATGACCCAGAAGTTGACGCTCGAGGCCGATGACGCCGAGTTCGACGAGGTCCTCGACCGCGTTGTGGAGTTCACCGCCGACGCCGAGCCGGACTGCGAGATCATTCTCTAGCCCAGGTTTACGCCAACCCGCAAGGCCGCGCTTGCCGCGGCCTTTGCTCGCGAAATTATATGAGTGAGTGTTCATACATTCAAATGGGAGGATTCGAGTCATGGCCACCGCCGACCCCAAGAAGAAAAAGAAGAAGCGCAAGAAAAAAGAGTCACTCGAGCATAAGCGCAACCGCATCCTGGTAGCGCTGGGCATTTTTGCCGTGGTGTACGCCCTCGATGAGCTCGGCACCCTCACTGCCGCATTCGGCACCCCGGGCGACATCTACGCCAGCTTCGCACTGTTCCTCGTGCCGTTTTTGATTGCCGGCTACGACGTACTGCAAAAGGCATTCAGTAACATCCGCCGCGGCAAGGCCTTCGACGAGAGTTTCCTTATGGCAGTCGCAACCATCGGCGCGTTTGCCATGGTGTTCTTCCCCGATACCGACCCGCACATGGCCGAAGGCGCCGCCGTCATGCTGTTCTACCAGGTCGGCGAGCTGTTCCAGGCATACGCCGTGGGCAAGAGCCGCAAGTCGATCAGCGCCATGATGGACATCGCGCCCGACTACGCTAACGTCGAGCAGCCCGACGGCACGCTCGAACAGGTCTTTCCCGATGACATCGCCGTGGGCACCGTGATCGTGGTCAAGCCCGGCGAGCGCGTGCCTATCGACGGCGTCATCGTCGAGGGCGAAACCCAGCTCGACACCGCCGCGCTCACGGGCGAGTCAGTCCCCCGCCCCGCCAAGTCCGGCGACGATATCATCAGCGGTTGCATCAACATGACGGGCCTCATCCACGTGCGCACCACCAAGTCCTTTGGCGAGTCCACCGTCGCGCGCATCTTGGAGCTCGTAGAAAACGCCAGCGAAAAGAAGGCGCGCACCGAGAACTTCATCACGCGCTTCGCCCGCATCTACACGCCCGCCGTCACCGGCGCTGCCGCGGTACTCGCGCTCGGCGGCGGCTTGGTCACCGGCGCCTGGTCCGACTGGATCCTGCGCGGTCTGACCTTCCTGGTCGTCAGCTGCCCGTGCGCGTTGGTGATCAGCGTGCCGCTCAGTTTCTTTGGCGGCATCGGCGGCGCCTCCAAGCTGGGCGTTCTCATCAAGGGCTCCAACTACCTCGAAACGCTCGCCGACGTTGACACCGTCGTCTTTGACAAGACCGGCACGCTCACCAACGGCACGTTTTCGGTCGTGGCGGTACACCCCGAGGCAGGCTATACCGAGCAATCGCTGCTTGAAGTCGCAGCCCTCGCCGAGTCATTCTCCGACCATCCCATCGCGCAGTCGGTGCGCGCCGCCTACCAGGGCGAGCTCGACCCCAAGCGCGTGAGCGACTCCGCTAATGACGCGGGCCACGGCGTGACGGCGACCATCGACGGCAAGCACGTCGTCGTCGGCAACGCCAAAATGCTTGCTGCGGCCGGTATCGACGTTCCCAATTGTGAGGTTGTCGGCACGATCCTCCACGTGCTCGTTGACGGCGTTTACGCCGGCCACATCGTGATTGCAGACACCGTTAAGGCCGACGCCGAGCAGACGATCCGCGACCTGCACGCCGCCGGCGTCAAGCGCACCGTTATGCTCACGGGCGACCGCGAGGAGGTTGCGGCGTCTGTGGCCAAGCAACTCAGTCTCGACGAGTTCCACGCGCAGCTGCTGCCGGGCGATAAGGTCGAGCGTGTTGAGGCGTTGCTCGCGGCCGAAAGCGGCAAGGGCAAGCTCGCTTTTGTCGGCGACGGTATCAACGACGCACCCGTGCTTACCCGCGCAGACGTTGGCATCGCCATGGGCGCTATGGGCTCGGACGCCGCAATTGAGGCGGCGGACGTCGTGCTCATGGATGACAAGCCGTCCAACATCTCCCGCGCGATCCGCGTGGCGCGCAAGACCATGTCGATTGTTTGGCAGAACATCATCTTTGCGCTGGGCATTAAGTTGCTGATTCTGGTGCTTGCGGCACTGGGCATCGCCAACATGTGGCTTGCCGTGTTCGGCGACGTAGGCGTGGCGATTATCGCCATCCTGAATGCCATGCGCGCGATGGGTGTCAAGAACCTGTAGCGTTCGTGGGCTGTCCGGCCGGGACCGGGCTTGGTTTTGAAAACGTCCTCGCGCATGAGGCCCGTCTTTCCTGCTCCTGCGGAGCAACGGAAAGGCGGGCCTCGCGCTGTGGAGTGTTTTCAAAACCAAACCCGGCCCCGGCCTGCGGTGACGTAGGTGGCAGTTCTTGGGCATCGCTTGCTGGCGGGGTTCCTTTGCTGAAATGGACTTGGCCGAAAGGACCGCTGGTCCCGGTCGCTGGTTCGCGCTTTGCGCGAACTCCGCGCTACTGGGGGTTCGTTAGGATTCCGCCGCTTGGCCCGTCGCCTCGCCCCGGTTCAGCATCGCCCTCAGTTTCTCGAAGCTTTCCTCGCTCAGGCAGTGCTCCATGTGGCAGCCCTCTTGCGACGCGACCTCAGCCGAAACACCCGCATCCTCCAGCAGCCCCACGAAAAAGCAGTGACGCTCCCACATTTGGCGAGCGACCTCCAGACCACGCTCCGTCAGATGAACGTCGCGCTTGCCCATTTCGACATAGCCGTTGCTTTCCAGCGTCGCCATGGCCTTGGAAACGCTCGCCTTGGTTACGCCGAGGTACTCCGCAACGTCGATCGAGCGCACGATGCCCTGGCGTTCCGACAGAACGTAGATCGATTCGAGATAGTCTTCTCCGGATTCACGTAGGGCCATGGGCCGCCTTTCGCGATGATTGCTAGTTAGCCTTTGGATACTTTCCACGGCTTACTTTACCGCAAAAGTTGCCCATGTCTTACTACTTTGCCTAAAAGTTAGCCGTGTTTCACAAAACGAGCGGGACGAAAACAAAATGGGGACGCCCCGCAAGGAGTGTCCCCAGGTGCCAGGTGCCGGCCCGCAGTTACATCAATCCAAAGTGCTTCGCGGCGTTGTAGATGCCGTCGTCGTCCACGGCAGTCGTCACATAGGTCGCCGCAGCTTTCACCGTGTCCTGTGCGTTGCCCATGGCCACACTCGTGCCCACGGCGGCAAACATCGACAGGTCGTTCTCGCCGTCGCCAAAGGCAATCGCCTCGCTCGCGTCGATACCAAGCCGCTCGAGCGTCGCCGCCACGCCCAGGTCCTTGCCGCCGTTAGCGGGAATAATGTCGCAGAACAGGTCGCACCAGCGCGTGGTGAGCGAATGCGACACGGCGTCGGTCACGATATGTTCGTCGGCCGGGTCCACAAAGGCGCAGAACTGGTAGACCGGTGCGTCAAAGGCGTGCTCAAACGGCTCCTCGTGGTAGACGATTCCCGCGTTGCTGCCAGCCGTCACCACGCGCTCGGACAGGCGGTTCACAAACGAGTTCTCGCCCTGCATGCACAGCGAGTCATAGCGCCCCTGCGCCACCTGGTCCACAATCACCGCAACGTCGTCCGGATCGATCGGACAGCTGCGGTAAACCCCCTCGGCATCAAAACAGTGCTGACCCGAGAGCGTAATGTACGCATCCCAGCCCAGGTCGAACAGCCAGTCCGGCATCTGGTAGGTCGGGCGACCCGTGGCGATCACGCATGCGATCCCCTGCTCGTGAAAGCTGTCGAGCACCTGCTGCGCCGACGCCGGAATCCGGTGGGTCTTAAAGCTCAGCAGCGTGCCGTCGATATCGAAAAACGCGGCTTTGATCATCCTCGTCTACTCCTCGCCCTCGAGCTTTTCGCTCGCCTCGAGCCACGCCATCTCCAGCTCGTCCATGGCGGCGTGAGCCTCGTCGATCTTTGCCTGCTGCTCGCCGAGCGCCGTGTAGTTGGTGGGATCGACTTGGGCCATTGCTGCCTCGGCCTCCTCAACGCGGGCGCGCTGCGTCTCCATCTTGCGCTCGAGCGAACTCACCTCGCGGCGGAGCTTCTGGCGCTCGGCGTTGGACAGGCCGTTGGGCTGACCGCTCGACTTGGGCTTTTCGGCCGCAGCTGCCGCGGCACCGGTGTCAAACGTGCCGGTCTTGGCGCTCGGCGCGCCCACGGGCTCGCCCTCGGCGGTGGCGTTGCACAGGCGCAGGTACTGGTCCACGCCACCGGGCATATGCGTCAGGTGGCCGTCGAGCAGCGCCCACTGCTGGTCGGTCACGCGCTCCATCAAAAAGCGGTCGTGCGTCACCAGGATCAGCGTGCCGGGCCAGCCGTCGAGCAGATCCTCGACAATCGCCAGCATGTCGGTATCCAGGTCGTTGCCGGGCTCGTCCAGGATGAGCACGTTGGGCTCGTCCAGGATTGTCAGTAGCAGCGACAGGCGACGGCGCTGGCCGCCCGAAAGATCGCCGATGCGACTCCAGAGCTGCTGCGTCGTAAAGCCCAGACGCTCGCAGAGCTTCTCGGGCGAAGTCTCCTTGCCGTCGATGACGTAGTACTTCTTATAGTTGCTGAGCACCTCTCGGATCGTGTCGCCCATGTAGGGTTCGAGCTCCTCGAGCTGCTGCGACAGCACGCCAAAGCGCACTGTCTGGCCAATCTTCACGCGGCCGCGCGTGGGTTCAATCTTGCCCTGGATCACGCCGAGCAGCGTCGACTTGCCGGCACCGTTCTCGCCCAGCAGGCCATAGCGGTCGCCCGCACCAATGAGCCAGGTCACGTCAGAGAGCACCTGCTTGGGCGCGCCATCGGTATCCGCATAGCCGGCGTCCACGTCGACCACATCGATAACCTGCTTGCCCAGGCGGCTCACGGCTAGGCGCTTGAGCTCCAGCTCGTCACGCACGGGAGGCACGTCGGCGATCAGCTCACGAGCAGCCTCAACGCGAAACTTGGGCTTGGTGGAGCGCGCCTGGGCACCGCGGCTCAGCCACGCGAGCTCCTTGCGCGCCATGTTGCGACGACGCTCCTCGGTGACGGCGGCCATGCGGTCGCGCTCCACGCGCTGCAGGATATATGCGGAGTAACCGCCCTCGAAGGGATCGACCTGGCCGTCGTGGACCTCCCACATACTGGTACAGACCTCGTCCAAGAACCAGCGGTCGTGCGTGACCACGAGCATCGCGCCCTGGCCGCGCTGCCAGCGGGCCTTTAAGTGACGCGCGAGCCAGTTGATGGTGCGCATGTCCAGGTGGTTGGTGGGCTCGTCGAGCATGAGCACGTCGTAGTCGCCGATCAGCAGGCGCGCGAGGTCCACGCGACGGCGCTGGCCGCCCGAAAGCTCGCCCACCGTGCCCTCCCAGGGCACATCGCTAATAAGGCCGGCCAGAATCTGGCGCGTACGCGGGCTCGAGGCCCACTCGTATTCGGGCGTGTCACCGACGACGGCATGATGCACGGTGTCGGTATCGACCAGGTTATCCTTTTGGCCGAGCAATCCAATCGTCGTGTCGCGGCGGTGCGTCACGCGCCCGTCATCGGGCTCCAGCGTGCCGGCGAGCACGCTCAGCAGCGTCGACTTGCCGTCGCCGTTTTTACCGACAATACCAATGCGGTCGCCCTCGCCCACGCCGAGCGTTACGCTATCGAAAATATGCTTGGTGGGAAACTCTAGGCTGACGGAATCGCATCCCAAAAGAATCGCCATATGCCCTGCTCCTTCGTAGAAATTCAACGTTGTCCATGATAGCAGCGAAAAGACGGGGCGCGCACGACACAAAAAGGCGGGCCATCTCCCACAAGAGATGACCCGCCTCTCCAATCAGTCCCGCGGCAACCGTGGCCGCCGCGGGCCTCAAGCATGTCCCGGACTAGGAGAACATGCCGGTGAGGTAATCATTCAGCCGCTTGTCCTTGGGCCGTTGGAAAATCTCGTCAGTCTCGTCGTATTCGACCATATCGCCCATGTAGAAGAACGCCGTGCGGTTGGACACACGCGATGCCTGCTCCATGTTGTGCGTCACGATGACGATGGCGCGCTCGGCCACAATCGACGACATGAGGTCCTCGATCGCCAGCGTCGAGATGGGATCGAGCGCCGAGCAGGGCTCGTCGAACAGAATCACGTCGGGGTTGAGCGCCAGCGTGCGCGCGATGCACAGGCGCTGCTGCTGACCACCCGAAAGCGCATAGGCGCTCTTGTCGAGCTTGTCCTTGACCTCGTCCCACAGCGCCGCGCCGCGCAGACTCTCCTCGACCATGCGGTCGAGTTCGTCGCGGTCGGTGATGCCGTGGCGCCTAGGCGCAAACGTGATGTTGTCGCGAATGGACTTGCGAAACGGGTTGGGCTGCTGGAACACCATGCCAATGGAGCGACGCAACTCGTAGGTGTTCTCGGTCTTGGTGTTCACGTTGCGCCCGCGATAGTTGATCTCGCCCTCCACGCGGCAGCCGCGAATCTCGCGATTCATAAGGTTGAGGCTACGCAAGAAGGTCGACTTACCGCAGCCCGAAGGCCCGATGAGCGCCGTGATCTCGCCCTTGTGAAAGTCGAGCGACGTGTCGTGCAGGGCATGGTGGTCGCCATAGTACACGTTGACGTCCTTGGTGGAGAGCACGACCTCGTCGCTCACGGCCTTGCCGCTCACGCGCACGCGCTTCTCGCTCTCCCCCACACTCGATAGAAAGTCCTGGGTGTCGGACGCGGCCGCTTCGGTTGCGGGCGTTGCATTTATCTCGCTCATTCGGCCGTCATCTTCCTTGCCAGTTGCTTGCCCACAATGCGGGCGATTACGTTAAACAGCAGCACGCAAATCATCAGCAGCGCCGCGGTGCCCCAGACGATCTGCTGGGCCTCGGGGCTGCCTTCGCCATAGATCTTGTAGATGTGCACGGCGAGCGACTCGCCTGGGCGGAACACGTTCCAGGCGCAGGTGGGGCTCGACAGGTTAAAGCTCAAGAAGTTCAGGCGAACCGGCGAGCTCATGCCCGAGGTAAAGAGCAGTGCTGCGGCCTCGCCAAACACACGGCCGGCCGAAAGCACGATGCCCGTCACGATAGCGGGCATGGCCTCGGGGATCAGGATGTGCAGCGTGGCCTCCCAGCGAGTGAGGCCCATGGCCAGGCACGCATCGCGCTGGGCCTGCGGCACGTCCTCGAGCGCCTGCTGGATCACGCGCACCAGGATGGGGATGTTGAACATGGTGAGCGCGACGGCGCCGGAGATGATGGAGTACTTCCAGCCCAGCTGCACCGAGAACACCAGAAAGCCGAACATGCCGACGACGATGGAAGGCAGCGAGGACAGCGTCTCGATGGCGGTAGAGGCGATGTCGCGGATAGGGCCGTTCGGCGCGTACTCAACCAGGAAGACCGCTCCGCCTAGGCTGATGGGCACCGAGATGATCAGAGTGATCAGCAGCAGGTAGAACGAGTCGAACAGCTGGTAGAGCACGCCGCCCTGCGTTCCGTTGGCGCGCGACGGCTCTGTGAGAAAGCCCGGCTGGAACAGCGTCGAGATGCCCTCGAACAGGATATAGGCCACCATGGAGATGACGATGAGCATGACGATGGCGACGATCGCCGTCAGCACGCCCGTGGCGATGCGATCCTGCTTTTGGACACGCCCGAGCCTCGCCTCGTCGATGTGGATGCGCGTGCTAGCCACGAGCCTTCGCCCCCTTGCGGCCAATGAGATGGATGATCAGGATGAAGATGAGGCTCATGCCCATCAGCAGCAGACCGAGTGCCCACAGGACGTCGTCCTGGGCCGAGCCCTCGGCGTAGACCGCCATGGACGTGGTGAGCGTGGTGGTGATGGTCGAAGCCGGCGACAGCAGCGACGTCGGCATGGCCTCGATGCCGCCGATGACCATGCGCACGGCGAGCGTCTCGCCAAAGGCGCGGGTCATGCCCAAGATAACCGCGGTCATGAGCGACGGCATGGCGGACTTGAGCACCACGTGCCAGATGGTCTGCCAGCGGGTGTAGCCCAGCGCGAGCGAGCCCTGTCGGTAGCCGTCGGGCACGGCGCGCAGGCCATCGACCGAAAGCGTGGTCATCGTCGGCAGAATCATGACCGCCAGCACGATGGCGCCGGGCAAGATGCCCAGGCCCGTGCTCACGTGGAAAACGCTCTTCATAAGACCGACGACCACGTGAAAACCGATCAGGCCAAAGACGACCGAGGGGATGCCGGTCAAAAGCTCAATGAGCGGCTGAAAGATCTTAGAGCCAAACTTAGGGCTAATCTCGACCGCAAAGATGGCAGAGCCGATGGCGATGGGCAGCGCGATAAGCGTGGAGAGTACCATGACCGCAAACGAGGTGACGATCAGGGGCAGGGCGCCGGTATAGGGCAGGCCGTTTTCGGCTGTGTTGGCCAGGTCCCACTTGGTGCCGGTGAAAAACTCGACGACCGAGACGCCGTCCTTGACAAAAGCCGAGAGGCCCTTTTGGGCGACCATAAAGATGAGCGCGGCAACGACAAGCGTCACGAGCGCTACGCACGCGCCCGTGACGCCCAGGCCCACGTTCTCAAGGTCGCGCTTTGGCAGCTGTTTTGCCATTGCAAACCTTTCCGGGGCGATTACTTATTTAGCAGAGACCTTGCCGCTGGCGTCCTTGACGACCTTCATGGCAGAGACGGGGATAAAGCCCTGCTCCTCGACGAGCTTGCCCTGGACGTCGTCGGAAAGCATGAACTCCAGGAAGGCCTTGGTGGCGTCGTCGGCGTCCTTTGCGCAGTACATGTGCTCGGTAGCCCAGATCTTAAAGGAGTCGTCGGTGACGTTTGCACTCTTGGGCTCCACGCCCTCGACCTTGATGGCGTTGAACTTGGAGTCATCGAAGTGCGAGAAGTCGAGGTAGGAGATGGCGTAGTCGGTGCTGCCCATCTGAGTCTGGACATCGCCGGACTTGTCGAGCTCGGCGTCGCCCTTAAAGTCGACGGTCTCGTCGCCAAAGACGGCGGCCTCGAAGGTGGCGCGGGTACCGGAGCCGGCCTTGCGGTTGAGCACGACGATGGTGGCGTCGTCGCCGCCGACCTCCTTCCAGTTGGTGATCTGGCCGGAGAAGATGCCCTTGAGCTGCTCGAGGGACAGGTCGTCGACCGTCACGTTCTTGGAAACGACGGGGCCCATGCCCACGACGGCGACCTCGTGGTCGACGAGGTTCTTGACCTGGTCGGCCTCGAGCTTGGTCTCGGCGAAGACGTCGGAGTTACCGATGGTGACGGTGCCGGCGGCGACAGCGGTCAGGCCCTTGCCCGAACCGTTGCCCGAGCCGGAGACGGAGACGTCCGGGTTGGCATCCATGAACTTCTCGGCAGCGGCCTCGACGAGAGCCTGGAACGAAGAGGCGCCGTCGTAGGTCACCTCGCCGGAGACAGACTCGGCAGCGGCAGCGGCGCTGCCCTTGTCGGCGGCATCGGATGCGCCGGAGCCGCCGCACCCAACGAGACCGAGACCGACGATGCTGGCAAGACCACCAGCGAGGCCGAGGAACTGACGACGAGAATAAGCCTGATCGAGCATGATCTTCCTTTCATACATGCGAATCGCGGGCACCCTGCCCGCTTTGCTGTTTGGAAAGATACGGCCCCGACCGGGCAGCGTCCGCGCCAACTACGGTTTCTTACGGGCATTTGATAGACCCTTACCGCAAGCGCAGCACGGCCTTTACAAACGAATAACAATCCAGCGCCGAACATGGCGCACCTTTTACACCAGAGGAAGGTAGTTGTTGGGTGTTCCTATAGTTTTGTCAACCGTCGGGGCTACTCCCGGTAGGGCACCCGGTCGCGCATCACGGCGTATATCGCCCTGAGCCGCTTCCTCGCGACGGCCTTGAGCGCCCGCCCGTGCCCCATGCCCCGCGCCCTGCAGGCCCGGTAGTACTCGCCGTAGCGCCCCGAGGACCTCACCAGGCTGTTGCACGAGAAGATCAGCAGGGACTTGAGCCTCGCGTCGCCGCGCCTGGACGCCCTGACCGACCTCACCGACGTGCCGGAGCTCCTCACCCTCGGGGCTATGCCGCAGTACGAGGCCAGGTGGTCGTGGTCCGGGAACCTCCCGATGTCGACCGACACCGCGAGCTGCGCCGCGGTCCTCGGGCCGATGCCGGGCACGGTGAGCAGACACGCGTAGGTCTCGTCGCCCTCGAGCAGCGCCGCCGTCTCGGCCTCGAGGGCCCCGGCCTCGTCGAGGGCCTCCGATATCCGGGCGGCCAGGAACCTGACCTGCCTGTTCTCGGCCTCGACGAGCGCCGGCGGGGGCGCGGTGGAGGCGGCCGCGGCCTCCCCGGCGGCCTCGGCCCGCGGGCCCTCGGCCCCGGAGCGGGCGATCCCCCACGCCCCGCCGAACCCGGCGAGTGGATTGGCAACACCTATTTGGACGATTCCGGGAGGGACAGCCCCGCCTCCCTGAACTCGACCGGAGACATGTAGCCCAGCGTCGAGTGGATCCTGAAGTTGTTGTACCAGTGCACGTAGTCCGAGAGCTTGGCCCGGAGCTCGCGCGTCGTGCCGAACGTCTCGCGGTGGACGAGCTCGGCCTTCAGTATCCTGTTGGTCGACTCGTCGACGGCGTTGTCGTAGGGGCAGCCCTTGGCCGACAGCGACCTCTCAATGCCGAAGGCCTCGAGCATCAGGTCGATCTCGGCGTTGTCGAACTCGCTGCCGCGGTCCGTGTGGAAGACCTCGATGTCCGAGATGGGGAAGGAGAGCGTCGCGAACGCCGACTTGACCAGCCGGGCGTCCTTCCTGGGCCCGGCGGAGTGGCCGACGATCTCCCTGTTGTAGAGGTCGACGAGCAGGCAGACGTAGTTCCACGAGGCCCCGACGCGCACGTAGGTCAGGTCGCTGCATATATGGGTGCGCGGCGCCCTGCCGCCGAAGCCGCGCGCGACGACGTTGGGCACGTCGGCCTCGTTGACCGCCCCGGGGTGCACCTTGAACCTCTTCCTGCCGTATGCGCTGACCAGGCCGTTCTCCCTCATGATGCGGCAGACCCGGCGCCGGCTGACGGTGACGCCCGACCTCTCGAGCGACGCCTTTATCTTGCGCGAGCCGTACCGGCCCTTGCTGGCGGCGTGGGCCGCGACCACGGCCGGCGCGGCGGGGTCCGGCGCGGCGGGCCGGTCGGCCCGCGAGCGCATGGAGTAGTACGTCGACCTCGCGACGCCGAGGAGCCTGCACTGCGCTGATATGGGGTAGCGGCCCTCGTTGGCCGCTATGGCCCTCACTTTCGAGCGTATATCAGCGCCGCTTGTTTTAAGACGTCGACCTCCATCCGGAGCCTGCGGTTCTCGCGCTCGAGCTCCAGGATCCGGTTCTGCTCGGGCGTGCGGTTGCACGCGGCGCGCGGCGAGCCGGTCGCGTTTATCGACTTGATCCACCTCTCCACGGTGCTCTTGCCGAGGTCGTACTCGTCCATGATCTCGCGCTTGGGCTTGCCGGCGTTGTAGAGGTCGACTATCTGCCTCTTGAACTCGTCGGTGAAATGCCTCGGGTGCCTGGGGTCCCTCATATACGGCCCTCCCGTCTCCTGCGCCCCTCCCGGAACTGTCCACATCAGTGTAGCCAATCCAGAGCAGCTCCAGCCACCGCCGGTCCGACAGGTCGACCGCGGCCTCGAGGGCCGGGCAGGACTCGAGCAGCACCGCGCGCAGGCGGTTCTTGTCCCTGGTCGCGCAGGCGACGACGTGGTCGCGCTGCGACGAGAGGGCGCGGGCGGCCTCGAGGGCCTCGCCGCGGCCCGGGACCCCCGACAGGGAGTCCGGCACGCCCAGGGCGGTCCGCGCGATCACCGCGGCGTCGCGCTCGTCGGTCTTGGCCTCGCCGGCGAACAGGCCCGCGGCGCGGCTGGCGGCGAGCCCGGGCAGGTGGGCGACCCCGAGCCCCGCGGCGCGGGCCCGCCTCACGGCGAGGGACCCTATGTTGCGGAACTGGTCGACGACGACGAGCGTGCCGGCGGGCGCGGAGGCGAACAGCGCGTCGAGCTCGGCCTCCCTGTTGCGGACGGGGGCGCTGGCCAGCACCTCCCCGTCGCGGTCGATCAGGCAGGCCCAGTGCGACGACTTGCCGACGTCCAGGCCGAGCACGGCCGCGGGTCTGGTGGATGGCGCTTTCACGGTGGTATCCTTCCGGTAGTCGTTCGACCGGATGGCCTCCCCCTCGGCACTCACATTACCAGCCGCGGCGCCTGCCCGGCACTTTCCTATCAGCCGTCGGGGGCGGCGCGTCCCGCGCCGGCAGCACCCAACAGGCCCTCTCGGGGGCAGGGACGTTCGGCCGTGCGCGGGCGCCCGGTCGGCGGCCCGTTCTGGGCGCGCCTCAATCGTAGCCCGAGACGGTCCCGGGCTGACAATTTCGACTGTAATGGACGTTCTTGTTTGACTAGTCATTTAAGAACGTCCCCAAGGACTACCTTGGAAACCCCACAGGTTGAGCATAAGTCAGCGAAAACGCCCCTAAGCGAGCAAGGTGACGTGAAAGAGGAGGGAAGCGTACTTTGGGTACGCGACCGACGATTGAACGTCAGATTGCCGCTTAGGGGCGTTTGCAGCGTCGAGCCGTTACGCGGTTTGGTAAAACCGCGTAACCCTAAAGCTCTAATTCATTCAAACGGAGGATCGCAACAATATAGATCTTGAGCGCCTGCTTGAGCTGTTCCTCGTTGGCGCACTCGTTGGGGCCGTGCATCTGGCCGCCCCATGCGGGCAGCTCCAGGCCGGTCTCCTCGGGGCCAAACGAGACGGCGCGGGCAAAGTTGCGCGCGTACGTGCCGCCGCCCATGGCAAAGGGCTCGGCATGCTTGCCGGTGAACTCGTTATAGGTATCGATAAGCGCCTTCACGGCCGGATCGTCGGCAGACACCGAGAACGGCACCTTCGCACGACCCACACGGCACGTCACGCCAAAACGGCCCACGAGCGGGTCGAGCTGCTCGCGGATGGTATCGGCACTCGTGCTGTCGGGGAAGCGCACGTCGATGACCTGCTCAATATGGCCATCCGCCACGCGGATGAGGCCAGCGTTGCAGGTAAGCGGGCCAAACGCCGGACTCGTCGCATCGATACCCAGGCCGCGGCCATAGGCATCCGCATGCACAAAGGCCAGGAACTTGACGAACTCGTGCTCGGCAGGCGTCAGCAGGCGTTCGTCGCGTGCACCAAACGCGTCCTCGGCCTCGCGCAGATACGCCACGATCAGGCCGACGGCGTTAATCGTTCCCTCGGGCATCGAGGCATGACCGCCAATGCCATGGGCAAAAATCTGCGCGTGCCCGTTATCGAGCGCCGTAATCTCCAAGCGGTCGGCGTTCTCGACCGGCGCCGGCAGCTCATCGGCGGCAATCGCGAGCTCGCAGATGGACTGCGACGGAATGGCGTTGCTCGCCTCGGCACCGCTCCAGGACACAATGCGCCCGCCGTCGATCTTGGGGCTCACAAACGTCGCCCCAAACTGGCCCTTCTCGGCATTGCAGACCGGGAACTCGGCATCGGGCGTAAACAGAAAGTCAGGGTCTGCGTGGTTCTCCAGATAATGGTGAACGTCGGACATGCCCACTTCCTCATCGCAGCCCAGCAGCGCGCGGAAGGTATAGCGCGGCACAATGCCGTGCTTGAGCAGGTAGGCACCGGCGTAGAGCGACAACACCGCCGGACCCTTGTCATCAATCACGCCACGGCCGAGCAGCCAGCCCTCGCGACGCTCCATCGCAAACGGGTCGGTGTTCCAGCCGGGGCCGGCGGGCACCACGTCCACGTGGCAGATGGTCGCGAGCTGCTTGTCGCCGCGACCCGGGATATCGGCGATTCCCACATACCCATCGTCGTCGCTCGTTTGATAGCCGAGCTTCTGCGCGATGCCGAGCGCGCAATCGAGCGCGTCACGGACCGGGCGGCCAAACGGCGCGCCGGGCTCCGCATCGGCAGCAACGGCCACGGACGGATAGCTCACCAGCTGCTCGATATCGGCGACGACATCCTCCCAGACCTCGTCGACATACTCGGCAACGCTCTGCTCCACCTGATTCATGGACGACCTCCTTACCAATGAGCGGCGAGCGTGCCCGCCCCTCACATCAAATACTTATATAGCGAAAAGTTTAGCAAGCTCGGCCACCGAGTGCACCACTGCATCGGCACCCGCCGCCTCGTGCTCGCCCGGCGCCGCCGCGCCCGAATAGATACCAATGCACGGCACGCTCATCGCGTGCGCGCCCTCGACGTCGTTAAAGCGATCGCCGATCATCACGGCATCGCCCGCGGCCGCACCCAAGGCCGCCAACGCGTCGCGGACCGAATCGGCCTTGGTCTCGCGCCCCTGCGGCGGATTCATGCCGACCACCGCCTCAAACTGAGAAAGTCCCAGCTCTCCCACCATGTCAACGCACTTTGCCTCCATGCGCGACGTCGCCACGGCCAAGCGCTTGCCCTGGGCGACCAACCCATCCAGCAGCTCGGGGATCCCGTCAAACACGGGATACTCCTCCGGTCCCAGCTCGTCAAAAAAGGCGCGGTACTCGTCGGCCACCACAAGCGACTCCTCGCGGGAGAAGCCATAAAAGTCGTGAAAGCTCTTCCACAGGGGCGGCCCGATCATGCGGCGCAGGTCACCCATCTGCGCCTCCGAAAACCCGCGCGCGGCCAACGTCTTGCGCGTCGAGGTCATCACCGCCCGGCCCGTATCGGCCACCGTGCCGTCAAAATCGAACAGCACAACCGGCCGCTCGCATAGCTGCAATGCCGCCATCGGCATCCCTCTTCCCCAGTTGATGATTTCCACACCGTCACTTCAAACTGTTGACTATTCAACAATTGAACCTAGCAATGTAGAGCAACTCCACTATACTTGTCGCACTTTGCTCTCAGAAGGCGGCGCGCAAGCGCCCCAACGAAAGGTGCAATTATGTCTTTTGCCATCATAACCGACTCCACGTCGGACATCTCCCCCGCCCGCGCTCAAGAGCTCGGCATTTACGTGATTCCGCTGCATGTGATTATCGAGGGCGAGGACCTGCTCGACCAGGTACAGATTACCGCCGAGGAATACGTCGCGCGCATGGCCGGCTCCGAGCAACTGCCGCACACCTCGCAGCCGAGCGCCGGCGAGTTCAAGGCACTCTTTGACCGCGTGCGTGCTGACGGCCACGATAGCGCGATCTTTATCTCGCTGTGCAGCGAATGGTCCGCCTGCTATTCCAACGCATGCCTGGTCGCCGAGACCCACGAGCTCGACGTGCGCTGCATCGACTCGCGCACCGGCTCGGGTGCCGAAGGTCTGCTAGTAGAGTACGCGCTGGCCATGCGCGAGGACGGTCGCAGCTTGGACGAAACCGAGGCGCAGATCCGCGCGACGCTGCCCGACGCCCACCTGCTGCTGATTCCCCGCACGCTCGAGAACCTCGTTAAGAACGGCCGCGCGCCCAAGCTCGCCGGCCAGCTCACGCAGATGCTCAACATTCGCCTGACCGTTTCGCCGGAGTGGCAGTCGGGCGAGATCAAGGCCATCAAGAAGGGTCGCGGCGCCAAGCGCATCGTCGCCAACACCATGGCAGATTGCCTCGCGTTTTTGGACGAGCACCCGGGCTCAAGCGTGCGAGTGCTCACGACCGGCGCCGCCGAGGAGCAGGAGCTTGTCAACGAGGCACTCGCGGGCCAGGATTACGTAGACGCCGGCACCGGCCCCATCGGCTGCACCATCGCCACCCATGTAGGCGTCGACGCCATCGCCATCAGCTACTGCCCCCGCTACCAGCCAACTCGCTAGGGACGCCCACATCAGTTATGGTGAAATGGGGACTGTTTTTGGCTTATTAGCCGCCAATCAATCCCTATTCCACCACAACTTGGAAATCGGCGATCAGCCCAGCGGACCCTGAAACAACTCCTGATGAGCGCCCATTCTTACCAGCCTAATCACTGGGTTAGTCTTATGGGGAAGATAAAGAACGACCACATCGACCAAGCCATCGGATAGATGGAAATCGATGTGGCCGTTGTAGTTTCCGCCCGGGTTTGAAAGCTCATGGGCGCCATATTCCGCGGGAAGCGAGCCGTGAGCTGCAAGCTCTGCGACCGCCGCCTTAAACTCGGTTTTTAGCTGCGGATGGATGCGCATCGTCCGTTTATAATCCGCCTTAAACTGAGCCTCGACTTTAATCTCAAACATCGCTAGTCCTCATCGAGGAATGATATAAGCTCATCAGCGTTGTTGAATGATGGGCTATCGTCCGGCAAAACCCCCAACTCATGAGCCTCGGCGATCACCATGGCACGCCTCGTCGCCTCGTTGGGCACCTCCGCCCTTCCTACAATCTCAAAAGGAATCTTTCGCTGATTTACCAGCTGCCGAACGGCAAGATTGAGATAGGAATTGAGGCTGAGGCCGACCGAATCCAAGAACTCAGTCGCCTGCTCCTTGAGCCCCTCTTCGATGCGAACCGTCGTAGGCTTAACTGTTGCTGTAGACATTTGCGACCTCCTCGCTCTCGTCTTTTGCATCAGTATACCCAATATAAACGGCAAACTGACGTTAGATAGCATCAGATTGCCATACATATTCATGTCGCGGTGGGCACGATTGCTCTACATCAACCCGCTGAGCGCAATGTCGACGGCCTCGTTGAGGTCGTCAGTAATGTGTACCAAATCCGGATCGAGCGGGCTGATCATACCGGCGCTCATCACCGGGCCGTTGAGCCAGTCGAACAGGCCCTGCCAGTACTCGCTGCCCACCAGCACGAGCGGCATGCGCTTGACCTTGTGCGTCTGCACCAGCGTGAGCACCTCGAACATCTCGTCGAGCGTGCCAAAGCCGCCGGGAAACACGATGGCGCCCGAGCTGTACTTAACGAACATGGTTTTGCGCACAAAGAAGTAGCGGAAGTTCATACCGAGGTTTACGTATTTATTGAGCCCCTGCTCGTGCGGCAATTCAATGCCCAGGCCAACTGACTTGCCGTTGACACTCGCCGCTCCCCTGTTGGCCGCTTCCATGATGCCGGGGCCGCCACCGGTGATAACCGCCACGCCACGTTGCGCGATCTTGCGCCCGACGGTACGCGCCGCCTTGTAGAGCGGATCGGTCTTAGGCGTGCGGGCACTGCCGAAGATGGTCACTGCGGGGCCAAGCTCGGCAAGCGCGCCGAAGCCATCGACAAACTCGGCCTGAATGCGCAGCACGCGCCAGGGATCGGCATGCAGCCAGTCGGTCGAATCCTCGGGCGCCAGCAGGTTGGCGTAGGTGTTGTCCTTAGGAATCATGGGGCCGCGCATAACCACGGGGCCGCGGCGGTACGTCTCGTCGTAGGCGGGCTCGCCCTCGACGTTCTCATTCTTAATCATGGGTACTCCTATCGAGAAAAAGAAAAGCGGGCGGGGTCGACGCCATGCGTCAAACACCCGCCCGAACATCAACTATTCGGTATGGTACCCACGATGCGTTATGCGCTTGCAAGGCATCGGTCAGCGGTCGCGCAGCCGACGTCAGCGAATGTGACGAGCGGCTGCCGCTCAGCCTTTGCCGTTGCCCACGCTCTGTAAGCGCGCCTGTCGCCCTTAGTAATCCACCGCGGCAGGACTATTCATCCAATCGCTCACGAATGCGCCGTAACGGCCCTCGATAATGGCCTGACGGGCACGCTGCATAAGGTTGAGCAGGTAGTAGATGTTGTGCATCGACAGCAGAATGCCGCCGAGCATCTCCTTCTGCGTGACCATGTGGCGAATGAGTGCGCGGCTGTAACCGCCCGTGCACACCGGGCAGGTGCAGGTGGGATCGATGGGGCCGTCGTCGTGCGCAAAGCGCGCGTTGCGGAAGTTGAGGCGACCCTCACTCGAAAACGCCGTGCCCATACGGCCGGTGCGCGTCGGTAGCACGCAGTCGAACATGTCGATGCCCACACCCACACCGCGCACGAGGGTGGTGGGGTTGCCGACGCCCATCAGGTAGCGCGGCTTGTGCTTGGGCATGTACTCGCTTACGAGCGGTGCCAGGGTCTCGAACATGGTCTCGTGGTCCTCGCCCACCGAGTAGCCACCGATGCCGTAACCGGGGAAGTCGCCGCACTCTTCCAGATGGCGCAGCGAACGCAGGCGCAGGTCCAGATGCATGCCACCCTGGACGATGCCAAAGAGTGCCTGATCATCGCGGGTGTGTGCATTATAGCAGCGCTCGGCCCACATGCTCGACAGCTCCACGGCGCGCTCAACGTAGGCGCGCGTGGCGGGATAGCCCGGGCACTGGTCGAGCTGCATGCAGATGTCGGAGCCGAGTTTCATGGCGATTTCCATGTTGTCCTCGGGCGTCCAGAACACGTGGCGACCGTCGTAATCGTTGACGATAAAGCGCACACCCTCGTCGGTGAGCTTGACGGCGTCGTTGTGGCTGAACACTTGGAAGCCGCCCGAGTCGGTAAGAATGGGGCCATGCCAGTTCATAAACTTGTGCAGCCCGCCCAGCTCGGCGATGGTGTCCTCGCCGGGACGCATGGACAGGTGATAAGTATTGGCAAGCACGATCTGGGCGCCGAGCTGTTTAACGGTCTCGGTAGGAATGCCCTTGACGTTTGCCTTGGTGCCCACGGGCATGAAGATCGGCGTCTCGATGTCGCCGTGCGGGGTGTGCAGCACGCCGGCACGCGCATGCGTCGTCGGGTCCTCGGCGATCAGGTCGAATTTAAAAAGGCTCTGGTCCATAAACTGGAACTCCTTGGTTGCGGTTCATACGCAAACCATTATACGGGCAACCAGCAAACCGCACCGACTCGACAGAAACTGATGCATTAAACGACTAGTCGTCGAGGACAATCTTCAGCGCCATCTTGCAAAGGAGTGTCCCAATCTGCCGGCACTTAGGGACTGTCCCCAAGTGCCGGCAAGAGTGTCCCTTATGACTAGTCATTTAAGAACGTCCATTACAGTCGAAATTGTCAGCCCGGGACCGTCTCGGGCTACGATTGAGGCGCGCCCAGAACGGGCCGCCGACCGGGCGCCCGCGCACGGCCGAACGTCCCTGCCCCCGAGAGGGCCTGTTGGGTGCTGCCGGCGCGGGACGCGCCGCCCCCGACGGCTGATAGGAAAGTGCCGGGCAGGCGCCGCGGCTGGTAATGTGAGTGCCGAGGGGGAGGCCATCCGGTCGAACGACTACCGGAAGGATACCACCGTGAAAGCGCCATCCACCAGACCCGCGGCCGTGCTCGGCCTGGACGTCGGCAAGTCGTCGCACTGGGCCTGCCTGATCGACCGCGACGGGGAGGTGCTGGCCAGCGCCCCCGTCCGCAACAGGGAGGCCGAGCTCGACGCGCTGTTCGCCTCCGCGCCCGCCGGCACGCTCGTCGTCGTCGACCAGTTCCGCAACATAGGGTCCCTCGCCGTGAGGCGGGCCCGCGCCGCGGGGCTCGGGGTCGCCCACCTGCCCGGGCTCGCCGCCAGCCGCGCCGCGGGCCTGTTCGCCGGCGAGGCCAAGACCGACGAGCGCGACGCCGCGGTGATCGCGCGGACCGCCCTGGGCGTGCCGGACTCCCTGTCGGGGGTCCCGGGTGTTAGCGTCAATCTATTTTTCACCAGTTTCGCTAAACAGGCGTGCCGTTCGCGCAAAGGCGGTTTCACCGGTTGCGCTAACGTATTTTCACCGATTCCGGTCACGGCTTGACGGGACCGTCCCTCGGCAGGTCCTTCAGCCTGTAGGACCTGCCCGTTATCTTGACCAGGTGGCAGTGGTGGCACACCCTGTCCGCGATCGCGCTCGCCGCCACGTCGTCCCCGAACACCCTGCCCCAGCCGCTGATCCCCACGTTGGTGGTGATGATCGTCGAGCGCTGCTCGTAGCGCGTCGATATCAGCTGGAACAGCAGGTCCGCGCCCGCGCTACCGACGTCGAGGTAGCCGAGCTCGTCGATGATCAGCAGCCTCGAGTGGGCGTAGTACTTGAGCCTCTTCTTGAGGATGCCGCGCGACGAGGCGTCCTCCAGGTCCTCGACGAGCCGGGCGCAGTCCACGAACCTGACCTCGCGCCCCGCCCTGACCGCCTCGATGCCCAGCGCGACGGCGAGGTGCGTCTTGCCCACGCCGGGGCTCCCCACGAACAGGACGTTCTCGGCCCGCTCGACGAACCTCAGGGTCGCGAGCTCCTCGATCTCGGCGCGCGGGACCGACGGCTGGAAGTCCCAGTCGAAGTCCGCCAGCCCCTTGACGTAGGGGAACCCCGACGACCGTATGCGCTGGCTGGTAATCCTGACCTCCCGGGCGGCGACCTCGACGCGCGTCATCTCCTCGAGGGCGGAGGCGAAGCCCCGCTCGCCCGCGGCGACCATCCTCACGTAGTCGGGCAGGGACGCCGCCATCTCGTGCAGCCCGAGCGCGGAGAGGTTCGCCTGCGCCCTGATCGAGGGGCTACCCTCCGCGACGGCGCCCATCACGCCCCTCCGAGCGAGTCGAGCAGCGCGAGGTTGGCGCGCGCGGCCTCGGCGATGTCCGCGTCGGCCAGGCCGCGCTTCCCCTCGAGGGCCTGCCCATAGTGGTCGGGGTCGTAGTTGATGGGCCTCGACGGCCCGGACGCGGCGTCGTGGACGGCGACCTCCTCGCCGGCCATCCTCACCACGACCTGGCCGCCGGGCATCGCTATGACGCTCACGCGCCGGCCGATGCAGCGCCTGGGCACGGACCACTCCCTGCCGGCGGCCCTGACGAGCATGGTCGGCGGGACGGTCTGGACGCTCACGTCGCCCACCATCGACTCGAGGAGACGGAGGTTCCCGATGGGTCGCAGGCTCTCCTTCTCCCGCATGAACAGCGCGTCAGGCGGCAGGCCGGTGGTGCGGTTCGGCTCCGAGTTTGCCTGGGCCTCGATCCGGGCCACCGCCTCGGCGAGGCCGCTCCACCCGGTGAACTCGCCGCCGTAGGCGAGCAGGCGGTTCAGGAAGCGGTTGGCCGACTCGTCCTTGCCCTTGGTCTGCGGCGAGCGCGGCGCGCAGAGCCTGAGCTCGAAGCCGGCCTCCCGCGCGAACCGCCACGCCCTCTCCTGCCTGGTCCTCCTGCGGCCCGAGACGGTCACCAGGCACGACATGTTGTCCGTGATGCACTCCTCCGGGACGCCGCCGAGGCGGGTGAAGGTGGCGAGCAGGCAGGACAGCAGGTCGTCGAGCGTGCGGCTCCTGACCGGTATGAAGCGGTGCTTCCGGGAATAGCCGAGCGTCGCGGTGAACACGCTGAACTCGAAGACCTCGCCCTCCGAGTCGACGAGCCTCATGCCCTCCTTCCAGTCGAACTGCAGCTGCCTGCCCGGGGGCGTCTCGAACCGCGGGTGCGGCTCGCGGCCGCCCACACCCCCGAAGGGCACGTCGCGGCCCCGGCACCATGCGGTGAAGGCGCCGTACCCGGGCAGCCCCTCCCCGCGGCCCTCGCGCAGGAACGCGTACACGGCCATCTTGGTCATCCCGGGCAGCTGGGCCTTCGCGCGGATCACCTCCTCGAGCGGGTCGAAGGCGCTGCCCCTCGCGGACCTCCCGTCGGCGGCGGCCTCGCCCTCCCGCCAGTACTTGGCGACCGTGTGCCGGTCCATGCCGTGCCTCCTCGCGATCTCGCTGAAGTTCGGCTTCGCGCCGGACCCCCTGTAGACGTTCAGCTCTCCCATTACGTTTCGCTCCATATCCCGCTCCTCCCGGGTCGGATACCCGATCGGAGCATAGTTCCGTTAGCGCAGTTGGTGAAAGTACGTTAGCGGGGTCGGCGAAAGCGCGTTAGCGCATTCGGCGAGATGCGTTTGCGAAAGTGGTTAATTTTAGATTAGCGCTAACATCAGGTTCCTGGCCGCCCGGATATCGGAGGCCCTCGACGAGGCCGGGGCCCTCGAGGCCGAGACGGCGGCGCTGCTCGAGGGCGACGAGACCTACGCGTGTCTGCTCACCGTGCCCGGCATCGGCCCGAGGACCGCGGCGCAGCTCGCGGTGTCGGTCGACATCGGGAGGTTCCCGGACCACGACCACCTGGCCTCGTACTGCGGCATAGCCCCGAGGGTGAGGAGCTCCGGCACGTCGGTGAGGTCGGTCAGGGCGTCCAGGCGCGGCGACGCGAGGCTCAAGTCCCTGCTGATCTTCTCGTGCAACAGCCTGGTGAGGTCCTCGGGGCGCTACGGCGAGTACTACCGGGCCTGCAGGGCGCGGGGCATGGGGCACGGGCGGGCGCTCAAGGCCGTCGCGAGGAAGCGGCTCAGGGCGATATACGCCGTGATGCGCGACCGGGTGCCCTACCGGGAGTAGCCCCGACGGTTGACAAAACTATAGGAACACCCAACGACTACGAGATCATCTCCAACAGCCAAGGCAACGCCGATGCTCTGGCGACGTCAGCGAGCGGTCGCCAGGGCGAACAAATTGGCATGAAAAGAGGGCGGCATAGACCTTCTGGTCATGCCGCCCTCTTTGAATGACAAGTTGTCGCCCTGGTGACCGCGCAGCGTCGAGCCGTTACGCGGTTTGGAAAAACCGCGTAACCCTACGGCCGCTGGCCCATGCCACCCTCGAGGGTGACGGTCTCGCCGTTCATGTACTTAAAGTCGGGACCGCAGAGCTGAACGACCACGCGGCCGATCTCCTTCTCAACGTCGCCGTAGTGGCCTGCCGGCGGCATGTGGACGTTGGCCTTGAAAGCCTCGGGGTAAGCATCCTGGAAGTTCTCGAGCGCAGCGGTCCAAGCAAGCGGGCAAACGATATTGACGTTGATGCCGTCCTTGCCCCACTCGTTGGCGGCAACGCGGGTCAGGCCGCGGATGCCCTCCTTGGCGGCAGCATAGCTGCACTGGCCATAGTTGCCAAACAGGCCGGCGCCCGAGGCAAAGTTGACCACGGAGCCCTTAGTCTCCTTCAGGTGCGGATAGGCCTTCTGCATGTACAGATAGGTAGCATACAGACCGGAGTAAATGGCCAGGTTAAACTGGTCCATGGTGTGATCGGCGATGGTCACGCCCGAGGCGCTAGCCTGAGCATTGTTGACGACGGCGTCGATGCGGCCAAACTCCTCAATGGCCTTGTCGATGACGTTCTGGACGACGGCTTCGTTGTCCTGACCGGCTGAAACATCGGCCTGAACAGGCAGAACCTTGACACCGTACTCGGCCTCGAGAGACTCCTTGGCGGCCTCGAGCTTAGCGACGTTGCGGCCGGTGATGACGAGGTTCGCGCCCTCCTTGGCAAAAGCGATATCGATGCCGTAGCCGATGGAGCCAGCGGAACCGTCCTTAAGCGTGGCCTTGCCGCCGCCGGTGACGATCACGGTCTTACCAGTGAAAAGTCCCATACAAAGTCCTTTCAAATCGCGACGGGCCCACCCGCCGACTGCGCGCATCCAACTTCACGCGCCAAAAGCTGAAATGCAACTTTAGCGGGTTCAAGTGAAAAATAAAGACCGCAGCAGGCGAACGGCACAACGTCATTCGGCGAAGGGAATGTCAAGCACGAACTGGATAAAGAGGCCGAATTTTTGTCAGCCAAACGAGCCATCGAACACGTTTTGAAACTTTGCTGCGGCGCGCGGGATGTCGGCGCGAGACTTTATCATAGGGTGACAAACAACGATGAGGAGCACATGCCTATGACAGACGAGCTGGACCCCCAGACTCAACAGCATATTGATGATTCCGCAGACGTCACCGCAGATACTGACGCTGTGACCTGCGATAGTATCGACATCGACGACCCCATCTTGGACGAAAGCGCTACGGCGGAAACCCCCGAAACAGAAAACGCCGATGAGCAAAACGACGATGCGCCCGCTCAGGACGACGCCCCGCAAGCAGCGGGCCCCATCGAGGTGTCTTCGGAAGAAGAGCTCGATGCCGTCATGGACTCCATGATGGATGCTGTCAAAGCGATGAAAGACGCCGTCGCCGATGCCGATATCGATGCCGAGGAAGAGGAGGCCGCCGAGGCGGCCTCGACCTTTGTGCCCGGCGAGACTCCGGTTGCCGACCAGGGCAGCACCATGCCCTCGTTTCTGCAGCTCGAGCACCCCACGATTGGCGCCGATGCGGTCGATCCGCACGCAGCAGGCTTTTCTGTGGTCGAGGGCGGTACCGGCAATATCGCCGCGCCGCAGGCTGCCGATGCGGACGCTGCCGACACCGCTCGCCCGACCGCCCCGCACTCCCCCGCCGCGAGCCGCGATCTGGGGACCGCTGTCTCGAACACTGCGAACGCCGTGGGCACCTTTATCGCCCAGGGTGCCTCGGCCATGCGTGAGATGAACGCCGCGAAAAAGGCACTTGCCGATGCCCGCGCCCACCTGGCCGAACTTGAGCAGCGCATTGCCGATCAGGCCGAGGAACTCGAGACGCGCCAGGATATCGCAGGCCGCTACGAGCAGATCGTCGCCGACCAGCGTCAGGCGATCGCCACAGCGCAAAAGACCGCTGCGGCAGCCGAAATCGATCGCGATGTCCATGCTTCCAAAGTAGCAGAGCTCAAGGGTCAGCTCGAACAAATGAAGACAGAGGATGACGCGACCGAGCTCCGCCTGAAGGCCGCGCTCGATGCCGTGGAGGCCCGCGAGGCGAGCTCGCGCGAGACCGGCAACCGCCTCGTTCGCCGTCTTGAGGATTCCAAGCGCATCCGCGACAAGGTGCAGGCCGAGCGAGACGCCGGCATTGCCGCCGCACAACAAACCGTCGACGCCACGCGCGCCCAGCTCGAGACACTGCGTCATGAGTATGCCGAGCTGCAACGCAATCCCTCGGCAAATCCCGCCAACTATACGGTGCGCACCAGCGAGCTCTCGATGCAGATCTCCGACACGGCAGATGCCCTGCGTAAAGCCGAAGAAGATGTCCCGCGTATCACCGCCGACCTTGAACACTCGCTTGCCGCAGCCGAGCAGGCCGTCGAACAGGCGCAGGCCCCCATTGCCGAAGCCAAACGCGCGCACCAAGCCGTGACGGCAGAGGCCGATGCCGCGCGCGACGAGCTGCAGACCGCAAAAACCGCCGCTGCAACGCGCCAGCGCGAACTGCGCGAGAAGATCGCCGCCGAGGACAAGGCACGCCGCGACCAAGAGCAGAGCATCGCCAACGCCCAAGCAGATGCCGCACATGCGCAGTCGATCATCGAACAGGCGAACGAAGTACACGACCACCCAGAGATTACTGAGTCGCTTGCAGGATCCTTGGCCCGAGACAAAGCCGAACACGCCGAGACCGAGCGAGAGGTTACCCAGCTCGAAGCCACCGAGGACGCGGTGCGCGAGCGTACCCGCGACTCACGCATCAAATTCACCGGCGCCATCGTCTGCATCGTCGCCGCAATCCTGGCGATCATCCTAGTCTGGCTGTTCGCGAGCAAGTAGTCATTTAAGAACGTCCCCAATGACTACAAGGAGTGTCCCAAACTGCCGGCAGAGACGATATGAGCAGGACATAAAAACATTGAGAGCCCCTGCTGCATGAAAGACCGCGGATTAGGCCGACAATGGTGAGTGTCTAATTCAGCCGCGGCGGCCACGCCGCATTCATGGAAGGGGCTCCCATGCTCGATACTACCACCTTCGTCGGCCTCGACGTCCACGCCCGCTCGATAAAGGCAGTCTCCCTCGACGTCATGACCGGGGAGGTGCGCTGCGCGACCTTCGGCTACGACGCCGGGGCAGTCGCGGAGTGGGTGCGGTCCGTGGACCCAAAGGCCAAGTGCGTGTACGAGTCCGGGGTCACGGGGTTCGACCTGCAGAAGAGGCTCTCCGGCCTCGGGGTCGACTGCGTGGTCGGCGCCGTCTCGAAGATGATCAAGCCCAGCGCGGACAGGCGCAGGAAGAACGACCGCAACGACGCCGAGTTCCTCGCCCGCATGCTGTCGGTCGGCAACGTGGTCGAGGTGTGGGTCCCCGACGACGAGTGCGAGGCCGCCCGCGACCTGACCAGGGCGCTCGAGGACGCGAGGGACGACCTCTCGCGCTCGAAGCAGCGGCTCTCCAAGTTCCTGCTCAGGCACGGGCTCGTCTTCGACGAGAGGACGCCCACCGGCCGCAGGAAGGGCAACTGGACCCGGGCGCACTGGTCCTGGATCGAGTCGATAAGGTTCGCGGAGGGGGCCGACAACGAGGCGCTCGCCTACTACGTCGACGCGGTCAGGCGGGCGGCGGAGGACAAGGCGAGGCTCGAGGGGCTCGTCGAGGCCGAGACCCGCAAGCCCAGGTGGAGGAGGAGGGTCGACTCCCTGCGCTGCCTCAAGGGCGTCGACACCGCGACGGCCGCCGACCTCGTGTTCGAGGCCGGCGAGTTCTCGAGGTTCAGGAATGCCCGGTCGTTCGCCGCATGGGTCGGCCTGACGCCCTCCGAGCACTCCAGCGGGGAGAGCGACCGCAGGGGCGCGATCACCAAGGCGGGCAACAAGCACCTGAGAAAGGCGCTGGTCGAGGCCGCGTGGCACTACCTGACGTGCTCCGCGCGGCCGAAGGAGCCCGCCAGGGGCCAGGCCCCGGACCCGGGCGCCCGCAGGCATGCCGCCAAGGGCGTGCGGAGGCTGGTCGAGAGGCGCGGGACCCTGCTCGCGCGCGGGGTCCACAACAACAAGGCGAACGTCGCCACGGCGCGCGAGCTCGCCTGCTGGGTGTGGGCGGTCGGCCTCATGGCCGAGGAGGCGTAGGGGGGTGTTCCTATAGTTTTGTCAACTGGGCAATGCTGTTTTCGAGATTGAATCGCGACATGCTAACGCCAGGCCTTTCGGCCGATGGGCTCCAATCTGTTCGGAGCGCTTCGACTAGGCGGCGTAGGGCACCCTGTCCCGCATGATCGCGTAGATGACCTTCAGCCTCTTTCGTGCCAGCGCCTTGAGCGCCTTGCCGTGCGGCATGCCCCGCTCTCGGCACCTAGCGTAGTAATCGCCCCATCTTCCCTCTGTCCGGGTAAGGCAGTTGCACGAGAATATGAGCAGGTTCTTCAGCCTCTTGTTGCCTTGGCGCGATGCCGTCACCGAGGAGATCGAGGTCCCCGACTGGCGGTTGCGCGGCGCCAGGCCGCAGTACGACGCGAGCCTGTCGTGGCTTGGGAAGTCTTCGATATCTATGGAGATCGCGAGCTCGGAAGCGGTTTTGGGGCCGATCCCCGGCACCGTCAGGAGGCATCGGTAGGTATCGTCGCCCTCGAGGAGGGCGGATATCTCCGCCGTGATCACATCGATCTCCGCCGAGTTCTCGGAGATCCTGCGCGCGAGCAGCCTCACCGCCCGGTCCTCGGCGGCGATGGCCGCCGCGTCCGGCCTTGTCGAGGAGGCCGTCGAGCGGACGAGGGCCTCGATCTTGCCGCGCGCCGCCCCGCGCGTGAGCGCCGCCGCCCTGCGGGGCCCGGCGTCGGCCACCGACCAGGCCCCGCCGAGGGATGCCATGAGCCTCAGCTGGGGACCGTCGGACAGGTCGACCAACGCCTCGAAGGCGGGGCACGATTCCAGCAGGATGCTGCGCAGCCGGTTCTTGCTCCTGGTGTTTTCGCAGGTCAGGAAGTTTCTCTGGGCGGCCAGCGCCCTCGCCGCCGCGACCGTCGGGCCCGGATCCCCGACCGGCAGGAGTGCGTCGGGGATGCCCAGCGCCGTCTTCGCGATGACCATTGCGTCCCGCTCGTCGGTCTTGGCGTCGCCGGCGAAGAGCCTGGCGGCCCCGTGTGCCGCGAGTCCCGGCAGGTACGCCGCCGACATCCCGGCCGCCTTGGCGCGGGCGAGCGCGAGGGCGCCTATGTTGCGCGACTGGTCGACGACCACGAGCGCGTCGGGGAAGCGGCCGAACAGCGAGTCCAGATCGCCCTCCCTGTTCGCGACGGGGGCGCTCAGCAGTATCTCGCCGTCCCGGGTCGCGACGCATGCCCAATGGGACAATTTCCCGACATCGAGCCCGATGACGGCTTCCGGCATTCTAGGTGGTGCCACGGTGTTATCCTCCAATCGGTAGGCCGATCGGAACCCCTCCCTGCGACACCCACATTACCTGGCCGTGGCGCTTGCGCCCGGCAGTTTCCTATCAGTCGTCCGGAGCGGCGAGCGCCCCCGGTGGCAACACCCCCCGGGCCCTCTACGGGGCAGGGGCAGACGGCCATCCGGAGGCGCCCGATCGGCGGCCCCTCGGGGCTTGCCCGTATCGTAGGCAATGCGCCGAATGCTCGCCATCGAAATTTATCGGTGGCCCACTTCAGACTGTAATGGGCGGTCCCCCGCACATAAGCCGATCACCCCGGAAGCGGTTGGATCCGAAGCCGTTGAGGCGAACCTCAGGTCCCTTTTCTGCGAGCGCCCAGGGCGCCACACGCGTGCACAGACTGTCGGTTCGACGTAGAAGCCTCAGCCGTAGCAACGGATTGCCCAGCGAGAGATCGCCACGGGCGGATATTAAACTGCAAAGACGAGCGTCGGGAAGACACGCCGAGGTCGCCGCGGACGGGTTGATATAGGGAGAGGGCCTGACCCCATATCGTTGGGGCCAGGCCCGATTTTGCCTCTTGACAATGTCCTGCTCATATTAAAAGGAACGTCCCTAACTGCCGCATCCGGAGCAAGACAACGCCGCAGGTAGAGGACGGACAGCGAGCGGGCCGCATTTGAGACAAGGTGACGTGAAACGAAAGGGCGCTGACCTTCTGGTCGCGCCCTTGAAGTTGAACGTCAGATTGTCCAAATGCGGCCCGCGCAGCGTCGAGTAGTTACGCGGTTCGTAGAACCGCGTAACTAACAAATGAGCATCGCGTCGCCAAAGCTGAAGAAGCGGTAACGTTCTTCGATAGCAGCGGCGTAGGCATCCATGATCTGGTCGCGGGTGGCAAGCGCGCTCACGAGCATCATGAGCGTGGAGCGCGGCACGTGGAAGTTCGTGATCAGCGCATCGACCACGTGATAGGTCGAGCCGGGCATGAGGTAAAGCTGCGTCGTGGCGCTCTCGCGCACCACGATGTCACCGCGGCCAAGCGTATCGGCCCCGTCCTCGCGGCCTTCAAAATAGCGCGCCGTCACGGCCGGATCGGACACCGGCGCGTCCGTGTCAAACGCGCTCTCGAGCGAGCGCACCGCGGTAGTGCCGACGGCGATCACACGATGGCCCTCCGCCTTGGCCTTATGCACGGCGTCGACAACCTCCTGCGACACGTGGTAGCGCTCGGTGTGCATGACGTGCTGCGTAGGGTCGTCCTCCTCCACCAAGCGGAAGGTATCGATGCCCACCTCGAGCTCGACGGCGGCAAACTTGGCACCCTTGGCCTCGATAGCGGCCATGAGCTCAGGAGTAAAATGCAGACCCGCCGTAGGAGCGGCAGCCGAGTGCTCCTCCTTCATGGCGTAGACGGTCTGGTACTTCTCGGGATCGCCCTCGTAATCGGTAATGTAAGGCGGCAGCGGCACGTGGCCGGCAGCATGGATAGCCTCGTCGAGCGTGCGCGGGTCGCCGGCGGCATTGCAACCGGCCGGCTCAAAGCGCACCAGACGGCCACCGCGGCTATCGGTGACAAAGTCGACGACCTCGGCCGTCAGCACCACGGGAGCCCCCTCGGGCGCATGGGCGCCACCGGCGCGATACTCAATTTGGGCACCGGGCTTCAGACGCTTGCCCGGCTTGACCAGGCACTCCCAAACGTGACCCAGCGGGTCAACATCCTCGCGGCGCTTGAGCAGCAGCGTCTCGACCACGCCGCCCGAGCCCGTCTTGCGACCGATCAAACGGGCCGGCATCACGCGCGTCTGGTTGATGACGAGCACGTCGCCCGGCTCGATATAGTCGATGATGTCGCGGAAGATGCGGTGCTCAACGGTACCGCCGTGCTCCAGCGGCGTTCCCGCCTGGGAGCCCTTGCGATCCACCACCAGCAGGCGGCAGGAGTCGCGCGGCTCGGCAGGAGCCTGGGCGATGAGCTCTTCGGGCAGGTTATAGTCAAAATCATCGGTACGCATAGACACGTCGGATACTCCTTATATAGTTAAAGTCCGCTCTACATCCTAGCAGGCTGCCAGCCCAAAAGAACTACTTTTTGGACGCTTTGCGCTCGTCGCGGATGCGGGCGCGGTCCATGGCCGCCTCGACGGCCGAGAATCGGCAGCCGCAGTAATTCTGCCGATACATGCCCAGCTCGCGCGAACGACGCGTGGCCTCGGGGTAATACGGGCGAAAATCGCGAATCACCGGGGTGAGCCCATGTGCCGCCGCCAAGCGCTCGAGCACGTCATTGCAGGTGTCGAACAGCTGATACGGCGAGACGGCGAGCGTCGTGCCCACAAACTCAAACCCGCGCTCCTGGGCCACACGGCACGCCTCGGCCAGACGCAGGGCATAGCACGCGCGACAGCGACGGGCTCGGTCGGCTCCCAGCGGGGCCACGCCGGCCTCCCAGCGCTCACGGTCCTCCCCCGCCTCGATAAGCTCGATGTCGCCATCGGCACACCACCGGCGCAGCTCGTCCAAACGCCGCTGCCATTCATCGTGAGGCTGAATATTGGGGTTTGTCCAGCAGATTGTGGGCTCAAACCCTTCCTCGCGCAGCAGGCGGACCGGCTCAAGCGAGCATGGTGCACAGCACGCATGCAGCAACAACGGCTTCATCGACATCTCCTCACCCGAAAAAGCGCACGCCGAAGGACGTGTCCTCGCAGGCGACAATGCGGCGGTCGCGCAAGATGGTCCGCACGTAATACCAGTCGCCTACACAGCCCGACAAATGCAAGCCGGCCGCCAAATAGCACAGCAGCGGATAGCCCGAAAACGCAAACCCCAGGGCAAACGCTGTCGTCACAACAACCGTCGGCGCCAGGCAAACCGCCACGTACCGCCGGCGCGAATACACAACGCCCTCGGCGCAGGCATAGATCATCGCCGTCTCGCGATTCGCCCCAAAGGTCACCTTCGCGCCCGCAGGCGCCAGCAGCTTAAAAAACACACCGTGCACCAGCTCGTGCACGGCAAATGAAGCCGCCGAAACCGCAGTCAAGCCGACCATCCAGCCCAAGACGGCCATCCAGCCGCCCGCGTCAGCCACATCCAAGTCTGCAGGCCCGCCCAGCAGCATAAACACCGGCACCAGGCACACGGCAAACACGCCGACTACGACCATCCCCCACACGAAGCAAGCGTGCAGAAAATCCTCGTCCTCAAACGCATGTATGTTGGAAATCTCATTCATAGCATCTTAGGATAGCGCCCCTGCCACGTACCCGTCCGCATGTGCGATAATGTCGAACGATATGCACGAATTGACCACCGCGTCGCCGAGCCCCACGCCCGGCTGCGCTCCCACCATATGCGAAGGAGTCCCATGGCATCCAAATACTCCATGAACGACCGTCCCAGCTGGCCTCGCCGCGCCATCGTTACCGCCGGCGAGCCCTACGGCAACAAGGGCCTTCACTTTGGCCACGTTGGCGGCGTCTTTGTCCCGGCCGACTTCTTCGCCCGCTTCCTGCGCGACCGCCTGGGCCGCGAGAACGTCATCTTCACCTCGGGCACCGACTGCTACGGCTCGCCCATCATGGAGAGCTACCGCAAGCTCAAGGAGAACGAGGGCTACGACAAGTCCATTAGCGAGTATGTCGAGTCCAATCACTCCCGCCAGGCCGCAACCCTCAACAACTACAACATCAGCTGCGATATCTACGGCGGCTCGGGCCTTGAGCCGGCTGCGCAGATTCACAACGAGGTGACCGCCGAGATTATCGAGCGCCTGCACGAGCAGGGCACCATCTCAAAGCGTTCCACGCTGCAGTTCTACGATGCCAAGGCCGGCACGTTCCTCAACGGCCGCCAGGTGATTGGCAGCTGCCCCATCCAGGGCTGCAAGTCCGAGAAGGCCTATGCTGACGAGTGCGACCTGGGTCACCAGTTTGAGCCCGAGGAGCTCATCGCGCCCAAGAGCCAGCTCACCGGCGAGGTGCCCGAGCTGCGCCCGGTCGACAACCTCTACTTCGACCTGCCGGCCTACCTCGACTTTATGAAGACCTACACCGCCAAGCTCGCCCAGAACCCGCAGGTTCGCTCCGTGGTCTCCAAGACCATGGAGGAGTGGCTGCTGCCGGCTCAGCTCTACATCCAGAACAAGTTCCGCGAGGCCTTCGACGCCGTCGAGGACCAGCTGCCCGAGCACACCGTGCTGGAGCCCGAGGGCAACAAGAGCAGCTTTACCGTCACCTTCCCCAGCTGGAAGGAGCGCGACGACGCTCACGCAGTGCTCGCCAACGGTGGCGTGCGCTTCCGCAGCGGCAAGGCGCTCGTGCCCTTCCGCATCACCGGCAACATCGACTGGGGCGTTCCGGTGCCCGAGGTCGACGGCGTCTCCGACGTCACCTGCTGGTGCTGGCCCGAGAGCCTATGGGCACCCATCAGCTATACGCGCACCGTGCTCGCACGCGATGCCAAGGCCGCCGGCGTGACCGAGGGTGTCGCCGCCCAGGACGCCGCCCTTATGGGCGAGCCCTCCGCCGATTCCACGCAGGTCCCCGCGCCCACCTACCAGCACAGCTCGCTCGACTGGCGCGACTGGTGGTGCTCGGATGACGCACAGATCTACCAGTTCATTGGCCAGGACAACATCTACTTCTACTGCATCGCGCAGACCGCCATGTGGAAGGCCCTGGGTTGGAACCTCACGCAAAGCACCGTCAGCGCCTGCTACCACCTGCTCTACATGGGCAAAAAGGCAAGCTCGTCCTCGCAGACGCCTCCCCCACCGGCAGACGACCTGCTCAACCACTACACCTGCGAGCAGATGCGCGCGCACTGGCTGTCGCTCGGCCTGTCCGAGAAGCCGGTGAGCTTTAGCCCCAAGGCATACGACACCCGCGTGACCGGCAAGGACAAAGACGGCAACGAGGTGCGCGCCTGCGACGACAAGCGCGTCATCGACCCCGCCCTTAAGGAGAGCGCTCTTTTGACCGGCGTCTTCAACCGCCTGGCCCGCAGCTGCTTCTACGGCGTCGCCGTCAAGGAGGGCGACAAGAGCCCGTACCGCAACGGCTGCATTCCCGCCGGCGCCGCCTCTGCCACCGTGGTCGAGGCCGCCGAGCAGGCCGCCCTCGCCTTTGAGCAGGCCATGTACAAGTTCGAGACGCACCATGCGCTCGCCGTGTGCGACGACTACCTGCGCGCCGCCAACAAGCGCTGGAGCGACGCCTCCAAGGCCGCCAACAAGCTCGAGGGCGAGCAAGCCAATACCGCGATGACGCAGGCCCTCGTCGACGCCTTCACCGAGCTGCGCGTGGCGACCGTGCTCATGCACGGCATCGTGCCGGCCGGCTGCGAGCTCATCTGCGAGTACTTCGACATCGACCCAGTCGCCTTCTTTAGCTGGGATAACATCTTTGCCTCCACGGATGAGTTTGTGGAGGGCCTGGGCGAGAAGCCCGGCGAACACCGCGTAAAGCCGCTGCCCCCGCGCTTCGACTTCTTTAGCAAGCACGAGAGCCAGTACTAAAGCACGCCAGCAGCGACGTGCCCGGAAAGTAGTCAATTTGGGACGGGAAGGAAAGACGGATGTCCAAGCCGCGTCGTCGTAAGCAGAAAAAGCAGGTTAAGCCCGAGCTCAAGCTCAGGCAGTTTGCCGCCACCGAGCTTTCCGACCAGCTTGCCGCCCAACACTCCGCCGCCGACCTGCCGCGCTTTATGGTCGACACGGTCGCCGGCGCCTATGCGCCCGCCGATGCTCAGCTCATGATCGAGGGCTTCGGCGCCGCAGCCACGCGCCCGGTCACGCTGCGCGCCAACACCCTCAAGGCGACCGCCGAGGACATCGCCGCCGCGCTCGACGCAGCCGGCATCGCCCACCGCCCCGTCGCATGGTACCCGGACGCTTTCATCCTGCCCGAGGCCCAGGTATCCGATCTGTGGGATCTCGACATCTACCGCGACGGCAAAATCTATCTGCAGAGCCTGTCGTCCATGATGCCGCCTTTGGTGTTGGGCGCTCAGGCCGGCGAGGACATCCTGGACATGTGCGCGGCCCCCGGTGGCAAGACGACGCAAATCGCCGCCCTCACCCAGAGCCAGGCACACCTCACGGCCTGCGAGATGAGCATTCCCCGCGCTGAAAAGCTTGAATCCAACCTCCATCGCCAAGGCGCCAAAAACGTGCCTGTCATGCGCATCGACGCACGCGAGCTCGACGAATTCTTCCGCTTTGACCGCATCCTGCTCGACGCCCCCTGCACCGGCACGGGCACCGTCATCAGCGGCAACGAAAAGAGCCTGCGCGGCCTGACCGAGCAGCTGCTTGGCAAGTGCGCCCGCTCGCAGCGCGCGCTTCTGGACCGCGCCATGGGCGCCCTCAAGCCGGGCGGCACACTCGTCTATTCCACCTGTTCGATTATGCCGCAGGAAAACGAGGACGCCCTGCAAGAGGCCCTCGACAAGCACATGGATTGCGAGCTTATCCCCCTCGACGGCACACCGAGCGAAAGTGAAGCGCGTCGCGCCCAGGATGCCGGCGAGGAGCCGCATATCGAGTGCAACGCCCTCACCGAGGCCATCGCCGCCGGCCATGTCTCGGCCATCGCCAACGGTATGCCCGGCACGCTGACCATTCCGCCTAGCCGCGATTTTGAGGGCTTCTACATTGCCCTGATCCGAAAACGCAGCTAGCGCACGGATCAAAAACTCAACAAGCTATCTCTGTGCGCGTTTGCCCTGCTGGTCGCGATGCTGTTTAAGCATCGCGCGCTCCTTGCGTTCGGCCCTTTTGCCCTTAATGGCCGTGACCACAAAGTAGATGACCGCGGCGGCAACGATTGCGCCCACGCACAGGCCAATCGAGCCAAACATTGCTGTCAATTCCATACCGCGTCACCTCTCTTTTAAACGGGACTTTCAAGATAGCACCTCGATCCTCGCCACCACAGCTCCTTCACGTTCTCCCGCCCTTCGGTCTAACGGATGGTGCGGCGGGGAAAAATCAACTCGTCAAACGATTTAGCATTCGCAATTCCGGCTGCATCGCGCCGGCCACCATCGCATAGAATCGAGCCTCCATGGATACCCTCAACGACCTAAACGAACGCGTCGACGCCTTTGTCGGCACCAGCTCCTTCGACACGCCTGCCGCGGCAAACGACCAAGCTCCCATCGATGTACCCGCCGAGGTTCACGAGGACATCGTCGCCTCGGTCGATTTCTCCGAGGTCGAGCTCGCAGACGAGTTCACCGAGCCCCAGGTAGCCGTGACCCCCAACGGACTGCTCCCCATGGAGCCCCTGCCCATCGACGGACGTCTGCGCAAGGCTGCTCTTCGCATGCCCGACGAGATCGAGGAGGCCAGCGGCTTCACGCTCTTCGGCCGCCGCATCAAGTCGCTCATTTACACTACCGATGTCGCGGTTATCCGCAACTCCAACGCCGATGCCGTTTTTGCGGTCTACCCTTTCACGCCGCAGCCCGCCATTACGCAAGCGCTGCTGACCGTCGCCGAGTGCCCGGTCTTTGTAGGCGTGGGCGGCGGAACTACGACCGGTAAGCGCTCCGTGCAGATGGCAGCCGTCTCCGAGATGCAGGGCGCGGCGGGCTGCGTGGTCAACTCCCCCGCTACTGCCGAGATGGTCGAGCACATCACCAACATCGCCGACATCCCCGTCATCGCCACGGTCGTACGTTGCGACGACGATGCGCATGCCAAAGTGCGCGCCGGAGCCAAGATTCTCAACATCGCCGCCGGCAAAAACACGCCCCAGGTCCTGCGTGAACTGCGCGAGCACTATCCCAACCTGCCGCTCATCGCGCCGGGCGGCAAGACGCCCGAGAGCATCCGTGAGACCATCGCCGCCGGCGCCAACGCCATCATCTGGACGCCGCCTTCGGCACAGCAGCTACAGACCGACATGATGCAGCGTTATCGCAAGATGAAGGAAGAAGCCACACCTGTCATCTCGCGCGACGATGTGCCCATTATCGACCAGGTCGCCGCCGCCGAAGTCAGCCAGGTCGAGAACATGAATCCCGATGTGCCGATTCCCGACGAAGTCATCGAGCGCGTCGCTTCGATCCACGAGCGCGTCGAGGAGCATCGCGCCAACCGCGGCCTCAAGCCGTCACTGCACGGCTTCTTCTTCCGCGGAAAGAAACGCTAATCGTAACAGCAAGGCCCGCCCCACAAACGTGAGGCGGGCCGTTATCGTTTGAGCAATCATGCAGCGACGTGATGGGGCAAATTAATCCACGCGCTTGTCGCCCATAAAGAAGAGCGCCACCGTACCAGGTCCGGTATGCGAGCCAATCAGAGTACCGATGTCATTGATCTCAATCTTGCCTTTAAGCTGCGGAACCTGTTCCTCAATCAGCGCCGCAACTGCCTCGGCATCCTCGCGGCACGCCGAGTGCGACATGATGCACTTACCCGAATAATCCGCACCGTCCTGCACGTGTGCCATCATGGTCTTGGCCATCTCGGAAATCGCGCGCTTCTTAGTGCGAATCTTCTCACGTGGCGACAGCTTGCCGTCGCAATCGACCGTCATAAGCGGGCAAATCTTAAGCGCCGTGCCGATGATCGCACTCGCAGCCGAAATGCGACCGCCTCGTAGATAGCTCGACAGATCGGTCGAGAAGAACCAGTGGTGCAGGTTGAGTTTGTGCTCCTCGATCCAGGCAGCCGTCTCGTCGAGTGAAGCCCCGCTATCGCGCACGTCGGCGGCATATTCCAGCAACAGGCCAAAGCCCGAAGACGCCGCCAGCGAATCGATGACGCGCACCTTGCCGCCCTGGGGATAGCGATCCGCGAGCATCTGCGCCGCAACGCAGGCCGATCCATACGTGCCCGAAATACCCGACGACAACGCCAGGTGCAGCACGTCTTTACCCTCGGCAACAAACGGCTCCCAAAACTCCTTGTACTCACCCACGCTCACCTGAGACGTCTTGGGCATGGCGCCCGCGGCAATCTGGGCAAAAAACTTGTCCGGCGTAATCGACTGATACAGATCGTCCGTATGGACAACATCGTCGATCTCGTAATGAAAACACACGACAGGGATATTGCGCGACGCAAAGAACTCACGGGTTCGGTCGGCGGCGGATTCACAGGTCAGGACAAAATCACTCATATGAGGCTCCTTACTCATTGCTGCGCAAATTATCGCACAGTGAGCCTACATACGGTACATATGTCCACTATTTACCAAATCGAACCAAAAATAGCGAACATCTTTATCACCATCGTCTCCACCGGCCCCACGCATAAATATCTGAGAAAACACCTTCTGTCGTCTCCACTCAACCGCCATATCCACCTCAACTAAATCGATTTACCAAACCGTTCAGCCGACAATTCAGCCGCCGGCGCAAAATCGAAACAAAAGCGGCGCATACTGATAAACGTTTGACGCTGTTTATCAGTTTTACCAGCCCCATCGGAAGGTGTTTCATGGTCGCATTCGATCGCAACCCGCAAGACTTCAAGTATCTGCGCCTGCTGTCGAGACAGTTCCCCACCGAACAATCCGCGTTTACCGAAATTATCAACCTCTCGGCCATCCTCAACCTACCCAAGGGCACCGAGCATTTTATGAGCGACGTGCATGGCGAGTACGAAGCCTTTATGCACATCCTCAACAACTGCTCGGGCGTCGTGCGCGAGCATGTCGACGAGATTTTTGGCGACACGCTCTCCTTTGACGAAAAGGGCGAGCTGTGCACGCTAATTTACTACCCGCGCGAGAAGATTGAGCTGGTCCGCAGCCAGCGCGAGGACTCGCCAACTTGGTACAAGACGATGCTTGACCAGCTCATCATGGTCGCACGCTCGCTTTCGAGCCGCTACACGCGCTCCAAGGTGCGTAAGGCCATCCCGCGCGACTACGCCTATATCATCGACGAGTTGTTGCACACGCACCCGGACGAGAACAACTATCGCGTGCGCTATCACGAGCGCATCGTGGAGTCCATCCTGGAGACCGCCAGCGCCGACGACTTTATCGAGTCGCTCGCTTCGCTCATCAAGCGCCTGGCCGTCGACCACCTGCACCTGGTGGGCGATATCTTCGACCGCGGCGGCGGCGCGGCCAAGATTATGGACCGCCTGCTCACCTACCATTCGCTCGACATCCAGTGGGGCAACCACGACCTGCTGTGGATGGGCGCTGCGGCCGGTGAGCCCGCCTGCATCGCCACGGTATTGCGCAACAACCTACGCTACGACAACTACGAAATTCTAGAGAACGACTACGGCATCTCGCTGCGTGAGCTTGTCGCCTTTGCCGATGCCACCTATACCGCCGGTGAGTCCATCACCCCGCTGATCAAGGCCATCAACGTGCTGCTCTTTAAGCTCGAGGGCCAGATTATCCAGCGCCACCCCGAGTTCGATATGACCAACCGCCTGTTACTCGACAAGATCGAACACGACACCGGCACGGTCACGCTCGCCGACGGCAGCGTGTGGTCGCTCACGACCAACGACTTCCCCACCGTCGACCCGGCGGACCCCTATACGCTCACGCCCCAGGAGCAGCACATCATCGACAAGCTCGTGTCCGAGTTTGTCACCGCCGATCACCTGCATCGCCATATCGATTTCCTCTATTCCCACGGCTCGATGTACAAGGTCGCCAACGGCAACCTGCTCTTCCACGGCTGCGTTCCGCTCAACGAAGACGGCACCTTTAGCAGCATGAACTGTCTGGGCACCTGGCACGCTGGCCGCGATTATCTCGATTTTTGCGACCACATCGCCCGCCGCGCCTGGCGCGTGGGCGACCGCGACGCTCTCGACTGGATGTGGTACCTGTGGATTGGCTTTAACTCACCCGCCAGCGGACGCCTGGTGCGTACCTTTGAGCGCGCCTATATCGCCGATAAGAGCACCTGGGTCGAGCCGATGGATCCGTACTTTACGCTTACCAAGTCGCCCTCGGTCTGCGATGACATCATGCGCGAGTTTGGCGTCGCGCCCATGGCATGCTCGCCGACCGGCCACATCATCAACGGCCACACGCCCGTTAAAACTACCAAGGGCGAGCAGCCCATCCGCGCCGAGGGCAAGCTGCTGGTCATCGATGGCGGCTTCTGCCGCGCTTACCATCCCAAGACGGGCATCGCCGGCTATACGCTCATCTCGAGTTCGCGCGGCTGCCGCCTCAAGTCGCACCGGGCCTTTACGACGGTTGCCGAGGCACTCACGCGCAACGTGGACATCGAAAGCGAGACCAACCGTTTTGACCAAGCAGACCGTCGCCGCATGGTAAGCGACACCGATACTGGCGCCAAGATCCGCAGCCAAATCCAGGACCTGCGCCAGCTCCTCGATGCATATAGAAACGGTGCTATCGAGGAGCGCGCCTAGCACCACCCGCGGGGATTGGCTAAACTTGCTAAGTTTGTCATCCCCACGGCGCCCCGGCGCCGGCTTAAGGCAGGTACCATGCAAAAGCTCCTTGCGCAGATCATGAAATTTGGCGTCGTCGGTGTCATTGCCACGGTTATCGACTTTGGCATTATGAATCTGCTCCACTACGGTCTGGGCCTCAACATCCTAATCGCCAACACCAGCGGCTTTATCATCTCACTCATCTTTAACTACCTCGCAAGCATGAAGTACGTGTTTGCGCACAAGGAAGGCATGAGCCGCCGCCGCGAGTTCATCATCTTTGTCGTGCTGTCCGTGATCGGCCTGGCACTCAACGACGGTATCGTGCTGACACTCAACGCCGGTCTGGGGCTCGAGGCCAATATCGCCAAGATCTGCGCCACCGCGCTTGTCATGGTCTACAACTTTGTGACCCGAAAGATCTTCCTAGAGGGTGACGAGACCAAGTAACTCGCAACCTTACAGCCTTACGATGCCCACGGACAATGCGTGCTCAGTACAGTATCGCCCGTGGGCATCGTTCGTTTACGGGCAAATTTTCAACGTTTGCGGATTAGCTCTTGAAAATTTGGCGAGTTCGTATAGTTCTTGGCAAAGACCTTACGTTTCCCTTGCAAAAGCTCTAAAGTATCCTCTGCTCGATTCATCAACGCATTGGATGTGATTACGTGCGCAAGGCACTGGCACAACCTCATACCAAGCAATTCCTCAAGTTCGCTGTCGTGGGTCTTATCTCCTTTGGCATCGACTGGGGCATGCTCATTGCGCTCGTCGAGCTGTTTCACCTTGACTTTTTGATGAGCACCACGGTTTCGTTTATCACATCCGTCGTGGTCAACTACTGGCTCAGCATGAAGTACGTGTTCGACCACCGCGAAGGCATGAGCCGCAAGCGCGAGTTCACGATCTTCACCATCCTGTCGGTGATCGGCCTGGGCCTCAACGACCTGTACATGTTTGTGGGCGTCACGTTTTTGAGCATCGGCTACCAGGCCATGAAGGCCATCGCCACGTTCCTCGTCACCTGGTACAACTACTTCAGCCGCCGCTTTTTCCTCGAGGGCGCACGGTCGTAGTCGATTCGCTATTTGCTTGAATGTATAACCGGTTGGAATTCCCGTTCCAACCGGTTTTTTGTTTGCCGAGAGACCCGGCGACCCAGTCCCATTCGCATGAAAAACGGGCGGTCCGGATGTTGGTCCGAACCGCCCGTCTGGCGCGCTATGTCGAGGCCTCTAGCCCGTTACGTAATACCAAACGACGTTGTCACCATTGGAGAGAACGTAGTTACTGCAGGCCGTCATGGGCGTTGTGCCGTTGACGGAGTACATCCAGCCGCTCGTGCCGCCGTACTGTTTCTCGGCCAAACCACCAATCGCGGAGACATACGTACCGTACGACGAGCCATGTGCGTTGACAGAAAGGCCCAGCGCGCACAGGGCATCGTAGACGGTAGCGCCTTCGTTAAAGGTAAAGGTGCCACCAGAGGACACAGGATTGCCCACAGAGCTCGATGTGACCGAAACCGTCACCGTTACGTAGTTGGACTCCTGTGAGCCGCTCTGGCCGCCCGAGGAGGCGTTTCCACCATTAGAGGATGAGGCTCCATCAGACGACTGGCCACCGCCCGAAGAAGCACCACCAGACACATTGGAAGTATCACCGGCTCCCGTATTTTGGGCAGCGGATTTATCGCCAGACTTCTTGCCGTCCTGACCATCGGACTTCTTGCTATCCGATTTTTTGTCCGATTCCTTGTTTGAAGACTCGGAATCGTCCTTGGCGTCGTTCGAGCCCTTGGACTCATCTTTTGCAGCATCCGAAGATTTGGAATCCTTGGAACTGGCCTCGCCCGAAGCGGTAGACGAGCCAGACCCATTGTCATCCTTGGAAACGACGCTCTCCCCCGTCACGGACTGAAAAATCCAATCAACGGACCAGGCGCCGCTCTCGGAGGGATGGACGAAGCCCAGCGAGACGACGATCAGAATGGTGCACGCGGCAGCAAGAACGCCAAGGAGCGCCTTGCGACGAGAGGCGGACGCCGCCGAAGCGGCGCCCTTTTGCTTTGGATCATCGAGCTGGATAAACGAGGAGTCGGGCTGTTGCCCGCTGGTCTCCTTGGGCTTATCGGGCATTACCGTCACCCTTGCCGCGCTTGGTCAGCACGAAGACGGCGATGAGCGCGAGGCCAATCACGCCGGCGGCGATGCCAACGATGGCGAGCGGATTGGTGCCAGTCTCCTGCTCGGAAGCACTAGAGGACTTCTTAGCAGTGGTCGTGGAAACAGCACCCGTATCGGACTTGGAATCGGACTTCTTGTCGGACTTCTTGTCGGACTTGCCGTCCTTCCTGTCAGACTTCCTGTCAGACTTCTTGTCAGACTTCTTGTCAGACTTCTTCTCGTCCTTCTTATCGGACTTATCGGAGTCCTTCTTGTCGGACTTGTTGTCCCTGGTCTCGGTCTTGGTCGACACCGTCGTCTTGGTCACCGGCTTCTGGCCCGGGGCAATAGCGCCGCCCTTCGAGCCGGAGCCAGAACCAGCGCCAGCGCCAGTGCCGGAACCAGTACCGGTACTAGAACCGCCGCCGCCATTCGAACCAACGCCGCCATTGCCGCCATTGGAGCCTGAACCGCCATTACCGCCAGGGTTAACGGCATTCTTGGTCCACTTGGCATACAACGTCAGGTCGGCCGTCACCGGCGTACTGAAGTCATACGCCTGCGTGCAAGCCTCATCGGTATACCAACCGCCGAAAGTGTAGCCATCGCGCGTCGGATCGACCGGCTTGACCAGCTTGCCATCGGCCGTAGCAACAAACTTAGTGTCGCAAGCAGACCCGCCGTTGGAGTTAAAGGCAACCGTCCAAGACTCGACAGCTCCAAGTTTAAACAGCGTGCCCGAATCATTAATGTAGTAGAGATTGCCAGAAGCATCGGCAATGACCGGAGAGTCACAGTACTGGTAATGGCCAGCCGCATCATAAATCTGCGTCGCCTCTGCATCGCCGAGCGTATAGCGATACACGCCACCACCAGCAGAGTAGTTGACGTAATCCTTGCTATCCGCGCTGTTAACGGTGAAGTACACATAGGTCTTGCCGCCCTGAACACTCACCAGCGGAGTAGCAGCAATACCGTTGAGGCCAGCCGGCAGCGCCTTGCCGTCGGCAGCAGCGACCATCGTGGTCTTACCCGTCTTCAGGTTATAGAGAACCAGAGCAGAGCCAGTAGCCGTCTGTCCGCCGACAATCAGATTGTCACCAGACACCGCAGGGGCGCTCAGATTATTCGTAAGGCCCAGATCAACCGTCTTCTGTTCACTCAGCACGCCCTTCGCCGAAAGCGAAATCACATGGAGCTTTCCGTCGTGCGTCATCTGATAGAAGGTCGAACCATTGGACGGATCGGCAATGCAATCGGCATTTGCGACAGCGCCGAGCTTCATGGTCGAAACGACATCGCCCGTCGTCTTATCAATGCACTTAAGCGTACCCGCGCTCGTAGGAACGATGGCATACTTATCCGTCAAAGCCGCACCAGTCCAGTAATAGCCCTCGGCAGGGTCGATGTTCTGCCAAGAAACTTCGCCCGTGGCAATCTTAATGCGCGCAAAGGAGCCGTTGCCGTAGGTCGCGTTGTAATTCTCGTCATACGAAATATCGACCGAGCCTACATAGACGTACTCGCCGTCCGAAACGACGGTGCAGGAGCTCTGCGTCAAGTCCGTCAAACCAGGCGTCAGCCACTTGCAGATCAGCTTGTCTGCAGTAATCGCCTGGACCGCACCGCCGTTGAGCGGAACGATGATAAGGCCATTGGTATAGATCGGACGAGAGGTATAGCTCACCTTGGAGGCAAGCGGCGCAGAGGCAACCTTTTTGCCCGTGGACGAATCGATCTTGATGAGCTCGTTCTCGGTCGCGATGTACACAAAGCCGTTGGCGATGACAGGTTCGCTGCAGTTGGCATACTGCTGACCAGACTCGGCCTTCCAATCGAAGGCCCACTTAAGACCGGCGGCCTGCGCAGGCGTCTTGGCATCCGTTACGGTCGAACCGTTGCCACTGTTGCCGTAGCCGGCCCACTCGGCATCCCAATCAGGAGTCGTCGCACTCGGGTCCACGACAACCTTGTCGGGATCGGGCATGGGCGAATCGTCGGTGGTATAGGCAAGCGTGACCTTATCGCCGCTCTTGAGCGTAATCTGATTGGCGCAGAGTAAGGAGGGCTCTCCATTGATATACAGGTGCCAATATTTATTGGTCGCAGCATCATAACCGTACGACTTGTCTTCGAACGGCGATTTGATGGAATTGAGGAACCAGTACTCGCCACTCTGGGAGCCGTTGTACGTAACGCCCTTGGCCTTCAGAACCGTCTCAATAAGGTTCTGGGCAGTAGAGCCTTCAGGCAAAGAAACACTGCTTGCCGAGCCCCAGCGAGTATTGTTGCCGTTGACATCGGGACCGATAACATCGGCGGATCCAAGCACCTGACCGGGGAGGGCATCGGCGTCAGCACCATACATAAAGGTGACGGCGTCACCCTCCTGGAGCTTGTAGGCACCGGCGCCAACGTCGGCGAACTTGCCATTTACGTAGAAGCGCCAATAGCTCTTGGTCGCAGCATCCCAGCCATAGGACTTACTGTCGAACGGCGAAGTAATACCGTTGAGGAACCAGCCCCAAGACGATTCGCTAGCATCGAGCTTAAGGCCGGTCTGCTCAAGGAGATCCTTGGCAGTAGAGCCCGCCTTGAGACTCGTCTGACCCGTCGAAGCCCAAACCTGCTGCTTGCCGTCCTTGTCCTTACCGAGAACCTGAACAGAAGCATGGACAGAATCGGACGGCAACTGGTCGCCCCAGCCACCGTAGAACCACGTGACGGTATCGCCGGCATGGATGGTGACATTGTCCGCCGTATAGTCACTCGACTTGCCGTTGATAAACAGCTGCCAATAGGTCGAATAATCTTGGGGCGTACCCAGCTCAACACCGTTGTACTTAAGGCTCAGAATGAAGGAGCCCGCAGCAACGGCGTCAATATCATTCGCCTCGAGCGCGACCTTCGTAAGGTCAAGCGCGCTCGAGCCGGACGTCACCACATACTGCGCGTTATCGACCCAAGTCTGAGTCTTGCCCTGGGCATCGCGACCAATGACGGTCACATTTGCGGCAACCTGGTCCTTAACGACAGGGGACGAGCTACCAGCCGTATAGGCAAACTCAATCTTCTGCCCCTGGGTGAGCTTGACGCTGCTCGCGCCAACCGAGGAAGACGCGCCGTCGACGAACAGCTGCCAGAAGGCATAAGTCGTCGGATCGTAGGCAAGCGTGCGACCATCGCTCGGAGATGTGATGCTTTTGAGGTAGAAGCCGTATGCCGTGTTCGGTTCGTAATCCGCTTTAAAGCCCGTCTTCTGCTGCAGCTTAACGAAAGCATCCGCAGCCGTCGCGCCCTCGTCGAGCTTGAGCTGCGTAGGTGCCACCCAGGTCTGAGCCTTGCCGTCAGCATCGGTGCCGATAATCGAGAACGAGACCTCGACCTGCTTCTTGGCGACATCGCCGGTTTCTGTCGGGTTCTCTGTCTGAACGGCAGCCGCGGCGGCAGATCCCGCTTGGCCAGCGGATGCCGTCGAAGACTGCTCGCTCGTGGCAGGGCTCTCCCCCGTCGCCGAGCCTTCGCCGCCAGTTGCTGCCTCTGCTATGGCTGCACTAGCTGCAGGCGCGCCCTCGGAATCCGAAACCTCGGCGCCGCTCTGCTCAGCGGTACCGCCCGCAAGCGCTGCGTCCTCGCCCGGCGTCGCAGCCTGAGCCACAGCCTCGGCAATGCCCTCGGCGCCCTCGGCCCACAGCTGAGCCGGCGTGGTGCCAAAGGCCATCGCGAAGGCCAGGAATGCCACCAGGCCGCGCTTGGCTACACCGCGTGCAATCGCGCCACGGCGATGCGAGACGCGCTGGCGCTCGTCCTCAAACATATCCATTTGTCTCCTACTGTCTGTACTTGGAGCGTTGCCTTGAGACTGCCCCACGTCATCGCGCATGTTGCGCTCGAGTTCCCCCATCGGGGTCCCCCTTCCCTCCAGAGCCCTATGCACACCGGCGGCAAAAGCCGCAGCCGCATGCAAGACGGGAGGCGATCCGACTTAACCTTAACGACTCGGGCACGTCGTCCGATCTGCGACGCGAGCATCCCGAGCCAAGAGGAATTACGGTTACTGGTACAGCTGGGGACTTGCACCCCGATTCTCCCAAATGCGCAGGATAACCGCGCATTCGTGCGTCTCCGCACCACCATCTAGGCCATCGATTATTACCGTCAAAATGGTATCACGCAAAAGGGCCTCGCACGCAGGCGAAGCCCAAGGTAAAAGCTATTGTTTGCGATAGGAAAATGCGGTGACGGCCGCAGCCTCTAGTGCTTGCCGCCGTGACTGTTGAGCCAGATATTGCGGCCCAGCATAAGCGCCAGCACCAGCGCGCTCACGTAGCCCATAAAGCCAATGACCGGGATACCAAACACAACCGGCTCGATGCGCGCGTAGTACACCACCGACGAACCGATAAACAGACCGGCGATCACAATTGCCATCGACATGCGGTCGATAATCCCACCTAGCTGTCGCAGCGCCTTATCGCTGCTCATGATCTGCGTGTTTACCTTAAGCTGGCCGCGCGTAAGCATACGCGAAGCCAAGCCCAGATACTCGGCCGCCTCGAGCGAGCCCTTCGCCGCGCGATAACTGCTCGCTGCAAAGTCGCGGCTCATCTCGCGCATGCGCGCATAGGTGCTTTTCTCGTTTTTAATATGCGTCTGGATGATCTGGATCATGTTGACGTTGGGCATGTACTCGGTCAACAGGCCCTCGAGCGTCACCATGCCGCGGGCGAACATCGTCACCACGCTCGGCAGCTCAACGTCATTTTTGCGCGCGAGGTTTAACAGCGAGGTCAAAAACTCGCCGATATCCAGGTCTTTAAGGTCGAGCCCGGCAAAGTCGGCAACAATAAAGTCCAAGTCGGACAAAAAGGCCGAATGGTCAAGCTCGGCCGAATCGCCGCGCGTCACGGCAAAGCGCATGAGCGAATCCTTGAGCTTTGGCACGTCGCCCTCGGCCACGGCAAAGATCATATCCTTGACGATGCCACGGTCGTGGCTCGACATGCGTCCGACCATGCCCAAGTCGATAAAGTAGACAATTCCGTCTTTGAGGATGATGTTTCCCGCATGCGGGTCGGCATGGAAAAAGCCGTCGTCGAGCACCTGCGTCGAATAGTCCTCGACGATTGCGGCACCGATCTTTTCCAAGTCATAGCCCTCGGCCACTAAGCGTTCAGGATCGGCGATCGAAATGCCGTCGACGTAATCCATAACCACCACGTGCTCGGTGCACAGGTCCAGATAGGATTTAGGGCACGTCACGCCATGAACGCTCTTATGGAACTCGTAGAAGTCGTTGAGGTTTTTGGCCTCGGCCAAAAAGTTGGTCTCCTCGCGAAACGAGGTCCACAGTTCCTCGACCACGCCGTGCAGGTCAACGAATTGATCGGTGTTGACGAACTTGGAAACGATACGCACCACCGAGCGGATGATATCGATGTCCTGCGCCATAACCTGCTGCGCACCGGGGCGCTGCACCTTGACGGCCACGTCCTCGCCCGTCACCAGACGAGCGCGGTGCACCTGCGCGAGCGATGCGCTACCAAGCGGATTGGGATCGATCGCATCGAACATCTCCCCCAGGCGCAGGCCGTATTCTTCCTCCAGACAGCGAAGCACTACCTCGTACGGCACCGGCTCCACGTCGGAGCGCAGACGACGCAGCTCGTCGCAAAAGCGTTGCGGCAGAATCTCGGACCGGTTGGCCAGAATCTGCCCCATCTTGACGAACATGGGGCCGAGTTCCTCGAGCAGGCGGCGCAAACGAACCGGCGTGAGGTTATCCCACACGCGGTACTTTTTGACCAGGCGAACAATCTGCCCAATGCGTTCGCGACGACCCGCCGGCGTGAGCTGGTATTCCTCGTCCGGTGCCATCGCGTCGGGCTCCTCGGGCACCATATCGACAGCGCGTGGCTTCTTGCGAGCGCCCGAGACGGCAGCGTCGACCTCATCGACAACCGCCGCCTCGTTACCCAGAGGATCTAGATTGTTGTAATCGGTGGTGGAATCTGCCATCTGCGCTGCTACTCGGCCTCTTCGGTATCCTTCGCATCGTCGGCCTCAACAGACTCGACGGGCACCGAGGTCACGTTGTCCTCGACCGAATCGACGATGTCGCGCACATGAGCCAGGAAGGCCGTGCGCTCGGGCGCGGTCATAACGCGGACGCGAGCCAGAATGAGCTCGTCGAGCACGCGTTGGGCCGCGGTCTCGCCCTGCATGCCCAGACGCTCGGTCAGGTCGGAGATGGTGCCGCCGGCCTGCTCGAACATGTCGGACACGCTACGGGCGATATCGGGGGTGCCGGCGTCCTTGCGAACCTGCTCGCCCTTGGTATTAAGGTCGTCGAGGACCTTCTTGCCGCCTTCGACAGCAACGGCGGCAGCGCCAAAGCCCACGTTAATGGCGCCGTTAACAAGCTGATCGAGTTTCATAACCATGGTTGTCTCCAATCACAAACAACTGCATTGGCGTTCTTGTACCCAAGATTGAGCGAAAGCGACAAAGCGTTTTAGCACTATTCGATCGACGAGAAATCCCTACCTCACGTTGTCGTTCATCGCGAAAGAGTTCTTCATGGCGCAGCTCGTGGTGAAGAGCACCTTGCCCAGCAGGGCATCGGTCTCCACGCGAACACGCTCGGCAAAGGCCTCGTTGGCGCGTGCAAGCTCGGAAGGCACCTCGGCCTCGGGCAGAGCGGCTACGGCAGCGTCGACGTCATGGATCTGCTTGTGACCCATGCCACCGACCTTCTCCTGATAGTCCTCCACAGCGCGGCCGCACTCATGGAAACGGACGTCGGCCAGGGCGCCGATCAGGCGGTTGGCCCAGTAGAAGTTTTCGGACGTTACGCGAGCCTGCGTGTCGGCATAGTACTCGGGCATGGTCTCGACGTTGGCGTACAGCGGAACCAGCGCGTTAAACGAGTTGGAGCCAAACGCCATCCACTGCACGGCGCGATAGGCCGGCTGCGCATAGGGGCGCAGCTGCAACACGGCAAGCTGGCTGTTGCGGTTGATGCCGATGGGGCGATAGGCACCACGCGTAGCGGGCGTGCCCTTGCTGCCGTAGCAGTCGTACTCCGTGCCCTGGTAGTGGCTCGAGAGCACGTACTTGATGTCCTCGATGGTCACCTTGCGCTCGGGCACGCGGCTCCAGGGGATATCGTCGCTCTCGGGCGTGTAGTCGGCGTCGGGGCCATCCCACACGTCGCTGGGGTTGAGGCAGCGCTGCATGTACCAGGCGCGCGGCGTGTTGTAGACGTGGTCGCTGTCGCTGTGCGAGCCAAAGGCCTCGCGCGGGTTAAAGACCGCGGCGGGACCGTCGCCCTCGACGCCCAGCGTCAGGTCCAGATGCCACTCGGCCATCCAGGAGCGCAGGTCAGCGGAGCACATGTGGTCGACCTGAGCGCCCTCGGCATCGTCCAGGTCAAAGCTATCGATACCCAGCTGGTTGGGCATGGTCACATAGGCGTCGTCGGGCACGCGCTTGGCGATCCAGTGATGGCCGCCGATGGTCTCGAGCCACCAGATCTCGTCCACGTCACTAAAGGCGATGCCGTTGTTCTCGTAGGTGCCGTAGCGCTCGAGCAGGTCGCCCAGGATGCGCACGCCGTCGCGGGCGGACTTGGCGTACGGCAGCACCAGGGTCACCATATCCTCCTCGCCCAAACCACCGGGCTGCGCCGGAACATAGCCGTCCTCGCCTTCGTTACCCTTGGCGGGCACATAGTCCACGAGCGGATCGGCGCCGCGGACGCGCTCGTTGGTGGTGAGCGTCTCGGTTGCGGACATGCCAACATTGAGCTCATTGAAGCCGGCCTCGGCCCAAATGCCGTGACCCGGAACAACGTCGGGGACGCTCGTGTAACGCATGGGGTTGTCGGGCAGCTCAACGGTCAGGTGGCTCAGGACGCTCGTGTAGACACGCGGCTGCTCGTCGGGGTGCACCACGCGCATGCGCTTGGGCTCAAACACCCCGTTGGACGAGTCCTCATTGCGGGCAACCAGCGTCGAGCCGTCGTAGCTCGCGTTCTTACCAACCAAAATCGTTGTGCACGGCATGCGCATCCTCCTTGAGCGAAGAAATCAAACGGCAACAGTGTATCGCTTCGGCGCAAAAAGGGCGAAACCGCGGCCCCTCGAGACCCCTCGGGACCCCTGTGGTCAAAAAATGCCAAATATGAGTACTGTCACCAATTTAGTAGCAGCAATTTTTCTTGTAACGAGTGCCGGAAATCCCTATTTGTCCAAAAGCGAGGGTAGCGCACAGAGATGTGGTGTAAGAGGCGGGGCATGCCCCGCCTCCGCCCTTTCTTGAAAGGGAGGGGACACCGCCTAGAATTCGTCGTTGGAGTAATGAAGGTGACGAATGGAAGGAAAGGCGATGCCCCAAGAAGAGAGTGTACTGCGCCTCGGCCGCGACGAGGCCCTCGAGGCGGCGAGGCTTTGGCAGGAGTGCGGCGACGCGCGCGAGTTCGCGTGCAGGGTGCTGGGCGGCGTGATGAACGCGCTGATGGACTCCGAGGCCCAGCAGATGTGCGGCGCGAGCCGCAACGAGCGCAGCGACGGCAGGGAGAACAGCCGCAACGGCTACCGCCCCAGGTCGCTCAAGACCGCCGTTGGCGACGTGGAGCTCGAGATACCCAAGCTCAGGCACGGCACCTACTACCCCGAGGGCATGCTCGCGCGATGGTCGCGCGTCGACACCTCGGTGGCCGCCATCGTGCAGGAGATGTACGTGTGCGGCGTATCCACCCGCAAGGTCGAGCGCGTGGCGTCCAGGCTGGGCATATCCTCGCTGTCGAGCTCGGAGGTCTCGAGCCTCTGCTCCGACCTCGACGCCGAGGTGGCGGAGTTCCGCCGCCGCGACCTGTCGGGCACGCCGTGCTGCTACCTGTGGCTCGACGCCACCTACATGAGCTGCAGGGTCGGCTCGTCGGTCGTCTCGCAGGGCGTCGTGACCGCGATCGGGCTGGGCGCCGACGGGCGCAAGCACTTCCTGGGCTGCGACGTGGTCGACACCGAGAGCGAGGACTCCTGGGCGGCATTCCTCGGCGGGCTGCGCGAGCGCGGGCTGGCCGGCGTTCGCCTCGTGGTCTCCGACAGCCACGCCGGGCTCGTGGCCGCCGTCTCGCGCCTGTTCCAGGGCTGCGCCTGGCAGCGCTGCGTGACGCACCTGCAGCGCAACCTCCAGAGCGCCTGCTCGGGCAGGCCCGAGGACTCCAAGGCGGCCGTCAGGGACCTCGTGCACGCCGCGGTCTACCAGGACGACCCCGACCTCGCGCGCTGCGTGTGGGCCGAGGCGGCGCCCTGGGTGGCGTCGGTGTCCGCCAGGGCCGGCGAGGTCTTCGAGCAGGCCGAGGACTCCGCGCTGGCGTTCACGGCCTTCCCCAGGGCGCACTGGGCCAAGCTCCGCACCAACAACGTCCAGGAGCGCGCCAACCGCGAGATCAAGCGCCGCTACAGGGTCGTGCAGTCCTTCCCCTCGAGGGAGTCGATGCTGCGCCTGACGTGCGCGAGCCTCATGGAGACCGAGGGACAGTGGTCCCAGCAGCGCGTGTTCTCCGAGGCCTCGGCCGCCGAGGGCTTCGCCGAGCCCGCGGACAGGCCGGCCCCGACGGAGGGGAGGCGCCGCGCGCTCGGGCGGCGCGCCAGGGAGATAGTGGACGAGATAGTCGAGAGGCGCGGCCTCAAGAAGGAGTAATATCGGGACTTGCAGCGACGGACCTCAGGACGCTCTTACACCACGTCTGCGCGCGCCACCAAAGCGAGACAGCGTTATTCCCCATAGGTTCAATAAAATGGGCTTCCTAACGATAATGGATATCGCTAGGAAGCCCAAATGTCATAAAACATATGTGACTATCTTGGCAGCAGTACTCATATTCGGCATTTTTTGACCGCGTGGTATATAGCTGACCCCTCAAACAGCCCAAAACACCTATTTCGATGCGCGCTCCGCCGCCTCGATCACGTGCTTGGCGAGAATCGCCGTGGTCACAGCGCCCACGCCGCCCGGCACGGGAGTAATTGCGCCAACGATCGGTTCCGCAGCATCAAAATCGACATCGCCGACCAGCTTGCCAGCGGCCTCGTCCCAATTAATGCCGACATCGATGATCGTCTGGCCCCCACGAACCGCATCCGCGCCAATCGTGCGCGCGCGTCCAACGGCCGCAACCACAATATCAGCTGCACGGCACTCGGCAGCCAAGTCACGCGTATGCGTATGGCACGTCGTCACCGTGGCATTGCGAGCCGTAAGCATGGCGGCAACGGGACGACCAATTACCAGCGACCGACCAACAACCGCGACCTTTGCCCCATCCAGCTCAACACCGTAATGGTCCAGCAACGCCAACACGGCCTCGGCCGTGCAGGGAGCAAAGCCCTCGCCACGACCCGAAAGCGTGGTGAGCAGCGAGGCCGGTGTCATGGAGTCAACATCCTTGGCGGGATCGAGTGCCGCGGCAACCGCATCCTCGTCAAGCCCAGCGGGCAACGGACGAAACATCAGGCAGCCATGAACAGCGGGGTCGGCATTGATGTCCTTAATAGCCGCCAGCAGCTCATCCTGCGAAACATCTACAGGGAGTAAAACGCGGCGAGCCTCAATGCCAACCTTCTCGCAGCGCTTGAGGGCACCGCGCTCGTAGGATAGATCGTCCTCGCGCTCGCCCACGCGAACGATGGCCAGCATCGGCACAACGCCCTGTTCGCGCAGGGCGGCGCAACGAGCAGCGAGCTCCTCGGTCAAAGCACGGGCAACAGGGGCCCCTTTGAGCAGCTCTGCCATGGCTATTTCCTCTTCCTTGCGGCGTCGGCAGCGCGGCGCGCCAGTGCATCGGCGCGCGGCAGCCACGTATCCAGCAGCTCATCGCACGCCGCCTCGAGTTCCTCGGCGCGCGCCCGGTCTTTCATAGATGTGGTGTTGGCAAAGAGCGTCAGGCTCGCACCCTGCATGGCGGCGCGGCAGAACACGGCGCCACAAGCCACGTCGGACAGCAGTTGGCGCGAACCTTTGTCTGCCATGTCCTCGAGCAGTGCCAGCGCACGACCGCAGGCATCCATAATGCGGTACGGCGGCATGGCTGCCACATGCAACGCATCTTGAATCGCAGCCGGTCGAGCCGGATCCTCGCGCGAAATACCGTACGCCGCCGACACCTGCCCGTAGGCTCGAACATCCTCGGCAACCAAGTCGACAAGCTCCTGAGCCAGCTCGTCTGCCTGGGCAAACGCGTGCGTCAAATCGTCCGCGCGATCGGCAAGCGCGGGGTTCGTCGCCCCGTAGCGTGCGACCATTCCGCACAGCGAGGCGCCCAGCGCGCCCACAAAGGCGCTCGCGCTGCCACCGCCGGGAACCGGCTCGCGCGCGGCCAGCGCCTCGGCAAATCCACGGCAGGTCTTGTCCATCATCTCTTGGCTCATACGTATGCACCTTCAAGTCATATAGATCGGTCGGGCGGCAACCGCCGACCAACCGCATCAAACACGTAATGATGCTAAGTCTAGCCCATAAGCACATGAGCGTCAGCACACCTGGCCATCGCGGATTTCTATGACGAACGATAGGCGTCGGCGCCGCAAACATGGGACACATGGCCCACCTTTCGAGACTCCCGAACGGCACAAACTGGGGCATATCTATAAGTAAGGGACCCGTTGGGGCACGGCCGAGCAACGGCCATAAGCGATGAACGGAGGCATAAGCCGCACAGTACACAGAGACATCCGCCGCCAGCGCAATCAGTACCCCAACAGCATGCGGCGCCGTGATGTCATCGGCAGACAAGGAGGACGCCACCATGAAGAAAAAGACCCTATCGATCCTCTCCCTTTGCATCGCCCTCTTTGCCGCGTTTGCCCTTGTCGGCTGCGGCGGGAGCGCATCGGGCGGCGGCAGCGCCCCCAAGAGCGAGAGCAAGGAAAAGGTCCCCGTCGCCAAGAAGACCGACTTTATCTGGTTTAAGGTCGAGATGCCCGAGGGCGTCGGCGTAAGCGACTCCGCCGGCAAGAACGCCGACAGGGTCCAGCTCACCTTCCCCGAAGACGAGAACGCCTCGGCCGATCGTTTTATCCCCGTTTGGAAAAAAGCGCTGACTGCCGAGGAATCCCACGCCGACCAGGCGGAAAAGAAGGGGGATACGTTCCAGTGGAAGGATGGCGGGTCCGTCGAGTATAACGGCAGGACGTGGCTCGTCGGAACGTACGAGGACAACAGTGGCATCACAACCCTCCTCTTTACCGACGTTGAGCCGGGAAGCATCTATGTCCTTATCTCGAACTTCGACCTGCACATGAAAGAAGCCGAGGCGCTCCTCAACTCCATCGAATTCCCCGATGACATGGCAGAGGCAGTTTCTGAGGCGCGCGAAGTCGAGATTTCGAGCATCGAGATCAAGTAACGGGACACCCGCACGCGCCTACGCGCACCTGCGCACATGCGCCCCATTAAAGCAACGGGCACCCAACCCCGGGGAGGGCCGACAGCATCGGCCCTCCCCTCTTTTGGACCCGGGCATATTGCCACTTGTCGGCACATATCCGGCCATCAGAATGGGACACATGGCCCACCCTTACGAGTCACTCGCGCGTACAGTAAAGGCAGGTAATCCATGGGCGGTTACAGATCGAGGAGGACACGACCATGAAAAAGAAGGCCTTTGCGATTCTCACCCTCTGCATCAGTCTCTTTGCCGCGTTTGCCCTGGTGGGCTGCGGTGGCAGCGGCGGCGCTACCGGCAGTGGCGGTGGCGGCGGAGCAGAAAAGCCAGCCGTGGATATGAGGACCGACTTCATTTGGTTTAAGGTCGAGGTCCCCGAGGGCGTCGAGATCACCGACGTTGCCGGCGACACGGCCGATAGGGCCCAGTTTAAGTTCACCGAGAGCGAGCACGCCAGCGATCGCTTCATCCCCATCTTCGACTCTGACAAGAACGCCGACGAGCTGTTCGACTACGAGGCCAAGTGGAAGACCGACTTTGAGTGGACCGAGAATGATCCCGTCAAGTACAACGGCAAGTCCTGGCGTAACGCTTCCTACACGCACACTGGCGGCGTGACGACCGAGTACTTCACCGACGTTGACGGCGGCAGCGTGTACGTGCGCATCGACAACGTCGAAGAGCACAAGGACGCCGTCGAGACCATGATGAAGTCCCTGGAGTTTGCCGACGACATCGCCGAGGCCAAGACTGAGGCCATGGACGTCAAGCTCGAGGATATCGAGATCAAGCGCTAAGCGACTGGCGAGCGCAACGAAAAACACGAGCGCAGCGCCAACAAGCGGCGGTGCCCCAGCGTTTCGTACTAAGGGAGGGTCGGTAAACCGACCCTCCCTCTCTTATGCCGGCAGCCGACAAACGCGAGGATGCCGGACGCCGGAACCACCCCAAATGTGGCAACGGTACGAAAACGGCAAGCACCCAAACACGTCCGCCCGCCGATTTATAACGCCGCGCACACAATTTAAGTCGGCGCCTTTAAACGTCTGGGCAGTATAGTGACCAAAATGAGTGCATAACCGCACCCTGCGAATGGAGGAGTTATGACCGAACACCACGCCATCAGCCGTCGAGCATTCACGTTGGGCTTAGGACTCGCAGCATTGTCGCCATTTGTAAGCCTGCCCGAAACCGCGGGATTGGGCCTTCCCATGCGCGCGGCATTTGCAGAAGACACGCCCACATCGGCGGCCACCCTCGACAAGTTCGTCATTCGCCTTCGCCCCGCGGGCTATTTTCGCACCGCGAGCGTCAACGAAGACGGCAACGTCATCGGCAACGTCTGCCACCTGTTTAATGACGGCACGTCCAACAAGCTCATCCTCGAGCACGTGGCGACCGATACAGATAATACAAATTGGTATGCCATTCGCACCTTGCTCAATTTCGAGGAGCACAAGAAGACGGGCTACAGCATTTGGTCGGTCGACGGCGACTCGGACAAAGATGGAAAGGTTATCCACGTATGGAGTGGCGAGCATGACGGCAAGGCCAGCCGCTCTTTTGCGTTCGCCCGCCAGCAAAACGGAACCTACATCATCCGAGACCGCACAAACGAGAAAAAAGACATTAATTACCTGGCCATAGAAAAGGACGGCAAAGACCAAGACAACAACAAGATCTGCCACAAGAGGAAGAGCATTCCGTGGGAGCTCGAGCTTGTCGGCTACAGCATGGACAAGACCAATGCCACAGTTAGCAGCATCGACTGAACCACGTATAGCAGCTACGTCGACGGACCATGTTGGATGAGCCACGTCGATGGCAGCAAGTACCTCGACGAGCTGAGCATCCCGGGAACTCACGATTCGGGCACCTGCAGCGTCGACAACGACACCGAGCCCCAAACCTCGCTTGCAAAGTGCCAGCAGGATTACATCCCCACGCAGCTGCTCGAAGGCATTCGCTATTTTGATATCCGACTTGGAAAGAACGACGATAAAGGCGACCCCGGCATCGACCATGGAATATGCTACCTGCTCAAAAAAGACGGGGGCTATATGCAGCTCTCCAATGTCATCGGTTACTTCAAAACATTTTTGAACGAACACCCGTCAGAAGCGCTCATCATGCTTGTGTCACGAGGCAACGACGAGGCTACCGACGAAAGTGTTACGACGGCTTTTGCCAATGTTATGGGCAATAACTCCGATCTGTTCTATACGTCGAGCCATGTCCCCACACTGAACGAGGTGCGCGGAAAGATCGTCCTGCTGCGTCGATTTAGGCTCGCCGGCGACAGCGTAGACGGCCACACGTGGGGCCTCGACCTCACCGAATGGGATGACAAGATCAAGGCGCATTCCGGAAAGTCCATGTGCCTCGTGAAATACGAGCAAGGCTTTGAGGCTGCGGGCAATACGGGCGACAAAGAGCCCTATAGCACAGCGGTATATGCCCAAGACCATTACGACTGCACGGGATCCAGTAAGATCGACTGGGTCGATATGGCCCTGAAGGCAGCGTCCGAGTTCGAGCGCAGCACCGTAGATATCACTGCCGCGGACGGGACAACGGTGCAGGCAACGGAGCGCTGCTGGTTTATCAACTACACGAGCTGCACGCAAAACAACCCTTTTACCGCAGCGCGAGTGGTCAACGAGCACCTGTACAAGAGCTCGTATATAAACAATACCGGAGTTGAGGGCACAAAAGAGAACTGCCGTAAGCACATTGGCATCATTGCGTCCGACTTTGTTGACGCGGCACTGGCACGGAGCATCTACCAGCGCAATTACGATACGGAGCACAAGCAGGCAACTTCGTGCTACCTCCCAGCCCGCATGCGCATGACATATGGCGACTCGTTGAGCGATGCCTCACTCCAGGATGGAAAGACCGTTGGCGAGGGTCATTTCCGCCTTGTCGACAGCAGTAACGTACTCAACGTGGCGGCTTCGGGCCATACGTTTGCCATCGAATACGTTGATGTCGATGCCTTGGGCAACGAGACCGTTACGGGGCTGCAGGGTTCCGTGCCCATCGATATCGACCCGCGCGCGCTGACGCCCCATTTTGAGGGGCTTGAAGGCCTTAAGGCCGGCGAAGACGTGCGCGCCAAGATTGCGGCATCACTCGAGGGCAAGCTCGAAACCGATGCCTGCACGGCCCAGCTCGAGTTTGTGCACGACGCGAACGGCGCTCCGGGAACGGCGATGGCCGAGGGCGAGGCATTTGCCGCGGGGACGTATTGGGTGCGTGCGAAAGGCCTGTTGGGCGACGCGGCGAAAAACTACACGCTTGCCACCGACGGAGCCGCAAGCTTTACTGTGACGACTTCGGGCAACGCGGGCGCTACGGACACCGGCGACGGCAACGGCAACGGCACCAACGCAGGCGGCGCCGACAAGAACGACAAGGGCAACAAGCGCAAGGGCTCAGGCGAAAAGCTTGCCGGCACAGGCGACAACTCTGGCATTGCCGCCGGGCTCGCCGCTGCCGCCGTGGCGACGACGGTCGCCGGCGCAGCAATGCTTGCCAGCGACCGCGAAAACAACGAAGGCGCTAGCGAATAGGCAAGCCGGTTTTCAGACGCATCGGCTCAATCAGGGGCGCGGAATACCGTTCTGTGCCCCTATTTTTGACATGAAGGGGTAGCGCATAAAGGACGCCTCGCAGGTTGAACGACCAGCCACCGTGCCGCCAGATGCGCGGGCGTAAGTCTGGCCCGAACGCCGCCATGGGCTACATCACCATGTTCAGCGCGTTCACAAATTCCTGGGCCTGGGAGCGGCTGCTCAGGCTAAAGACACAGGCAGTCAACAGCCTGTTACGTAGAAAAACACTGCGGCCCTTGATCCTGTTGACCCCCGTGATGTCCTTAAGGTAGACAATCTCGGTGTGCTTGCCGCCGAAAGTGCCCTTCTTGAGCACCTCGATGCGGTTAGGGTAGATCTTGACGTCTTTAAACCCGCCCGAACCCTTGTCCTGAAACAGCAAGGTGTTGTTGTCCATGCGTGTCACTCCCATGGGGTTCGCTAAAACTGCCTCTATTGCCACATTTTAGTCACTTCGGGAATCCTGCACGAAGGCGCTAGGCGACATTGAAATTCGAGTCCGCGCGAGGCTTTAAACTAAATGCAATAAAGATGCATTCCACAAGAGGAAAGTGGGGCGACAGTGATGGGCGAACTGGTAAACCGTGGAGAATCGGCAATCGTGCCAGAAGTTTTTTACAAGCAGGTTTCCTCGATTCTCAACGCCGCTCGCGACAAGGCCTATACCGCCGTTAACTTTGCGATGGTTGAGGCGTATTGGGAGATCGGCAAGAGCATTGTTGATGAGCAGGGCGGAGAGGAGCGCGCCAAGTATGGAGAGGCGCTGCTCAAGGCCCTCGCAATCAGACTTACCAAGGATTTTGGTAAAGGTTTTGAAGCAAGAGAGCTGCGTAAAATGCGTCAGTTCTATCTTGCATTTCCAATTCGGGACTCACTGCGTCCCGAATTGAGTTGGACACATTATCGCAGGTTAATACGCATTCCTGACCCCGAAGCTCGCACCTGGTACATGAACGAATGCGCCGATTCTCGCTGGAGCACGCGTCAGCTCGAGCGCCAGATCAACACCATGTTCCGCGAGCGCCTGCTTGCCAGCAAGGACAAGGAGGCCGTCACCCAGGAAATCCAAGAGAGCGCCCCGGCTCGTCGCCCCGAGGATATCATCCGCGATCCATATGTACTGGAGTTTTTAGGTTTCTCGGACGATACTGCGTTTCGCGAGAGCGATCTAGAGCAGGCGCTCATCACACATCTTCAGAAGTTCCTGCTGGAGCTTGGCCGTGGCTTCGCTTTCGAGGCGCGCCAAAAGCGTATCACCTTTGATGGGCGCCATTTCTATATTGACCTTGTGTTTTACAACTATCTGATGCGCTGCTTCGTGCTTATCGACCTTAAGACGGACGATCTTACGCACCAGGACTTGGGCCAGATGCAAATGTATGTGAACTACTACACGCGCGAGCTCATGAACGAAGGCGACAATCCGCCCATAGGCATCGTGCTCTGCGCGGACAAAAGCGATTCGATTGTCGAGTACACGCTGCCCGAAGACAACGACCAAGTGTTTGCCGCCAAATACCTGCCGTATCTTCCAAGTAAGGAAGAGCTGGCGCGCGAGCTGAGTGCCGAGTACCGCGCCATCAACGAAGCGACTAATGGCGAAGCACAAGGATAGCAATACGTTGCGACCGACACCACCGATGGCGCTCCACATCACCCGGGATAAGAGGAGCTTTCCATGACAGACAGACCGAAAACAACACTGCGCGACTGCATCTATGGGCTCGCCGTCGGCGACGCACTGGGCGTTCCTTACGAGTTCAGGCCCCGCGGCACGTTTGAATGCGCGGACATGATTGGCTACGGCACGCATGGGCAGCCCGCCGGCACCTGGAGCGACGACACATCCATGACGCTTGCCACCTGTGACTCGATTAGGGAGCTCGGGCACATCGAAACCGCGGACATGCGCGACAAGTTCGTCGGTTGGATTACCCGTGGCGAGTATACGATCGACGGCGTTTTCGATTACGGCGGCACGACCGCCCGCGCCTTGCACACCGGCAAAGGTGGCTCCGGCGAGCGCGACAACGGTAACGGTTCGCTCATGCGCATCGCGCCCCTGGCGTTCACCGATGCGACAGACGAAGAGGTCAGCAAGGTCTCCGCGATCACGCACGCTCACAGAACATCGACCGACGCATGCGTCATATTTGTCGAGCTGATGAGAGACGTGTTGAACGGCGTGCTCCCCTCATGGGTGCTCCAGCTGAAAGACGTGCCCGAGCGTGGAATCAGGTCTGGCGGCTTCGTGCGCGACACGCTTAAGGCAGCCGCCTGGTGCTTTGTCAACACTAACAGCTACGAAGATTGCGTGCTTGCCGCCGTCAACCTGGGCGACGACACCGACACCACCGCAGCCGTCGCAGGCGCGCTCGCGGGCACGGCGTACGGTATCGACGCAATTCCGCAGGAGTGGATCGACACCCTGCGCGGCAAAGAGCTGATAGAACGGTGTTTGTTTTAGGACACGCCTTCAACAAAGACAACGTCAGTCAACGCAAATGATTAAGGGACCGCATAAATGATGACAACAGAATGCGCCATCATGGGTCCGTTCGTCACAGAGCAAAGTACCGTGGGGCCATACACCGTGTTGGTATTCGAATCCCCGCTGCCGCAGAAAAGGGCCGGTTGCCCCGGCCCTTTAGACATTAACACCTGCGTTGCCCGAGCTTCCAAAGTTGACCGACTGAGGAGCGGGTTCCGCGGCACACCTTGATTTTGCCCGGTGGGGCGGCTCTTTTGCAGCCGTCCCACCGTTTATTTAGATCTACCACGACGGACAGCTCGCACTACTGCGCACTGTCCCGTACCGTTCCCCTACTTCCCAAAGATCGCTGCAAGCAGCCCCTTGCGTTTGGGCTTCTCCTCTCGGTAGGAACCCTCGGCAGCTGCCGCCACCTGACGCGGTTGCTCGCCGCCTCCACGGCGCACGATCTGGTATAGGAAGGGCGATTTAACGTATTTGACCTCGATGGGCGTGGCGTGCACGGTGCTTTCGCTCGACAGCATCACGTTTGGATTGAGCGGTGCCACCACATGCGTCTCGCGTTTGTCGCTAAACACCACCGCGGCCGCGCGGCCCGTCTGGCCGTTCACGGCGATGCGCACCTGCTCGCCATCGCGGCTGTCCGTCGCCGGACGATCGACAAAGTAGACCGGCACCATCACCAGGCCGTCCTTGTGCTTGCGGGCCTTGCGCGCCCAGGCGCGGATGTTCTTTTTATTGAGCCCCAGCACCGCCTCGGCATCGTTGCCGGCAATATCGAGCGCCAGCTTATCAATGACCACCTGGTCCTTGGTAGATGCATCGACGGAAACGACGCGGAAGTCGCCCTCCTGCATAGCGGGATCGAACGGCCCAACCTTGCCAAAGTCCCACGGCTCCAAAATGCCCATAAGACGAACGTCCAGGTAGTTTGCCCGCGGATACGCCCAGTCGAGCACCTCGTAGTACACCAGGGTCTCCTTGCTCAGCCCTTTGCCCGGGAAGGACGCCATCATGCGCAGGTCCGCCAACGCCATGGGGAAATAGAAGAGCATCATGTCGTTTTGGATCGCGTCTTCTACATCGTGCCCGGCAAAGGCATCGGGATACTGACGCACCAGCTGCAGCGCGTTGGCACGTGCCTGCTGCGGAGTGATCTCGCAGGGAATACCCTGCTCAGGCATATACTCCGCACCAACGCCCATGGTCAGGCGCTTGCTGAAGGTGCCGGGCTTGAGCAGGTCGGCAACGCCAATCTTATTGCCGCAGGACGGGCACTCAAACACGCGCTGAGTGGACTCGCCTTCAAAGGATGCGCCGCAGAAGGGGCACGGGATGCTCACATGCGTAGCCTCTTGGAACTCCTGCGCCGTGCCGCGGTCTTCCCACAGCAGATGCTCCAGAACCGACTGATTGCGCCAGTACGAATTAAAGAAATACCAGTCCGGGTCCTCCGGGCGCTCGAGCTGCGAGACGTGCGTGAGCTTGAGCAGCCCGTCAACCACCGTCAGCGGCGTATGACGGATACCCAGGACGCTCTTGGGCTCCCCCGCATCGGCCTGCCACGGAACGACCGTGCCGCAATAGGCGCACTCAAAGCTGCGTTTAGCCTGGTGTGAGTACATAGGGCCGCCGCAGTTTTGGCATTTAATGGCAAACATCTCGTCCATGGATACGTCCTCCTTTGCACAGGGGCTGTCGACATTAAGTATGTCGGGCAGACAGGCACATGCCCATACCCATGTGGCCCAAAATGGAGCACCCGGTCGGACAAGAAGCCCCACTCGTTAGTGCCGGCAGACCATTGCTGCATTTTCTGAGCATCGGTACACGTTGCGTCTGTGCGAGCTACACTATCCCCTTAATAAGAATGCGAGGAGATACGCCATGCTATTTGTAAATCGGCTGGTACATACGCTTGTTCCCGGCAGCGAAAGCGAGCCGGTCGATACCTCCTGCCGCACCAACGCGGGTTTTGCCGCAAGCCTCATTTGCATCGGCCTCAACATCACGCTGTGCCTGGCCAAGGGCATCGCGGGTCTGCTCGCCGGCTCCGTCTCCCTCATCGCCGACGCTTTCAACAACCTCTCCGATGCCTCGAGCAACATTGTGAGCCTGCTCGGTTTCCGCCTTGCCAGCCGCCCGGCAGACGAAGGCCACCCCTATGGTCACGGCCGCTACGAGTACCTAGCCGGCCTGTTCGTCGCCGTCCTGGTTTGCGCCGTCGGCATCAACCTGATTCTCGAGTCGGTCACCAAGATCATCAAGCCCTCGCCCACCGCTTACACGTTTATTTCCCTTGCGGCACTGGCTACGTCCATGCTCGTTAAGCTCTGGATGGCAGCGTTCAACCGCACGCTGGGCAACCGCATCGATTCCGAGACACTCATCGCCACGGCGCAGGACTCCAAAAACGACGTCATCACCTCGGGCTCGGTCTTAGCGGCGGCGCTTATTTCGCAAGCGACAGGCTTTGACCTCGACGGCTGGGCAGGCCTGGGTGTGGGCATCTTCATCTGCATCAGCGGCATGGGCCTAGTGCGCAACGCCATCAGCCCGTTGCTGGGGCAAGCGCCCGACCCCAAGCTCGTCCAGGCAATCCGCGACAAGATCATGTCCTATCCGCAGGTCTTGGGCACACACGACCTGATGGTGCACGACTACGGCCCCGGTCGTCAGTTTGCCAGCGCCCACGTGGAGATGCCCGGCGAGGGCGACGCGTTTGAGCACCACGAGATCCTGGACACCATCGAGCACGACATCAAGCGCCAGATGGGCATTGGGATCACGCTGCACTGCGACCCCATCGCGACAACCGGCGACGACCTGCGCGGCTGGGTCAAGCGCGGCGTCATGCAGATCGATCCCGCGCTCTCCATCCACGACCTGCACGAGCACGACGGGTTCGTTTCGTTTGACCTGGTGCGTCCCGACGGCTTTGACATATCCGACGAGGAGCTGCTGGAGCTCGTCACGCGCATCGTGCATGAGCGCCGGCCCGACGTCTCGTGCGTCGTCACGTTCGATTCGGGCTTTAGCTCGCCCGAGCGTCCGGCCGAGCAGCTGTAGCCCCGCTCCGCTCGTCCGCTAGTTTCCCTGCGCGCCCGAGATGCCGTTTTGCAGGGCGTTCCAGGCATCCGTCGCCATGTCGCCCAAGTTCTGCGCGGTGTCGCCCAGGTTCTGGGCCGTATCGCCCAGCTCTTGCGCCTTGTCTCCCAACTCCTGTGCCTTGTTGCTCAAGTCCTCCAGCGTGTTGGAGCTCGAGCTGTCGGTACCGCTTTGTCCGTCGGACGAGTTGCCCAAGCCGTTCTTGTGCGTGAGCTGAATTTCAAGGTTGCCGCTGTCGTTATAGTAGGCAGAAGTAACGACCCAGTTGGCATCGACGACGGGCGTTGAGCCATCATCAGTCAGGACCACGGCATTCGAAAGATCGGCCCCGCGCGACTTGAGGAGCTTTTTGGCGTTGGACCAGTACTGCCCCGGAATATCGCTCAGCTCTACTGAACCCGCTTGGGTGACCTCTGTCTGCTCGGCCGTCGTGCTGGTTGTAGCTCCTCGTTTGTTGAGCATGCCCGACACAACGGCGAACACAATCGAAAGGGCAAAGAAAATCGCCAGCACAATCAGGATCTTCTTGATCACGCTCGACGAACGCGATGGCTTCTTCTCCTCGTCCTCGTCATATTGCGGAATCGACTTGGGGTACTCGCGATACGGCTCGCGCGACTCGTAGCGAGGCTGCGCCGTGCGAGGCATATACGTCGTCTGCTGAGGCTGCGGAATGGGATTCTGCGGCAGGTTGTCATAGGGATTCGGCGTCGAGGCAGCATAAGAATCCTGCGGCGCGTAATCAAACGGATCCGGAGCTGCGTTGCCATAGGGGCCTTGCGAAGATGCAGCGTAAGAATCCTGCGCCGTGTCGCCATAGCCCATAACCCGGGTGGGCTCGGCAGAAGGCTGCGTCGCGGCGGGGTCGGTATAACCGGGGTTGGGAACAACGCGGGTCGCATCGGCGCTATCGCCAGCCTGCGCGGAACCGTAGCCGCCCATCACGGTTGTCTTGTCCTGATCCATGCAACGATTCCTTTCCGTCGCGCGTGAGCCTCAAGCTATCCATGCATTCTACCCGCGCAAAAGCCTATGATGGGCAGAGTCCGTCGGTATCTACAAGACATGCGCGGGCCTAAGGATCAAAAAAGCCCCGCCGGGCCTTGGTTGGCGCGGCGGGGCGGGCAAGCGGCTATGAGCAGCAGACTTAGAACAGGCCGGTGATGTTGCCGTCGTTGTCGACGTCGATGTTCTCTGCCGCGGGCACCTTGGGCAGGCCCGGCATGGTCAGAACGCTGCCGGTCAGCGCGACCACAAAGTGGGCACCGGCGGAAACCTTGAGCTCGCGCACGGTGATGCGGAAACCCTCGGGAGCGCCCAGCGCCTTGGCGTTGTCGCTAAAGCTGTACTGCGTCTTGGCCACGCACACCGGCAGGTTGCCAAAGCCGTTCTCGCGCAGCTCGGCGAGCTGGCGCTTGGCAGCCGGCGTAAAGTCGACACCGTCGGCGCGGTAGATCTTGGTGGCAACGGCCTCGAGGGCGTCGGCCACATCGGCGCCGTCCTCGTAGGCAAACTTGAGCTCGCTCGGCTGCTCGATCAGGCGCATGACCTCATCGGCCAGGTCGAGCGCGCCCTCGCCTCCCTTGGCCCAGACCTCGAACAGCTTAACGTTGACACCGAGCTTCTGGCACTCGGACTCGATGAGCTCGAGTTCGGCCTCGGTGTCCGTCGGGAAGCGGTTAATGGCGACCACGCAGGGCAGACCGTAGACATTCTGAATGTTGTCGACGTGGCGCAGCAGGTTGGGCATGCCGACCTTGAGGGCCTCGAGGTTCTCCTCGTTGAGGTCGGCCTTGGCAACACCGCCGTTGTACTTGAGCGCGCGGGCGGTTGCGACGACCACGACGGCGCTGGGACGAATGCCAGTCATGCGGCACTTGATGTCGAGGAACTTCTCGGCACCCAGGTCGGCACCGAAACCAGCCTCGGTAATCGCGACGTCGCCAAAGCGCATGGCCATGCGGGTGGCCATGATGGAGTTGCAGCCGTGGGCAATATTGGCGAAGGGACCGCCGTGGACAAACGCAGGCGTACCCTCGAGCGTCTGCACCAGATTGGGCTTGAGCGCGTCCTTGAGCAGGGCCGCCATGGCACCCTGAGCCTTAAGGTCACGGGCGCGGACGGGCTCGCCGGCATAGCTGTAGCCGACGACGATCTCGCCCAGGCGCTCCTTGAGGTCATTGATGCTCGTGGACAGGCACAGGATTGCCATGACCTCGGAGGCAACGGTGATGTCGAAGCCATCCTCGCGCGGTACTCCCTGGGCCTTGCCGCCAATGCCGTCGATAACATGGCGCAGCTGACGGTCGTTCATGTCGACAACGCGCTTCCAGGTGATGCGCTTAACGTCGATGCCGAGCTGGTTGCCCTGCTGAATATGGTTGTCGAGCATGGCTGCCAGCAGATTGTTGGCGGCACCGATGGCATGGAAGTCGCCGGTAAAGTGCAGGTTGATGTCCTCCATGGGGATGACCTGAGCCCAACCGCCACCGGCGGCACCGCCCTTCACGCCAAACACGGGACCGAGCGAAGGCTCGCGCAGGGCCACGGCGCTCTTGACGCCGCGACGGCGCAGGCCGTCGGCCAGGCCGATGGTCGTAGTGGTCTTACCCTCGCCTGCGGGCGTGGGATTGATAGCGGTCACGAGGACAAGCTTGGCCTGGTGATCAGTTGGCTCGTTGAGCAGGGAATAGTCGACCTTTGCCTTGTCAAAGCCGTACGGAATCAGATGCTTAACGTCGACGCCGGCGTTCTTGGCCACCTCGGTAATAGGCAGCGGCGTAACAGAACGTGCGATTTCGATGTCAGTAGGCATGGGCGGTCCTTTCGTTACCGGATGAGAAAAAGACCAATCCAGCATAGCACGCGCGCGCAATAGTAAAACGCCCGTAACCGACGAACGGCGATATGTTTACCCGATGCCCAGCGATAGCCTACAGATGCGCTAAAACAAGCCCATTCCTACAGGGTCGGCTCGATACCCAAATGCTCGAATGTGCGCAGGGTTGCCTGGCGACCCTGCGGCGTGCGAATCATCAACCCACACTGCAGCAGATAGGGCTCGTAGACATCCTCGAGCGTACCCGGGTCCTCGCCCACCGCACTGGCAAGCGTCGTCAGGCCGACGGCACGTCCGGAGAACGTCTTGGCAAGCGTCTCCAAAATGCGAATATCCATCCAGTCCAAGCCGAGCTCATCGATCTCAAAGAACTCGAGTGCCTGACGGCAGATATCGAGCTCGATGGGACCGTTGCCGCGCACCTGCGCATAGTCGCGCACGCGCTTGAGCAGACGGTTGGCAAGACGCGGCGTGCCGCGCGAACGCGAGCCGATCTCGAGCGCGCTGGGATGGTCAATCGTCACGCCCAGGATGGTCGCCGAGCGTGTCACAATCTGGGCGAGTTCCTCGACGGTGTAGTAATCCAGACGATACGAAATGCCAAAACGGTCGCGTAGCGGGCCGGTCAACATGCCCGAGCGAGTCGTTGCCGCCACCAGCGTGAACTTGGGGATATCCAGGCGAATCGAGCGTGCAGCCGGACCCTTTCCGATCACGATATCGAGGGCAAAGTCCTCCATCGCAGGATACAGGACCTCCTCGACCGAGCGGTTGAGGCGGTGGATCTCGTCGATAAACAGCACGTCGCCCGGTTGCAAGTTAGTCAGGATGGCAGCCAGGTCGCCGGTGCGCGCGATGGCCGGACCGCTCGTCGTCTTAATCTGAGCGCCCAGCTCGTTGGCGATAACCGTAGCCAGCGTGGTCTTGCCCAGACCCGGAGGGCCCGAGAAGATCACGTGGTCGAGCGTCTCGCCGCGGCTTTGCGCCGCCTCGATGAGCACGCGAAGGCTCTGCTTGATGTGTTCCTGGCCGCAGTAGTCATCCAGGCGCTGAGGGCGCAGGGTGCGGTCGACATCGAGGTCCTCGGGCGTCAGCTCCGAGCCCACCATGCGCTCGCCATGCGCCATGGATGCCGCCGGCGAGTTTCCGGGCGTCGACCACAGGTCCTGAGAATCATCGGCTTCCCACATCACGCATCCATTCCAAGTCGCTTAAGCGCCGCGCCGAGCAGATCCTCGACACGCATATCCTGCCCATCATACCCGCTCAGGGCAACATCGGTCTCCTGCGGGCTAAAGCCCATGGAAAGGAGCGCCGCACGGGCATCGTCGATGGCCGAGGGAGCAGCAGCGGGCACGGGCATCGCAACCTGGCCGGGAATCGCGTCGACCGGCACAAAGCCTTTGTCCTTGGCAAAGGTGCTCTTGAGCTCCAAGATGAGGCGCTGCGCTGTCTTTTTGCCCACGCCGGGTACCTTGGCCATGCCTTTGTCATCCTCGGCCATTACCAGGGAATACAGCTGTCCCACGGTATAGGTGGAGAGCACGGCGAGCGCCAGGCGCGGACCGACGCCCGAGACGGACACGAGCCGATCGAACATCGTGCGCTCGTCCTTGGAGGCAAAGCCAAAGAGCGTCATGGCGTCCTCGCGCACCTGCATACGGGTATAGAGACGCACCTCGCCGCCGGGTGTAGGCAGCGTGGCGGCAGTGCTGCCCGAGATGCCGAGCTCAAAGCCCACGCCCGACACATCGACAACGGCCGAGCTCATCGTGGCCTCGACAAGCGTTCCATGGAGCTGGGAAATCATCAGTATCCGGTTCCTCTCTGTTGATAGAACTCGCCACCGGTGAGGGCACGGGTGCGGCTGAGGTTTACGTGGCAGATGGCGCAGGCTAGGGCATCGGCTGCATGGTCGGGATGCGGGTCGTGATCGAGCTGTGTGAGCGTACGAACCATATACGCGACCTGCCGCTTATCTGCAGCGCCGGTGCCCACCACAGCCTGCTTAATCTGCATAGGCGTGTACTCGCCAATCTCGAGCGCGCACTCCGAAAGCGCCACGAGCGCGGCACCACGGGCATGCGCCGTGGGGATGGCCGAGCGGACATTAGCGCCAAAGTAGATGCTCTCGATAGCCGCGGTATCGGGACGGTAGCGTTCGACGACGCCCTTGAGGTCGCGGGCGATATGCGACAGACGCACCGCGAGCGGACTGCCCGCGCTGGTCTCGATACAACCGTAGGCACGGCAGCGAACCTCGCCGCGCCGCTCCTCGATAATCCCCCAGCCCGTATGGGCCAAACCGGGGTCGATACCCAAGATAACCAAGCCAGCCTCCCCTCGTCTTTTGCCAAGCACAAGGCAAGGCCCCGCGTATCATTCACGAACGTCTGTTCTAGAATAACACAACGGCGACCGTATCTAGCAAGCAAGGTTGAACCATAGGTTGAGCATAAGTCAGCGAGCGAGTCCCTGCCGTGGCAAGGTGTCGCGAAAGAGGAGCGCCGCGTACTTCTGTACGCAAGCGACGGCTTGAGCGGCAGATTGCCCGGCAGGGGCTCGCGCAGCGTCGACTCGTTACGCGGTTTGGCAAAACCGCGTAACCTTTTTAGTTCTGCGAGAAGAATGGGAACTGCCTCGGGTCCACCGGCGGTTGCGGCATCGGCGTGCCCTGGGGCCCACCTTGCGGTCCGCCCTGGCCGCCCATCATCTTTTCGATGGCGTCCTGGACCTCGCCCTCAAACTTTTTCATACCCTCATGCAGGCGACGCTGGCCATCCTCGGAGCGCAGCTCTTCCATCTGCTCGGGCGAAATACCCAACAGGTCACCCAGTAAGCCCATCATCTCGCCACGCATGCGTTCGCTTGTATCTTCGTCAGCAAAGCGATTCACCTCGGCGCGCGCCAGCGCATCGACCGTCATGCGTTCCTTGCCGCTCAACCCCAGGTCGGACCATGCGAGCATGTACGGCCAAGCGCGCTCGACAAACGAGCGGGCCGAGACGATCGGCGCCGTCGGCAGCTGGCGGCGAGCCGCCTCTCCCTGGCGCACGAGCATCAGCAGCAGTGAGCAGGCCTCGGGCTTGCCGGCAGCCATCGGAATGTCGTCGAAGGGACGGTTGCGGTCGACGTGCGACTCGAGCGTGCCATCGACCTCGCCCGGCTCAAGTCCGCCGAGCAGCTGCGCCGCACGATCGAGCATGTCGACCGGGCCGTCGAGCGTCGAGAGCGCCCGCGCCAGCACGCGCTCCATGCAATCCTCCACCGCGTTGAGCGTCACGAGCTCCTGCGGCACCACGGCGGACGTGCGGTTACGCACACGCGCCACAAACTCGAGCGTCGACAGGTATACGTCACCAAAGGGCGCATAATCGCCCTGGTAGCCGCCGCAAAGCGCGGGCGCCGCCAGCGCGTACTCAGTTTTGGACAGCGGGCTCAGCGCCATCGCACCCAGCTCGAGCGCCGTGTCCTCCAGCATGAGGCCCAGCGTGCGCGAGCGCAGACGCTCGGCATCGCCCGCCGACACGTCTCGATCGAGCACAGGCGCCGCATCCGGTGCATCGCGCTCAACCGTGCGAATATGCAGACGCTCGGCAATGGCGCGAACGGCGGCACAGCGAGCAGCCTCGGCCTCCTCCTGCGCCGGCGTAAAGATGCGGTTGCGTCCCAGTACCAGGCCGATCACGTTTCGCGGACCCAGGGCGTCGACGGCAAGCGCCGCCAGCAGGGACGACGGCAAGTCGCCCTCGAGCGCCACCACGGCGCGCGACGTACCGCGGGCGCGGGCGTTATCGCGAACGGCGAGCACCAGCGCCTGCCACAGCCACTCCTCGGAACGGAACTCGGGCAGTTCGTGATCTTCCAGGGCATCGAGCATCACGCCGCGCTGGATCTCCTGAACCAGCAGGCTCTCCTCAAAACACGGCGCTTGGGCCACCACGCGGCCGCAGTCGTCGAGCACAAACGAGCCGCCGGTATACACCGACTCATCGTACGCACCGACCGGCGCCATGCAGGCAAACCACACGCTGCGCTTAGATGCGATCTTGCGGTAGGCTCCGCTGCGCACGGCGGCGATCGCAGCGGTCTCGCGGTCGGTCATATCAAACGCGTTGAACTGGAAATAGACAATGAGGTCGACGCCGGTCGGCAGCATCTCGAGCTCGCGGTCCAAGTCGAAGATCACCGCGATGCGCACGCCGTCCACGTCAAACACCGGCGGTGCCCAACGGGCATCGCCGTTCCCACCGCGCTGCAGGGCAATGCTCGAACGGGCCGGCACCACATGACCGTCCTTGAGCATCATGTAGTCGAGCAGGGGCTGGCCCTCAAACGAAACCGCCGCGGGCACGATGCAGATCATGTCGAGCTCCTGGATACGCTCGGCGACGCCGGTCAAGCCGGCAAGCATGTCGTGCTCAAAGTCGGCAGCGCCCACCAGGCCGCCGGGCAGGGTTCCCATAAAGAGCGGAGCCGGCACGCACAGCACGCGCGCACCGCGCTCGTGGGCCAGGCGCGCCTGGTCCTCGATGCGACCGCAGATACCCTCAATATCACCCAGGCGCATATCGATCTGTGCAAGTGCGAGCTTCATGGCTCAGCCCTTTCCGTCGTAAACCATCGTTGTCGTAGTAAAAGCGCCGGCCGCATGATGCAGTCGGCGCTCGCATGTGCATATGCTAGCTATGATACCCCGAGCGGGGGCGCGCTCCTAGAACGTCGCGGACCACAGCCCGTGCAGGTTGCAATAGGCATAGACGGTACCGGTCTTGGAACCGCCGGCAAAAAACGTCGCGGGCTTCATGCCGGGTTCAAGGTAATGGACCTCCAGACGGCCCTCGGCCTCAAGGGCGATCCACTCGATGTAGTGCTCGGGCACCATAGGATGCTCGACCGAGCCCACACGTGCACGAATCACGTGACCGTCGCGCTCGCTCTCGACGACCGGCACGTGCTTCTCGTGCGCCGCGTCCTCGGTGTTCGCGGTCAGCTCCGTGCAGCCGGTAGGGGTTGCAACGTCGTTGCCAAGGGCGGCAATGAGCTTGCCGTCGGGGTCCTTAAAGAATTTCGCCATGATGCTCTCCTTTGCTGATGTGCCGATGTTCTCGATGTTTCTTATGCCCAAAGGCAAGCGAACCATCCACGGCATCGCAAATGAACACATAACGAGCGGGGACGACGGGGCAACGTGCGCTATCCGCCCTGGCGGCCCCACCCGAGCGGGTTAGCGCCCGTCGCCGCCGAGCAGCGCCAGAACATCCTCGCGGGTAAACAGCGCCGAGGAGATGCCGTCGCCGCCGAGCACACTGTTGACCAGGTCGCGTTTGGACTCCTGCATCCGCATGATGCGCTCCTCGATCGTGTCCTTGGCGATGAGCTTGTACACGGTCACGGTATGTTGCTGGCCAATACGGTGCGCGCGGTCGGTCGCCTGGTCCTGCGCGGCCACGTTCCACCACGGGTCGTAGTGAATGACCACGTCGGCCGCCGTCAGGTTGAGGCCCACGCCGCCCGCCTTGAGCGAGATCAGAAACACCGGCACCTCGCCCGCCTGGAACTGCGCGACCATCTTGGCGCGGCTCTCCTTAGACGATGCGCCCGTGAGCTTAAGAAAGCCGATGTCCTCCTTGGCCAGGCGCTTGCCAATGATATCGAGCATGCCCGTGAACTGGCTGAACAGCAGAATGTGGTGCCCGCCGTCGAGCGCACCGTGCACGAGCTCCATGCAAGCGTCGAGCTTGGCGCTCCCTGCCTTGTAGTCCTCGTAGTGTAGATGCGGGTCGCAGCAGATCTGGCGCAGCTTGGTGAGCTCGGCGAGCACCTTGAGCTTGTCTTTCTTAAACTCGGATACCTCGCGATGCTGCACCTGCTGGGCGATACGGTCTTGGTTGGCCAGGTAGAGCTTGCGCTGCTCGCCGGTGAGCTGTGCCATGACGGTGTCTTCGATCTTCTCGGGCAGGTCGGCCACCACGTCTTCCTTAACGCGGCGCAGCACAAACGGCGACACGAGCGCTTGCAAGCGAGCGGCGCTGTCACCCTCGGCGTGCTCGACCGGGCTTTCGAAGCGCTTGGCAAACGACTCGCGCGAGCCAAGCAGGCCCGGCATCAAAAAGTCGAAGATGCTCCAGAGCTCGGACAAGCGGTTTTCGATGGGCGTGCCCGTCAGGGCAAAGCGCACGCCGGCAGGCAGACGCTTGGCGGCGTGCGCCACCTGCGTGAGCGGGTTTTTAATGTACTGGGCCTCGTCGAGCACCACACGGGCAAAGTCCTGCTCGGCATACTCGTCGATATCGCGCCGCATGAGGTCATACGACGTTATGACCACGTTATGCTCGTCAGCGCCGGCTATCTGCACGCGGCGCTGCGCCTTGGCGCCCACGATAGCGCACACGTCGAGCGAAGGCGCAAAGCGCTCCAGCTCGGCGGTCCAGTTATACACGAGCGACGCAGGGCACACCACGAGCGTGGGCTTGGCATCCCCCGCCTCCACGCGCGCCAGGATATGCGCGATCATCTGCAGTGTTTTGCCCAAGCCCATATCGTCGGCCAAGATACCGCCGAGGCCCAGGTGCTCGAGCGAGCCGAGCCACTGGTAGCCGTCGACCTGATAGCCGCGCAGTGTGGCCTTGAGCGAGACCGGCACCGTAAAGTCCATCTTGCCGAGCGTATCCAAGCGCTCGACGGTGCGACGGAACGCAGCGTCGCGATCGGCTTCGAGCTCGGGCGTGCGCGCAAGCATGCTGTCGACAAACAGGGTACTCGACGCGGGAAGCGACACGCCGTCGAGCAGGTCGACAGCATCGACCCCCAGGTCCTCGGCAAGACCAAACGCGGCGCGGGCACCCTCGTCCAGGCGAATGATGTCGCCCGACGTGAGACGTGCAAACGTCTGGTGACGCTTGTAGGAGTCAAGGTAGATGGCAAGGTCTGCCGCCGAAAGGCCGCTCGCGCCCAGTTCGACATCGAGCAGGTTACTCTTGACGGTCGCGCGCACCGAAAGCTTGGGCGCAGGGCGGACCGAGACCTGGCGCAGGCGGTCACTGAGCATGACCTCGCCCAGCTCGGACAGGGCAGACAGGCCCTCGGTCAGCAAGTGGAACAGGCTCTCGTCATCGCGTTCCTCAAACGCCAGGCCGCCCTCGTAAAAGTCGAAATACAGGGCCGCCGTATCCATAACGCGAAACTCTGCCATCTCGTCGCGCGGCGGCACGCCCGGGCGCCGCTCTTCGAAGGGGCTGCCCGGAGCGCCCAGGCTAAAGAGATCTGCCGACCAGTCGCCGTAGGAAACCGTAATCTTGCAGGTCACAAGCCCGTCATCGACACCGATTGCCATGGCAAAGCTCGGCTCGGGCGCCACGGTGTCGAGCACGGCGGGAGCGGTGAGGCCAGTGTATTCGCGCAGCACGGGCAGTGCCATGCGGCAGAATTCGCCCACCTGTTCGGCGGCGATATGGACCGGCGTGCGACAAGGCAGCAGACGCGACAGAAACGGTGCGGCATGCTGGGCAAACGCTGCATCGGCGCGGCGCGCGCGGTGCGTGTCGACCAGATAGGCTGCGTCGCCTGCGACAAAGCAGTACGTATCGGCCGGCAGGCGCAGGTCGTAGCTGCCACCGGCCGCCGGCGCGATCTTGGCGGCAAGGAGCGGCGGCTGTTTCGCCGAGGCCTCGTCCTCCCCCACCGGCGATAACTCAACCGCAACCTCGTAGGAACGATGCGTCGTCGTTCCCCGCGACCAGGCGGGCTCAAAGGAAATGGTCCGGCCACGCAGCAAGTCCAGCATGTATACGATGTCATGCTCGGACAGCGGCAGCTGGCGCTCGGCGACAAAGCCGCTGCGTGCAAAATCGTACGACGCCGAACGCGAACTTGTGATGTCGCTCAGATACACAACCGTTGCCACAACAAGGTCGAGTAGGCGCACCGAAACCTCGTCGAAGGCCTCGGGCGCATGGAGGAATGTAAGCTTTTTGCCGTACGAGAACGTGCCGCCGCGCACGTAAGCGGCGGCCATGCCGTCGATGTCCTTGACCACGTAGGACACCGAGCCGCAGCGGATACGAAGCTCGAGCGCCCAGCTAAAGCGGTCGGCAAACAGCGGATTGTAGTACGGCACCAGCGAGGGCTCCAACACCGCCTTGGGGGCATCGGGGTCGACAGTGCCGGCGAGCTTGCGGCGCATGCCCGCCAACTCATCCATGCGCGCGTCCGAAAGATCGGAGAGCGCCTTCATGAGGCTCGGGCTCGTGGGGACGGGCGCCGGGAAGGGAAAGTTAGGGTTGACCGCCGGTGCGGCGGACGAGGGACGCGCGGCTTGCTTGGGCGCCGCCGTAAACGTGCGGACCGGCGTGCGCAGCCCCTCGACGGGCTCAATGCCGCTGGCATCCAGGTACGCCAGCGCCGTGGCGATGGCGTGCTTGCACATGCCGGGGTAGCGATAGGCAGCGGGGCAATCGCAGTCGTAGTCGATCACCTCGTGCTCGTCCATGTCGAGCGCCACGTGCGTCTTGTACAGGTCACCGCGCGAGCCGCGCACTGCACCCTCAAGCGTCACGTTTTTGGAGAAGCGCGAGCCGCTGTCCTCGATCGACAGCACGGCGCCGTTGAGCATGAGCGAGCGCCCCTTCATAAAGGTACTGCTGAGCGCCGCCTCCTTACGAAGCGCCTGCACAAACGTCCCCTGCGCCATCACTTCCTCCAATCCACCCACCGGATGATTTTTCTGGGACGGGGATGAAAAAATCATTCCCGTCCCAGAAAGACCGGTCTACCGCCACACGTCACCCAAAATGATTTTTTAATCCCCGTCCCAGAAAAATCATCTTAGATCACCGTCACTCTGCCTTGGTTACCCACGATGGCCTTGGCCTCTGCCAGCAGCGGAATCGAGCGCGCGTTGACCTTGGCAGGCACCTCGGCGCGCAGCACGCGCCCGTCCACCTGCTCGATAAAGATCTCCACGCGGTCGCCGCCCGGGTTGGTGGTGAGCACTGTGGCAAGACGCGCCATGTTGCCTTGGCTAAAGCGGCTGTTGGGCACCATGACCTCAAACACCTTGGGCTTGTTGTTCTCCTCGTTGAGCTCCAGCGGCACAATCTCCTGCGCGATGATCTGGTCGCCGCGGTCCGAGCGCTCGAGTTTGCCCTTAATACGAACAAACGCATCGGACAGCTGTGCGCCGGTCTCGGGATCGACCTCACCGTACAGGTACCCCTCGGCCTCCTTGTAGGTCTTGGGGAACACCACGACGGTGGCCTCGCCTTCCATGTCCTCGAGCTGAACGATGCCCATGGGGTCGCCGTTTTTGGTCACGCGCTTGGACACGCTCGAGACCATGCCGGCCCACCACAGTGCCTTGCCCTCGGGAATCTCCTGGTTGATGGTGCCGCCCGTAGGATTCTGAACTTCGTAGCCGGTGTCAATCTGCGAGAACGAGAAGTCGCGCGCCTTGGCTAGCGCATACTCAAACGGGCGCAGCGGGTGGTCCGAGACATAGATGCCCAGAACCTCCTTCTCCTGGCTCAGCTTGAGGTGGCGGTCCCATTCCTGGCCGTCCGGATCGGGCACGCTGACCTCGAAACCCGAGCCCTCAACATCACCAAACATGTCGAAGAACGAGGTCTGGCCGCTCGCGCGATCCTTCTGGCGCTTCACGGCGGCATCGATGATGTTCTCGGGGTTGTTCTTGTCCACAAAGTGCATCATCTGGCGGCGCGGATAGCCCGTGGAGTCGAAGGCGCCTGCCTTGATGAGCGATTCGATCACGCGGCGGTTGGCCTGGCTCGAGTCCACGCGCTCGACAAAGTCGTGCAGCGTCTTAAACGGACCGCCCGCCTCGCGCTCGGCGATAATCGCCTGCGCCACGCCGGTGCCCACGCCGCGGATACCAGCCAGACCAAAGCGCACGCCTTCCTTGGTAGCCGTAAACTCGGTACCGGACTCGTTGACATCTGGCGACAGCACGGGAATGCCGTCGTGACGGCACGCCGAGACGTAGTGCACGATCTTGTCGGTCTTGCCCGTGTAGGACGTCAGAACGGCCGCCATGTACTCGTGCGGATAATGCGCCTTGAGCCACGCCGTCTGCATAACCAGGATGGCGTAGCCGGCAGAGTGCGACTTGTTGAAGGCGTAGGACGCGAACTCGAGAACATCGTCCCAAATCTTCTGGGCGACCTCGCGCGTGTAGTTGTTCTTGATAGCGCCGTTCATCCAGTGGTCGTAGGTGGTCTCGTCCGAGCCATCCTCCCAGTGGAGCACCGTCGACGTGAGCAGCTTGATCTTTTTCTTAGCCACGGGCTTACGGATACGCGAGTCCGATTCGCCCTTGGAGAAGCCGCACATCTCGACGGAGATGAGCATAACCTGTTCCTGGTAGACCATGGTGCCGTAGGTTTCGCCCAGGATGTCGTCCAGACGGTCGTCGTAGGAGACGGCCGGCTCCTTGCCGTTCATACGGTTGATGTAGGACGAAACCATGCCGGCGCCCAGCGGGCCCGGGCGGTACAGGGCGATCAATGCCACGACGTGCTTGTACTCGGTGGGCTTCATGTTCTTGATCGTGGCCGTCATGCCGGCGGACTCGACCTGGAAGACGCCGGCGGTGTGGCCGGAACCCATGAGCTTAAAGATCTCGGGATCGTCAAAGGGAATCTCTTCCTCTTTGATGTCGATGCCGAAGTTCTTCTTGATGTTTGCCTTGGCCTTAGAGATAACCGTCAGCGTACGCAGGCCCAGGAAGTCCATCTTGAGCAGGCCCATGTCGGCAACGGTATGGCCCTCGTACTGGGTAATCTCGACGCCGCCCTTGGTGTCGAGCTTGGTGGGCACATGCTCGTTGACGGGGTCGCGGCAGATCAGAACGGCACACGCGTGCACGCCCTCGCCACGGGTGAGACCCTCAATCGAGAGCGCCGTGTCGATGATGCGGCGGGCGTCGTCGTCCTTTTTATAGGCCTCGGCAAAGTCGGGGTTAAACAGATCCTCTTTGCCGGGTTGTTTGTCGAGCACCTGCTTGAGCTTGACCTTGGGGTCGCTCGAGACCATCTTGGACAGGCGCTGGCCCATGTAGACCGGGTAGTCCAGGACGCGCGCGGCATCATTGATGGCCTGCTTGGCCTTGATGGTCGAGTAGGTGATGACGTGGGTGACCTTCTCGGGGCCGTAGAGCTGGCGAACGTGCTCCACGACCTCGAGGCGCCGCTCATCGTCGAAGTCCATATCGATATCGGGCATCTCGGTACGCTGCGGGGACAGGAACCTCTCAAACATCAGGCCGTTCTCGAGCGGGTCGAACGCGGTGATGTTCATGGCGTAGGCGACGATAGCGCCGGCGGCAGAACCACGGCCGGGGCCGACGCCGATGCCGTTGTCCTTGGCCCATTGCACGTACTCGGCAACGATCAAGAAGTAGGCAGCGAAGCCCTTGTCGCAAATGACTTTGTATTCGTACTCAAAGCGCTCTTTGATGTTGACGCCACCGATCTCGCGCGTGGCCCAGTCGTCGCCGTAGTGCTGGCGCAGGCCCTTCTCGCACTCGCGGCGGAACTGGCTCTCGTGCGTCTCGCCGGGATCGAGCAGCGGGAAGCGCGGCAGGATGATGGAATCCCAGTCGAGCTCGACGTAGCACTTATCGGCGATCTCGAGCGTATTGTCGCAGGCCTCGGGGCAATACGGGAACATCGCCCGCATCTCCTCCTCGGTCTTCATGTAAAACTCCGAGCCGGTCATGCGCATGCGGTTGGGGTCGTCGACTTTGGCGTTCATGCCGATGCACATGATGACGTCCTGCACGGGTGCGTCCTCGCGGCGCAGGTAGTGGAAGTCGTTGGTCGCGATGACCTTGACGCCCACCTGTTTGGCGATGTCGATGAGCGTACGGTCCATCTGCTCGTCGGTCAGGCCGTTGTCGGTGGTAATGCCGTGTTCCTGGATCTCGATATAGAAGTCGCCGGGGTCGAAGGTGTCGCGGAAGGTCTCGGCCCACTTGATGGCGCCCTCCATGTCACCGCGGTCGATGTACTTGGGGATGATGCCGGCGATACAGGCGCTCGTGCAGATCATGCCCTTGGCATGGCGACGCAGGTTGTCGAGCGTCACGCGTGGCTTGTAGTAAAAGCCCTGCACGGCGGCCTCAGAGACCGTCTGCATCAGGTTAACGTAGCCCTCCTGGTCCTTGGCCAGAAGGATCATGTGGTAGAGCTCGGGCTTGTGGTCGCGGGCGAGCGTCTCGTCCGGCGTAAAGTAGACCTCGCAGCCAAAGATGGGCTTGATGACCAGGGGAGGCTTGAGCTCGTCGATATTGCCCTTCTCGTCCCACATGGCCATGTCCTTCACATACTGGGCATGCTCGCGCGGGCTTTCCTCGGGATCGGGCTCCACCAGCTCGTCACGGCGGTCCTTTTCCAGGAAGGCCTTGTCGTGGCTCCAGGTTTTGTACTCGGGCGTGTTGTGGTTGACGGCGTCGCAGGCCAGCGCCAGGTCGGGCACGCCATACATGTAGCCGTGGTCGGTAATGGCCACGGCGGGCATGCTCAGTTCAACAGCGCGATTGACCATATCCTGGATACGGGTTGCGCCGTCGAGCATGGAAAAAACAGTGTGATTGTGCAGATGGACGAATGCCATGTGATGAGCTCCGATGCGGGTTCGTGTTCTGACTGAACGATTTTACCCCACGGCACGGACAGCACCCGAACCTAGCCAAACCCACACGGCTCCTCTTGCAGTTGCGGTGAAATAGTTCCCGCTTGGGCCATCTGGGCCGCAATACAGGAACTATTCCACCGCAAGTTATCTGAGGGCTAGAGATTGTAGGTGACTACTTGGGGCTCGGTGGGATTGACGAAGAGAGTCGGATCGGCCTGTTCCACGCGGACGAACTTGACGGTCACGGCCTCAAAGCCCGCCTTGTGTAGAACATCAGCGTAGACGCGCGCCTGCAGGACGTGCTTCTCCTGCAACTGTTCCGGCGTCTCGTCCGGTGTGCCGCCCGTCTTGTAGTCGATGACCAGCGCGCGTGACGGATCGGCCGGGTTCGTCGCCAAAGCGTCGATGGCGCCCTCGGCATAGGCACCGTAGCGAGCGATGTCCTCGTCCTCGCAGCCCAGCGAAAAGAACGGCACCTCGGCGCGAACGCACGGCCACGCGAGCAGGTCGGCACGAACGGCCGACTTGAGCCAGCGGTCCAGAGCAACGTCGAAGCGTTCGCGCTGCTCCGGCGTCAGGCGCCACTGGCGCGCCAGTGCATCGGCACGCGCGGCGGGCAGCGCATCGGCGCCCATCTCGATGAGCCACTGGCAGGCAGCGTGGAAGGCCGAGCCCAGCGCCATGGGGTTGCCGGCGGGCTCAACGGCGGCCACGTCTGCATCGGCCGTCTCGGAACCATCCGACTCCGCATCATCGCCAGCCTCGTCCATGGGCACGCGTGCCTCGGCGGCACGGTCCTCGGCCTCGGTATGCAGCGCCGCGGCAATTGACGAGTAGCTGTACGAATCGCGCGCCGGATACGGACAGATGCCCATGCGCACGCCCACCGCCTGGGGATACACGAGCTCAAACGCATCGGGCTCAGGGTCGGCAGGACCGGGAACGGCGGCGCGGGCATCTGCACCGGCGCCCTCCGGCTCCGCATCGCCACGGACAAGCCTGCCCTCGGCATCCAGTGAAGCGTTGGCCTCAAACGCCTGCTCGCCAAAGGTAAAATCCGCGAGCGAAATGAGCTCGTAGTCGCCCGGCTTGGAATTGTCAAACGTCAAACGGTCACTATCGAGCTGCGGCATGTCCAGAGCGTCGGTCGGCAAAATACGGCGCAGCACGTCGTAGGTCAGATCGGTCTCGACGTCGAAGGTCGGCGCCGTCACCTTGCCGCGGCTCACGCCGGCATCCATCGCCAAGATCACCAGCTCGCGCGCACGCGTCATGGCAACATAGAGCAAGCGGGCCCGCTCCTCGAGCGAAAGCTGCAGGTCATCGTTGCGCAGGCGAGCAAATGCCTCGGCGGGAGAACCCGTCGCGCAGACATCCTCCATGAGCTCCGGCGGCAGCCACAGCGACGTGCCCTTGCCCTTAAACGCATGCTCAAACTGCTTTTTGACGTCATCGCCCTTTACGAACGTGCCGTCCGCGAGTTTAATGCCGTCGAAGCGTGCCGGCAGCGCCACGACCTGCGCTCCGCCCTCAACGCGACCCATCTGTGCCGCACCCGAGGACTTACGCACGCCAAAGCACTCCGCGACCGCCACGACCGGATATTCCAGACCCTTGGAGGCATGCACCGTCATGATGCGCACCGCGCCGTCGCCCTCCTCGTTGAGGGCACCCGGGGCTTCCTTGCCCGCCAGGAAGCGATCGAAGGCAAGCGCGATGGAACGCGGCGAGTTGCCGAACTCGGCCTCCGCCTCGGCCACAGCGTCGAGCGCCTTGAGCACGTTGGCGGCAATGGCCTTGCCCTCGGGACCACGCTGTGCCAGACGCACAAACCAGCCGGAGGCGTTAACCACGTCGCGCGCGATGGCGGCGAACGAATCGCGGCCCACGCGACGAAGCGCATACCGCAGAACCTCGCGGGCGCGCGTCACGAGCGGCAGGCCCTGCAGGCCCGGCACGTCGAAATCGCTCATGATGCCTGCATCGATGTTGCGGCGCGAGGTCTCCCCCGTCTGCTCGTCGAGCTTGGTCGCAAGCGCCAAAAACTCCTGGGCGCCGAGTGCAAACATCGGCGATGCCAGCAGCGGCATAAGGCCCTGCGCCGTATCGGCCGGGTTGGCGAGCGCGCAGACCAGGGCGCGCACCGTCTGCACCTCGGCAGCCTGCGCAAAGACCGAGCCGCCCGCGATGACGCAGTCGAGCCCCTGGTCACGGAAGGCCTGTGCGTAGACGTCTGCGTTGGTCATGCGGCCCAGCAGCAGCACCATGCCGCCCTGGGGCTGGCCGGCATCGGCAAGCGCGCGGAATCGCTCGGCGATCGCACGGGCCTTGGCCTGTGTGCGCTCCTGCGTACTGCCGCCGGCAACAAAGAGGGCCTGGCGACGCGAGGCGTCTGCCACCAGCGTGTCCTTGCGGCCGTCGCTTGCCTCAAGGTCCAAAAAGCCCTGCATCAGGCCGCCGTCGTCGCCATCAAAGACGCGGGCCACATAGCGCAGTACCTCGTCATGACTGCGGAAGTTGCGTACGAGTTTGACGAGCTCGCCAGCAGGGGCGTCGGTCACGGCAGTCGCCTCGGGCGCGGCAGACGAGCCCACCTTGCGCTCCTGGCGGCGGAAGACCTCGACCTCGGCACCGCGGAAACGATAGATCGACTGCTGTGCATCGCCCACGGTACACAGCGCGCGCTCCCCCGCACCCGTCAGGTAGCGGATCAGATCGACCTGCATCTGGTCGGTATCCTGGAACTCGTCGATCATGACCATCTTAAAGCGGCCCTCGTATGCCGCTCGGATGGCAGGGTAATCGCGCAGGGCCTCGTAGGCCATACGCAGCAGGTCGTTGTTGTCGAGGGCAGACTGGCCGGCCTTCAGCGCGCGATACTCAGCCTCTACAGAGCGGGCCAAGCCCACCAGCGCATCGAGCGCCGGACCACCGCAAGCCAGCACGATATTGATAAATGCATCGGCGGCCTCGGCCTTGAGCAGCTCGACCTGCTCCTTAGGAAATGCCTTGCTCGCCCGTGGCATGGTGCACGACATCATGAGTCGCGCCGCATCGGCCATGGTCTTGCCGCTCGCCTCGAACGCATCGATGGCGTCGAGTGCCACCTGTGCCTTCTCGGTCGCGGCCTTGCTCGCACCCAGTGCTGCGCGATATGCATCGGCAAGCGCCGAGGTGTCGGCCTGTCCGCGCGCCACATGCACGTCGTCCATGCCGCCCGGCAGCTGGCTCGAGAGCTCCAGCAGCTCGCGCACCAGACCCTTGATGGTGGTGCCGGCACCAAACGGCCCGCCCTCGCCCGCCATGGGATACCAGGCGTAAAGGGCCTTGAGCGAGGCGGCGAGCTCGGGGGCGGCATCGGGCGCCGTCGCGCGGGCCAGCACATGCTCAACAGCCTGGTCCATAAGCTCGTCGGTATCGGTGAGCACTGTGAACTCGGGATCGATGCCCAGCTCCAACGCGTGTGCGCGCAGGATACGCGAGCACATGCCGTGAATGGTCGAGATCCACGCGTCGTCGACAGTCAGTGCTTCCTCGTCCATGCCCTCGTCGATAAGCGCACGGCGCACTCGGTCGCGGATCTCGGCCGCGGCATCTTTGGTAAAGGTAATGGCGAGCACCTGGTCCAGATGCTCAACGAACGGACCGGATTCGGGCGAGAGCGCATAGACGATGCGGCGCGTGAGGGTAAAGGTCTTGCCCGAACCGGCGCCCGCTGAGACAAACAGCGGACGGTCGAGCGTTTTGACGATCTGCAGCTGTTGCGGCATCAAAGTCGAAAGATCCATGGTCTACACGCCCCTCCTTACAAACGTTCCTTCGTGGTTATACGAGCAGCGCGCATGCGCGGCCTGAGCCGACGTCGGGTCGACGGCGGCAACGTTGCCTGCCTCGAGCTCGCGCAGGCGCTCGGCAATGCCGGCCTCCACGCGATCGAGCAGGGCGTCGAAGTCCATGCTGCCACCCTCGCCGGGGAAACCTTTCTTAAGGCCCGGGATGCGACCGTCGCCGCGCTCTTCCTCGAGCAGCTCGGCGCTCGCGGCACCGCGCAACGCCGGCTTGCCACCCTTGGTCGAAAAGTAGAGCGCCGCGCGGGTGTCCAAATCCAGCGCCCGGCGCATGGCCTGGGCGTAGATGAGCGTTTGGGTATGTGGCGGCAACCAGCGCGGATCGTCGATGGGCGCCGTGCCCGATTCCTCGTCGCGCACCGTAGGGTCGGCGAGCTTAAACTCCTCAACGCCCGTGCGATGCTTGTAGTCGATCACCACGGCACGATTCTCGGCGTCCACGTCCACGCGGTCGATGCGACCGCCAAGCGGCCAACCGGCATACTCGACCTTGAGCTCGTTGAAGGCGAACTCCAGGTAGCGCGGGGCAAAGGGGGCAAGTGCTTCGGACTCGTAGGCAAGCACGCCCTCCAGCTGCGGCAAGATCTCGGCCACCTGGCGCTCCTCCACCGCAGAGAGCGGCACCAGCGGGCCCTCCGTGCCTCGCTTGCCGGCGTGCTCGGCCAACGTCTCGTCAAAGACCTCGCGCAGCAGCTCCTGAGCGCGCGGCAGATTCTCGGGCGTCACGCGCTCCATGCCCTCCTGGGGCAGACGGGCGTGCAGGTGCTCCAGCACGTCGTGGACAAAGTTGCCCTTCTCCATATTGCCAAAGCCGGCGTCGATCGACTGGGGCTTCACGCGGTACGAGACGAACCAGCATAGCGGGCACGTCGAGTACGCCTCAATCTGCGAGGCGGACGTCAGGCGCGGCACGAGCGGCGCGTTCTCGCCCTCGCCATCGCGGCGACGCAGGACCAGGTACGGCACAGCCGCCTCACTCAAATGCTGAGGGGCCTCGCACGCGACGCGCTTGCACTCGATGCCCTCGCCGGCCGCTGGATCAAAATCGGCAACGATACCGCCCTCGCCCACGCACGCAACCTTGGCGGCGCCAGTGGCCTCGGCGTGCGCCCGCAACTCGGTCCACACGGCAGCCGGATAGCACTCGCGCGCTTGGCGATCGTGGGTCACGCGGGCAAGCGCAACCGGACCGCGCGCGGCCTGCATCGCGCGGCCAAAGCGCACGCGCAGCAGGGCCGCGGGCTCAAGCGTCACACCGCTGCGCCCCAGCTCGGCCGTCAGCGTGGCCAGCGGTCCCTCCTCGTGTGAGAGCGGATAACTGTCCAGATCGACGTCGGCAAACAGCACGGCATCGTAGCTATCGGGGCGCAGGGCTGCCGCATCGGTAAGCGACGCAAAGCGCACCTGGGCGCGCGGCGCGCGGTCGACCTCGTAGGTCTCGTAATCGTATGCGGTACTGCGCTTGTCCACCTTGGTACGAACGTCGTCGAGCACGGGCACGGTCGCGGCCTGCGACACGTCGAGCGTACGGGCATCGTTCATAAGGATGTCGATGACATGTCGCAGCAGGGCGGTCTCCACCTGGCGACGAGCCTGACCGTCAAGGCCTCCAAGGGCGCGATCGGGCAACGCCTCGGCAACGGCGAGCATTGCCTTGAGCGCCGTCACGGGTTTGTCGCGCCACAGCGCTTGGAACACGTCCGAAACCACGCACGGCACGTTCTTAAACCAGTTATCATCACTGGCGGCCTTGCGCGTGCCCCTGACCTGGCCCTGCACGCTCTGCAGCAGGCTTTTGACGGCCGTGGTGGTCTTGCCGCGCGACAGGCGCATGTTCTTGTCGAAGGTGCGCGCGCTGGCAGCATCGGCACCCGAAAGCGGACTGTAAATCCAGTCGGTAAGCTCCGGAGCGGGCCACCACTCGGTCTTGGAAGCGGTGCCCTCGTCAGCGGCCTTCATGCGCTCGATTAGATTGGCGAGCGCCGTGAACTGCCTGCCCGCGATGGATTGGGAAAACGCCGTGAACTCGGTTGTCTCAGCAGCAATGTGACGCGCCGCCAAACGGGCAGCGAGTTCACCGAACAGCTGGGGCGCCCGGGCAGACACCACGAGCACGCGCACGGGGTCCGCGGACGCCGTGGCACCGCCGTCGACCGCGGCGTCCTCACACGTTTTTACCAGCTCATCGATTGCATCCACATAGGCGTGGGCGCGGGCGTGAGGACCGGCAACCTCTACAAAGGTAGGCTGAGCGGCGGACTTGGAGGCAGTCTGGGGCGCGGCGGCACCCTCCCCCAGCGGCGCAGCCTCAAACAGCACACCGCGGGCATCAAAGGCGGCAGCAAGCTCCTCGCGCATTGCCGCCTGCTCGCGGGCAAGCAGCACAACGACCTCTCCCCCATTGTTCGCCACGGCCGACAGCAGCTCGAGCAAGCCGTGCGTAAACGACGTGATACCGCGCACACATACCGCGCGGGCGCACGCCGGAAGGTTGTCGGCCAGCACCTCGGCCATAAGGTCAGCCGCCTCGCAGGGCTCGACCATGTCTCGACGGTCCAAGCCGCTCGCATAGGAACTCAACAGCTCGAACACGCGAGCCTCGGCGTCGCTCTTGGGATCGGGCTGGCAAACGTCGCCGCGGCAGCGCTCGGCACCCGTTCCCGCTACGCCCGGCAGCACATCGCGGGCCATGCGCGCGAGCATGCGCACCGTGCCCTGACTGCGCGAAAGCGGCTGCAGGTCGGCATCGTCGCGACGGGCGATCATGTCCGAGAACAGCATCTGGCGCTGCATGTTGTCGACGAAGCTGCGGCCATCGCCCATAAGCTCCCACAGCGAACGAAGCCACGACGCGGGGGTTTTGTAGTCAACGCCCAGCGAGGCGCCAGCAACCGCGGCATCGTGACGGCACACGTCGAGCTCGGCAAACGAGGGCGCCAGCATAACGGCACGCCCGTGGCGGGCAACCAGGTCGGCGAGCAACGCCGCCTCGGCATCGCTCAAGTCCGTACCGGTATTGGTGGTATAGATTCGAACAGGCATGGTCCTCCACTCAAACCGTTCGCAATAATCAATGCATCCATCCTACCCGCCCACGCGGACAGATTTGCCCCACGCCAACAGATTTGATCCCTCGGGGACGGAGGAAAACGGATCACGGAGGGGGCTAGTCTAACCCAGTAATCCGTTTTCCTCCGTCCCCGAGGGATCAAAAAACCGCCCCCGAAGGGACGGTTCTGCGCAATTCGTTTTTGCCTCTGGCCTACTCGCCATCCTCCAGTTTGATGAGGATCTTGCGATAGCCACCGTACTCGCCATTAAGCGCCTTGGACACGCGGCTCACCGTGGTGGACGAAGCGCCGGTGCGGGCCTGAACCTCAACATAGGGCTCGCCCTCGTCCAGATAACGCGCGACCTGCAGGCGCTGAGAAAGATCGCAGATCTCGCGCGGCGTGCAGATATCGGTTAAAAACGCCTGGATATCGTTCTCGTCATCCAAAAGACTAAATGCGTGGACCAGCTGCTTGACATCAGGCTTGTCAAACATGTTCTCGATATTCATCGATCACCGCCAAACCCGCCAAAAGGCATCGAAGTTGATACTGACATCGGGCATCGTTCGCCCGTAAATATGCAATAAAACTATGCATAGGCCATTTGCCCGTAGCAGTGTAGCACACCACCAAACTAAAGTGACAAGACTCTCTGTCAGCGGCACGTTTTTCAGGACGAACGCCGTTTAGAAACCGAATGCGCACGTAAGCTCCACGAATATTTGAGACAATGGGCGCCCAAACACCGCGGCGCGCCCGCGCAACCATCCAAGTCGCCGCCGCAAGCCGCTTCACGCGACGCCAGCAACCCCGGCGCAAGAAAGGATTCACGCCATGCGCTTTATGCTTAACTGGCTCTTCACCTCGATCGCCATCGCGATCGCCACGTTCCTCGTCCCCGGTATCCAACCCTTCGGCTTTGCCGAGGCCTGGGTCTGCTTTGCCTTTGTGGGACTGTTCCTCAACATCGTCGATTCGTTCGTCAAACCGTTCCTCACGGTCATCTCGCTGCCGCTCACGATCATCACGCTCGGCATTTTCCAGCTCGTGCTCAACAGCTTTATGCTGGAGCTCGCCAGCTACCTGTCGGTCAACCTGTTGGGCGTCGGCATCTCCATCGCCGGCTTTGGCTCGGCCTTTATGGGCAGCATCCTAGTGTCCATCATGCGCAGCATCCTCGATAGTATTGCCGAGGACTAAAACGGCCATTCCGACCGTGTCTGTCTCAACAGCCCAAAACGAAGGCCGCCCATCGCAAAAATGGGCGGCCTTCTTATTTGTCAAGTCTCAGAGGGCAAGAAAATCTACCATTTCTACCCCGTCCCCAAATGGCAGGTGTGGGCTAGATGACGTAGTCGAAGCCTTCGCTGGGGGCGACAAGTTGATCGAGCGTCACGCCGTCGAGGTAATCGTTGATGAGCTTGTCCAGGTTCTTCCACACGTCGAGCGTGGGGCACTCATCAGATCGCGAGCAACCCTTGCAGTCGCCATCCAGGCAGGCGACCGGCGCCAGGCTGCCCTCGGTCAGGCGCAAGATCTCGCCCACCGTGTACTGCTCGGGCGGGCGCGTGAGCACGTAGCCGCCGCCCTTGCCACGCATGCCCGAGAGCATGTTGGCGCGCACGAGCGTAGCCAAGATGTTCTCGAGATATTTCTCGGAAATCCCCTGTCGCGCCGCAATCTCTTTGAGCGGGATGCGACCGGCCGCCTGGTGCTCGGCCAGGTCAACCATAACGCGCAGGGCATATCTGCCCTTAGTAGAAACCAACATATATAGTGCTGCCTTTCGGTCTTTTAGTCCGTTGAAATTCTAGCCGAAAAATTGGCTTTTGAAATACCCGTTCCGGTCAAGATGGTTAATCGACTCGTAATAATCTTCTATTTCCTATTGCATTACTAGGCTTTAGTGTCTACTATGCTTGCCAACAGCTAAACGAACAACCTATAAGGTTTATGGGTTTAGCTGCTAGACACGCCGTAAAACCACACGGCAACCAGCTACTTGAACACTTTGGAGGTTCACCATGAGCAAGGTTTACACGTCCATCGATCAGCTTATCGGCCACACCCCGCTTCTGGAGCTCACCCACTTTGAGGCCGACGAGGACCTCAAGGCTCGCGTGCTCGTCAAACTGGAATACTTCAACCCCGCCGGATCCGTTAAAGACCGCGTCGCCAAGAACATGATTGACGAGGCCGAGAAGACAGGCAAGCTCGTGCGCGGCGGCGACTACACCATCATCGAGCCCACGAGCGGCAACACCGGCGTCGGCATCGCCTCGGTGGCGGCCGCCCGCGGCTACAAGGTGATCATCACCATGCCCGAGACCATGTCCGTCGAGCGCCGCAAGTTGATGCAGGCATACGGTGCGCAGCTCGTGCTCACTGACGGCTCCAAGGGCATGAAGGGCGCTATCGCCAAGGCCGAGGAGCTGCAGAAGGAGACTCCCAACAGCATCATCGCCGGCCAGTTTGTGAACCCCGCGAACCCGGCCATTCACAAGGCCACGACCGGCCCCGAGATCTGGGACGACACCGACGGCAAGGTCGACATCTTCGTCGCCGGCGTTGGCACCGGTGGCACCGTGACCGGCGTGGGCGAGTTCCTCAAGGAGCAGAACCCCGAGATTAAGGTCGTCGCCGTCGAGCCCGCCACCTCCCCGGTGCTCTCTAAGGGCCAGGCCGGCCCGCACAAGATCCAGGGCATCGGCGCCGGCTTTGTGCCCGACGTCCTCGACACCCAGGTCTATGACGAGATCATTCCCGTCGAGAACGACGACGCCTTTGCGACCGGCCGCGCCGTGGGCCACAAGGAGGGCGTGCTCGTGGGCATTTCGTCCGGTGCCGCCGTGTGGGCCGCATTGCAGCTGGCCAAGCGCCCCGAGAACGAGGGCAAGACCATCGTGGCGCTGCTCGCCGACACCGGTGAGCGTTACCTGTCCACGGCGCTCTTCCAGGACTAAGGGCCCGTCACTTGTCGATAGGCCCAAGGCACGCCGGTCTACCCTCTCTTCTGGCGGCCTGAGCTCATCCCAACAGGGTGTCCCACGAGACGTCCGAACTTGCTACAATGTCTGCGGCGCGGAACCAGCCTCCCGCGCCGCTTTTCTTTTTTGGCCACATGCCACCAAGGAGAACCTCCCCATGCACAACAAGCGCGTGCTCGTCGCCATGAGCGGCGGCGTCGATTCCAGCGTGACCGCGTACCTGCTCAAAAGTCAGGGCTACGAATGCGTCGGCGCAACCATGCGCCTCACCTGCCCCGCGCCCGATCCCACCACGGGCATGAGTAAGGTCGACCGCGACATCGCCGATGCAAAGGCCGTCGCCGAGCGCCTGGGGATCCCCCACCATGTGCTCGACCTGCAGCAGACCTTCGACCGCAACGTGATCGAGCGCTTTGTGAACGCCTATCAGGAGGGGCTGACGCCCAATCCGTGCATTATCTGCAACCGCCACATTAAGTTTGGCGCGCTGCTCGATGCGGCGCTGGACATGGGCTGCGACTACATCGCAACGGGACATTACGCCAAAACAAGCCAGGCGGCAGACGGCACCTGGCAGCTACATCGCGGCGAAGATCCCAAAAAGGACCAGAGCTACTTTTTGTATTCGCTTACGCAGGAGCGCCTGGCGCACACGATCTTTCCGCTGGCGGGCCTAGACAAAGAGCGCGACGTGCGCCGCATAGCCGCCGAGCAGGGCTTTACCAACGCCCAGAAGGCCGAAAGCGAGGATATCTGCTTTATTCCAGACGGTGACTACGCGGACTATATCGAGCGCCGCTGCGGACATACCGCTGCACCGGGCGACATTGTGTGGCGCGACGGCAGCGTGGTCGGGCGCCACAATGGCGCGCTGCGCTATACCATCGGCCAGCGCAAGGGCCTGGGCGTCGCGATGGCGCACCCCGTGTATGTGACGGGCATCGACGCCGCCAACAACACCGTGCATCTGGGCGAGGCCGAGGACCTGACCGCCGTTGCCCTCACGGCCGATGAGTGGATCTGGAGCGCGCCGGACGCACGCATGGAGGCGGAGCTCGACGCCGGCGGCATTCGCGTAGGTGCCAAGTACCGCTACCGTCAGAAAGACCAGGCAGCGACCCTTACGCGTGACGAAGACGGGCAAATGCTACTAACTTTTGACGAGCCACAACGAGCCATCGCCCCCGGCCAAGCCGTTGTAGTCTACCGCGGCGACATCGTCCTGGGCGGCGGTACCGTGACCGGCGCCATCAAATAACAGCACTCCTAGATAAGTTGCGGTGAAATAGGGACTGTTTAAGCGTTTCAAGCCGCTAAACAGTCCCTATTTCACCGCAACTTTGTTAAGTATTATGATGTTTGTGCTTGATATATTTAACGATTAGAATACTTAACGAGGTGATGCAGCAGATGAGTACTTCCAACTATATAACCATGGGTGACGCCGCGCGCCTGCTGGGCGTTACGAAGGCCCGTATATCGCAACTGGCTGCATCGGGAACGCTCGCGTGCGATATCGTCGGTGGGCGGAAAATGGTTCAGTACGATTCCGCGATTGGTTATCAAAAGGTCCGTAAGCGTGGGCGCCGTCCCGCAGCTGACGTAGGGCGCAAGTTCACGTTGATGTCAGCCGACCACGAGGTCGCGCATGTCTCGTTTGATCCAACGCGCGAGTTTTCCTTTGAAATTGCCGACATACTCGATGCACGAAGGATGCCGTTTGGCACGTGCTCGAGTTCTTCTCCAACGGTGAATAAACGAGCACTCAACACGTGGTGGAGTCACCGGTCGGTGCCCGACGTCCGCCCCGGACTCATCTCGCGCTATCGCGAGCTGGGAATTGACAGCGGTATTGAAGTGCCCGTTCGTTGCCTGGGTTTTTCGCTTTCGGATTGCTATTGGCTAAGACCGGTCGACTGCGACGAGCTCAATTGGCAGCACCTCAATTACTTCGAAAACAATTTTGAACGGTCGGCACCCGAGCATCGTTCAGGCTGGCTTGAGGGCATCGGACTCAAAAATCCTGACAATACGTCCGAGGGCGAGCTCCCCAAATCCTGGATGATCCGCAATGGCGTTCGCATCCTGGTTAAAGGATGCGAAATGGACGATCAGCGACCGTTTAACGAGGCGGTTGCAACAGCTCTACATCGGCGTCTGCTATCCAAAGGTGAGTTTGTTCCCTATACGGTCGAGCGCATGTTCGACGGGCCCGTATGCCTATGCGATGACTTTCTTAATGGCCGTGAGGAATACGTGCCGGCCGCTTATATCAGGGACGCACTCGGTGGCCAGCGAGGAAACTCAACATACGATCGATACTGTCGCTATCTTGGCAGACACGGGGCTGACGAAGCCGCGGTAAGAAAATCCATGTCGCAGATGATTGTCTGCGATGCCCTCCTGGCCAACAGCGACCGCCACTGGCGAAACTTCGGCATCATCCGCAATGTCGACACACTAGAAATGCGGCCTGCACCGCTGTTCGACAGTGGCAATTGCCTGTGGTACAACGTGCCAACCGCCGTGCTCGTTGCCGGGGAGTTTGGATTTGCCGCCAAACCGTTTGGTCCGGACCCTTCCACTCAGCTAGCATTTGTTGACTCGCTCGATTGGTTCGATGCGTCGCATCTCGATGGGTTCGTCGACGAGGCATTCGAAATCCTCTCACAAAGCGCATGGGCAACAGCAGGCAATCGCCTCAAGGCCATCCGCCGCGGTCTCGAGCGCCGCATGATAGAGGTAAGCGCCGCCGTTGAGGTACTACGTCACGTGCAGAGATAACAGCACTGCCCCCTAAGTTGCGGTGAAATAGGGACTGTTTTCGCATTTAAAACGCTTAAACAGTCCCTATTTCACCGCAACTTACAGAGGGCGGCCTCGGTCGGTACTGCTGTGCCAGCCGAGGCCGCTGCATCGTTAGCGCTGCACGTAGGCGCGAACCAGCTCGTAGGTATTGCGCACGCCGTCGATGTGGCTGCGCTCGTAGTTGTGGCTCGCGTACACGCCGGGGCCAATCAGGCCGTGACGGATATCGTAGCCGGCAGAGAGCGTGGCCTCGACGTCGGAACCGTAGTGCGGGTACACGTCGATGGCGTAGTCGAGCTCGAGCTCGCGCGCGATATTGGACAGCGTGGTCACCAGATCGTAGTTGTAGGGGCCACCCGAATCCTTGGCGCAAATCGACACCATGCGCTCGGTGCAGCCCAGGTCGTCGCCCACGCAGCCCATGTCAACGCTGATCATCTCGCGCGTGTCGGCCGGCACGAAGGCGCCGCCGTGGCCGACCTCCTCGTACACGGTAAAGAGCAGCGACACCTTGCGCGAAAGCGACACCTCGCCGTCAGCAACGGCGCGGGCCAGACCCAGCAGAATCGACGCCGACAGTTTGTCATCCAGGAAGCGGCTCTTGATGTAGCCGCTCTCCGTCACCGTGGTACGCGGATCCATAGCGATGATGTCGCCGGTCTGAATGCCCAGCTCAAGCACATCGTCCTTGCTATCGACGTTCTCGTCGAGCAAGATCTCCATGTTCTTCTCGATGGCCTTGACCGGCTCATCGGCCACATGCGCCGAAGGCTCGGTATTGAGGACCACACCCGTGTACACATTGCCGTCACGCGTGTAGACGGTGCAGTTCTCGCCATCGGCCGTAGACCACTGATGCCCGCCGAGCGTCGTGGGACGCAGGCGGCCATTGTCCTTGATGGAGCGCACCATGGCGCCCAGGGTGTCGACATGACTCGCCAACACAAGCGGCTCACCCTCGCCGCCAAGCTCGACCAGCACGTTGCCCTTATTGGAACGCTCGGGGCCAAAGCCCATATCGCGCAACGTTTCCATTAGATAATCAGTCGCCGCACGGGTATAGCCCGTAGGCGAAGCAATAGAAGTCAGCGTCTTAAGCTGTCCCGCGATATAGGAGAGCGTCTCCTCTAGAGAAGCATCGATATTGGAACCCATATGCATCCTTCCAAATAAAACTAAGACCGAATCCCGATTTTAACCGTTCTACACGTGCGATGCCCTAGAAGCCGAGCCACCTCCAGACGTCCTCGCGCCGATTTTGCGCACGCGCACGGTTTATAATCCGAATTGTGCATAAAGCTTTTCGATTTCTGCATAAATATAGGGCATCCTTTTGCTTCGTCTCAGGGTACCCTACCTTGGACCGTGCAAAAAACGGAGTATTCTGCACCGCGGCCCCCAACGGCCCCATCACAAACGACAAAACGACGCGGCTACAGCAAGGTTGCAGGTCGTCGCAAAGCAGAAACTGCAGCGACAACCCCTCCGGTCATCGATAGTCCGTCCGCAATGGCTGTCGATGGGCGCCTGCGGACCACTACGGCCCATTCACAACGCTATGCATTTTTCAGAGTCTGCTGAATACTCCCAAAAATGCACGCTGGGAAGTGCACCACCTATCCGCAGCGGGCGGTATGCCTTGGCTTTACCCATCTCGGGGCATCGACGCGGCACAAAAAGCCCCGCCGCGCGTAGCGCGGCGGGGCCAGCGGCAAGTCAAAAGACTATATGCCTACGGGCGAAGGACCACCAAACTGGGCTAGGCAGCCGGGCAGATCTTCTTGAAGAGCTCGATGACATCGTCGAGCGTCGCCTCGCGCGGGTTGCCCGGGAAGCAGGCATCGGCCATGGCGTCCTTGGCCAGGACCTCGATCTCGTCAGCCTTCATGGCCTCGCAGACGTGCGGGATGTCCACGTCGGCGGAAAGCTGCTTGACGGCGGCGATAGCGGCGTCGGCAGCCTCGTCGGTGCTCATGCCCGTGGTGTCAACGCCCATGGCGACGGCGACCTTGGCCAGGCGCTCGGTGCAAACCGGCTTGTTGAACTCCATGGCGATCGGCAGCAGCATGGCGCAGGCGACGCCGTGCGGGGTGTCGTAGTGAGCGGACAGGGTGTGAGCCATGGCGTGGTCGATGCCCAGGCCGACATTGGAGAAGCCCATGCCGGCGACATACTGGCCAAGAGCCATACCCTCACGACCGGAGCCGGGCTTGCCGGACTTGGCCTCGGCGACGGAGTCGCGCAGGTTCTCGCTGATCAGCTTAATAGCCTCAAAGTGGAACATGTCGGAGAGCTCCCAAGCGCCCTTGGTGGTGTAGCCCTCGATGGCGTGGGTCAGAGCGTCCATGCCGGTAGAGGCGGTCAGGCCGGCGGGCATGGAGGCCATCATATCGGGGTCGACGACGGCGACCTCGGGGGCGTCGTTGGTGTCGACGCACACGAACTTGCGGACCTTCTCGGGGTCGGTGATGACGTAGTTGATGGTCACCTCGGCGGCGGTACCGGCAGTCGTCGGCACAGCGATGGTGAACACGGCGTGGTTCTTAGTGGGAGCAACGCCCTCGAGGCTGCGGACATCGGCGAACTCGGGGTTGTTGATGATGATGCCGATGGCCTTAGCGGTATCCATGGAGGAGCCGCCACCGATGGTCACGATAGCATCAGCCTCGGCGGCCTTAAAGGCCTCGACGCCGTCCTTGACGTTCTGGATAGTGGGATTGGGCTTGATCTCGGAGTAGAGGCTCCAAGCAATGCCGGCAGCGTCGAGCTCGTCGGTCACCTTAGCGGTAACGCCAAACTTGACGAGATCGGGGTCGGAGCAGACGAAGATCTTCTTGTAGCCGCGACGCTGGAGCTCGCCGGGGATCTCCTTGATGGCGCCGGAACCATGATAAGAGATGGTGTTGAGAACGAAACGATTAGCCATTGATAGCCTCCCATCGTGTGCGGGACACCTATTTACGCCCCGCGCTATAAGTTCCATCCTAACGCTTTTGAAACAAAAAAGCGTGAGAACGTCAAAAGTGTTAAAGCGTTTCAACAGAATAACGGAGCCCTAGTCCTTCCCTCCCGACAGCAGCGAAGGCTAGATTATAGGAGCAATCGCCCAAAGAATACGACCGACTCAGTCTATAAATTGTTTCTGTTTTAGCAATATATGTTTGACAATACGTTTATAAAAAGATACTTTGTATTGAATAACATGCATGCAGCAAATAACGTCATTCATTTTGTTAGAAATTGCCCATGCGGTTATTGCAGCTGCATCTACTGCAACGTACAGCGTAATTCTCCGCACGAAGCAGAAGACGGTTCCAATTCGATCGAGGCGATGACACATGGTGGCTAGTGGTCCTAAATCGAGCAAGACGGCTACAAACGAATATCAAATCTCAATTGAAGGTAACCCTTATCCGCATACTCTGGCTCTCATCAACCCAGCGGGAGACAACCTCAACATCAAAAAACATGGGTTCACGGGTCCACTAGGACAGCTATTGAGTCTTAAATATACCGTTTATGACGATGCAAACGAAAAACTCTTCACTGTCGTCGACGGCGGTTTTAGCAACATGCCCAGGGTTGCGCTCATCATCGAACACGAGGAAGTTGCGGTGTTTGATTATGGCCTAAACAGACTTGAGATGAAGTGCGTAACGAACATACCGAATTACACAATAAAAGGTAACTTCCTATTTGGAGATTACGATATATTCAGCCAACGAGAAGTGAAACTATCTTCAGTTATCGTCCTTCAATGTGATAAACAATCGTGCTTTAGCATACAGGTTTTGGATAAAGCCGAATTAGCCGCCGCAATTGGAATACCTACAGCCATTGCCCTTCTTAGGGCTCGGATTGAAGAGCATCTCGAATAAATCGCAAAAAGCAGTTTGTAACAACATTCAGGAGCTAGATAGTTTTTCTGGCTCCTGAATGTTGTAACGAACATGCACCTTAGCGCTTAAGACTCGCGGTCTGCCAGTCAGCTATGATGCGGGCCCATTTCCTGTGCAAATCGCGCTCGCGGTCGATGAACATGATGGCAAACGCGACAAACAGCAGCAAACTCGCCACGACGATGGCGTGCAGCCCCATGCGCTCAATACACCAGTTGCCCAGCACGGCGCCAAACACAAAGGTAAAGATCACGCCAAAGTACAGCAGGCCGTTTTCCAAAAAGCCGCGCCTGTGGGTGATGATGTAATCGTCCACGTTTTGCAGCGCGTTGCGCAAGTTGCCGATGCACATGGTCGTAGCGATGCCGTGACCGTGGATCTTGCGGAAGCTCTCGACCTGCATGCCGCAGGCAAACGAGGTGAGGCAGTTGGCGAGCAGGTTGTAACCGCCACCGGGGATAAAGCTCACGCCCAGCAAGATGACGGCTTCAAAGAACACCGTCACTTGGCGCCAGTGAATCACGCTGCCAAACCGTTCGTGTACCAGGTCGGCAAGCATAATACCCACGGCAAACGACACCACAGGGAAGAAGTAGCGCCCCGCAAGTGCCCAGTTGCCCTCCGAGATGCTCACGCCCACGAGCAGGATGTTGCCTGTCTGCGCGTTGGCGAAAACATGATCGCGCCCAATGTACGAATAGACGTCCATAAAGCCACCGGCGAGCGCCAAGATAATGCCCAGCTCGATGGACTCCGATATCTGTTTGGCACGCTGCATCGTCGTGCATCCTCCTTGTTGACGACTCTCTCGTGCGTTGGCGGAAACATAGCCGCCGTTCATACTGTAACCCATTGACAACATGGCGTGCGCGCGAGACGGGTTCTCCAACGCGCAGATACACAGTCTGGAAACAAACAGCGGGCGCGGCGCCGACACCCGACGCCTCGTGTACTCCACCAGTCTTTTTAGCGCCGTCCCAAAAAGACTGGTTACAATTACGTGCAGCATACAGACACCGGGAGGGATCGTGGCAAAAAAGCCTCAGCACGCTCAGAACAACCAGCGCAGTCAACAGGGCAAACAGGGCCAGCAGCAAAAGCGTGGCGGTAAGGCGCAGGCCACGGTCGCCCGCACCAAGCATTCCCAAGCGACGCCCGCCCGCCCCTGGCGACCGGGCCGCGATAAGTTCCTCCCCGTCAGCCGCGCCGACATGGATGCGCGCGGCTGGGACCAGTGCGACTTTGTCTACATCTGCGGCGACGCCTACGTGGACCATCCCAGCTTTGGTATGGCCATCGTCAGCCGCGTACTCGACGCACACGGCTACAAGGTGGGCATCATCTGCCAGCCCGATTGGACCGACCCCGCCAGCATCACCGTGCTCGGCGAGCCGCGCCTGGGCTTTCTCGTCAGTGCCGGCAACATGGACTCCATGATCAACCACTATTCGGTGACCAAGCACCGCCGCCACACCGACGCCTACACTCCCGGTGGCGAGGAGGGGCACCGTCCCAACCGAGCTGTCACGGTCTACGGCAACCTCATCCGCCAGACGTTCAAGGACGCCCCCATCATCATCGGCGGCATCGAGGCGAGCCTGCGCCGCCTGGCCCACTACGACTACTGGCAGGACAAGCTCAAGCGCTCGGTACTGCTCGACTCGGGCGCCGACATCCTCATCTACGGCATGGGCGAGCACGCGATCGTCGAGATCGCCGACGCGCTCGACGCGGGACTGCCCGTCGATCAGATCACCTATATCAACGGCACCGTCTACCGCACAGGCTCGCTCGACGAGGTCTACGACTACGATCTGCTGCCCAGCTGGGACGACCTTACCGCCGACAAGCTCAACTACGCGCGCAGCTTTAACGTGCAGCAACAGAATATGGACCCCATCACCGGGCATCGCCTGGTAGAGCCCTACCCCAACAGCGTCTATGTGGTGCAAAACCCGCCGTCGGCGACGCTCACTACCGATGAGATGGACGAGGTGGCCGAACTCCCCTACGCACGCGACTGGCATCCCGATTACGACGCGGCGGGCGGCGTGCCGGCCTTTGCTGAGATCAAGTTTTCCATAAGCTCCAACCGCGGCTGTTTTGGTGAGTGCTCGTTTTGCGCCCTCACCTTCCACCAGGGCCGCGTGTTGCAGATGCGCAGCCACGACTCGATCATGCGCGAGGCCGAGCTGCTCACGCGCGATCCCGAGTTTAAGGGCTATATCAACGACGTGGGCGGACCGACGGCCAACTTTAGCCGCCCCGCCTGCGACAAGCAGCTCAAGCACGGCGTGTGCAAGAACAAGCGCTGCCTGTGGCCGAGCGTGTGCAAGAACATGGTGGTCGACGAGACCGGCTACACGCAGCTGCTGCGCGACCTGCGCCAGCTGCCGGGCGTCAAGAAGGTCTTCGTCCGCAGCGGCATCCGCTTTGACTACACCATGGCCGATGCCTCGGACGAGTTTTTGCGCGAGCTGCTGGAACACCATGTCTCGGGCCAGCTGCGCGTAGCGCCCGAGCACGTGAGCGACGCGGTACTGTCCGTGATGGGCAAGCCGAGCCGAGCTGTCTACGACGCATTCTGCCGTAAATTTGAACGCTTGAATCGCGAATACGGACTCAAGCAGTACGTGGTGCCGTATCTGATCTCGAGCCACCCCGGCTCAACGATGAAGGAAGCCGTGGACCTTGCCGAAGCCGTGCGCGACATGGGTTACATGCCCGAGCAGGTGCAGGACTTCTACCCCACACCGTCCACCATGTCGACGTGCATGTACTACACCGGCGTGGACCCGCGCACCATGAAACCGATCTATGTGGCGCGCGACCCGCACGAGAAGGCCATGCAGCGCGCGCTCATCCAGTATCGCAAGCCCGAGAACTACAAGCTGGTACGCGAGGCGCTGGAAAAGGCTGGCCGTCGCGACCTGATCGGCTACACCAAGCATTGCCTGATCCGTCCCGTGCCGCCGCGCCCGGGCGAGACGTCTGCTGGCGGTGGGCATGGCGCAGCCAAGAAGGGCGGCAAGGCCCACGGTGGCGCCGCTGGCAAGGGGCCTAAGGGCAGCAAGGGGCACAGCGGCATGTCGCGCGCGCAGAACACTGCCGGGCGCAACCGTGCAGCTCAGGGGCGTCAGGGTGCCAACGGAGGCGGACGCCGCAACTAGTGCGGGAATGCGGTAGATGTGCTCACAGCGCTCTGCTGGCACGCTTGGCGCAGCGAGCGCATTGCCTCCACCAGGATCACGCCGGCGATCGCGACCGTAATTGCCACGTCGAACGGCGTGTTCACAAACCACAGCAGCCCTATGAGATACGACCCGGCATTAAAGGCAAAGTGCAGCAGGATCGTGTAGCGGAGCTTTTCGGTGGTCACGAACACCCAACCAAAAATGAGGCCGGCAGCGCCCGCATAGCAGCCCTGCACCCAGTTCATATGCATAAAGCCAAAGATGGCCGCCTGCAGCACGATTGCCGCGGCGATACCCCACGTGCTTGGGGCCGCCCAGGGCACCATGGCGCCGTCTTGCGCGTTCGCGCGGCGCCGGCGCTTCCAGAGCGAACGGCACTGTGGATTAAACGCACGCAGCGAAAACTCAAAGATGATGCCGCGCACCAGCAGTTCCTCGCAAAACGGAGCGCCGAGCACCGTGGTCAGGACGGCAAGAAGGCTGGTATCGCCCATGCCCGTTTCCTCGACGAGCTCGCTATAGTCTGCCGCGACCTCGGGCAGCAGCGACAGCACGCCGTCGCATAGGTAGCTAATGACCACCTGCATGGATAGGCCGATCACGACAACGCAGGCAATGCGCTTCCATGCCGCGCTTGCTCCCCCACCGAGCGGGCGCTCGCCTTGCCGGCGTGCCATGAAGGAGCGGGGCCACAGATAACGCCACCACAGCAGCGCCATCAAAAATGACGCCGTCTGAGCGGCAGCCTGGAACCATTGAATATCGAGGTTGTCGATCGGGAAACCCGTCAGCACCGACACGGCATCGAGAACTGAAAACAGAACCACGCTCAGGGCTATATCGGCAGCGACAACGCCAAAACAGGCAAGCGCCCACGCCATCGCATTGAGCATGCCAACCTCCTCAAAACCCGGCACTTAGGGACGTTCCTTAACTGCCGGCTGAAAAGGAACGTCCCCAAGTGCCGGCAGTTTGGGACAGTCATTGTTGATGAGAATCGGGCGCAGCGCCAAAAGCCCCGCTCGGCGAGATGTCGAACGGGAAGGTGCCGCAGCGATTGAAAGCGGCGATGAACATGCGGATGGCGTTGGACGGTGTGGTGCCCACGAGCTGGGTTGCCGCCGCGAAGGCCGCCTTTTCCTCGGGCAAAACCTTCGCGACAACCGGGGTCATGTGTTCTGCCATGGCGCTTCCTTCTTGAAACGACGGTGGTGCGGATGGATGCGGGCCACGCGGCTGGGCGACGGGCTGTGAAGGCAACCCGATTGGCCCGCATCTGGAGTTTGTTCTACGGCGTTGGTATTACTTGGTAATCCTAAGTATTACCCCGTAGATAGAATACCATACCCGACCCCATGGAGGCAGAAGAAAACGAATCATTTTATTGTTGAGTTAGCGCCTGAAATGGCTTTTAGAGCGTGATGATATCCGAGATATCGAGGGCCCGAGCGTCAGCGGCATCGTGCGTGGCAAGCAACAGCATGCGGCCGTCGAGCAAGTCGAGCACGACCTCGGCGCATGCGTCGCGCGCAGCGATGTCTAGACCGGTAAAGGGCTCGTCCAGAATCACTGCGCCGCCCGGGCACAGCAGGGCTCGGGCAATCTCGACGCGACGACGCTGCCCACCCGAGAGCTCAGCCACGCGTGCATGCACATCGATCCCCGGTACCAGCAGGCGCAACAGGGCTGCGGCACTCGAGGCATCCACGCGCGCGTCGGCGCACACCAGCACATTATCCAAGGCAGAAGCGTCCTCGACCAGGCGCACATCCTGAAACACCATGGAGCACGGTGCGCACTCCCCCGCCGCCAGCGCAAGCAACGTCGACTTGCCCACGCCCGAAGCGCCCATCACACAGGTGCGTCCACCGGCGGGCACATGAAGCACCAGCCCGTCGAGCGCCGGCGCCCAAGGCGCGCGATCGCCCACGGCAAGCGCAAGCTCCGCTGCAGCACCATCGCTCGCAGCCCCTGTACGCCCGCGCAGTCCATGCCCATGCGCCCGCACGGCAGTTCGCCACGCCACGGGCCCCGAAGCCCGCAGCAACCACACCAGCACGCGCTCGCATACCCACGATGCCGCCACGACCAGCACGGTCCACGCCAGCAGGTCAGCCGTCTCGATGAGCAGCTTCGCCTGATAGATGCGCTCGCCCACGGTGCCCGTCGCCATGCCGATGAGCTCCGCCGCCACGCCGGCCTTCCAGCTCATGCCGATCACGGCACGCGCGCACGAAAGCACAAACGGCAGGACCTCGCGCCAGGTATGGGCGCAAAACAGACGCCAACCCCGTACGCTATGCAGATGAAACATCTGCTCCAGCGACTGATCAACCTGCGTCAAACCCTCGACCAGCGAAAAATACACGCCCGGCAGCGCCATCAAAAAGACCGCGGCGATGCTCACGCGCGCCGACCCCAACCAAATGAGCAGCAGGACCACCACGCAGGCAACCGGTGTCGCCTTAACAAACGAAAGCGCAGGCGCCACCAAGCGGGCAAACGTCAGCGACCGCACCGAGGCTCCCGCCATCACGACGCCGCACACCGCGGCAAGCGCCAGCCCGGCCAAGATACGCGCACCCGAGCCTGCCAGAATCGCCCATGTGCCGGCATCGCATACCAGTCGTAGCAACGCCACCACGACAGCGCCCGGCCCCGGCAAAATCAACGGCTGCGCCACGAGACCCGCCACCAGCACCCACACGGCAAGCCAAAAGGCGGCAACGGCACCTGCTGCCGCCACCGCCTTCATACGCTCTGCCATTTGTCGAGCAAACGCACGCACGGGCTACTCCATGTAGTAGAAATCATCGGCCGGGAGCTTGCCGCCCACGGCGCTCGCGTCCGCATCGGCCAGCACCTGCAGGTACCCACCGAGCGCCGCCTTCATATCCCTCCCCGTCTGGCACACGAGCATGCACCCGAGAATCGCTTTTTCGGCAATCGCGGCGTTATCCACGATACCCGCATCGACCACGGCCTGAGCCCAGTCCGCCGGCGCCGCGTTCACGTCCTCAACGCTCGCAGCATGGCAGCTCAGGAATTCCGCCACGGCCTCGGGATGCTCCTCGGCAAAGGCCCGACGCACCACGGTCACGCCCGTCAGCAAACGGGAGCCCGTGTCGCCCGCCAGCTCATCCCACACATCGGTCAGACTCACCGGCGCCGACAGCTTGCCTTCGCTCTTTGCGATGGCAGCGGTCTTGAACGGCTCCGGCAGCACGCCCACGGCAGACGGATCGGCAAGCAGGGCCGACAGCACCTCGGTGGGCTCGCTCTTAAACTCAAGCGCCACCTGGCCGGTCAGGCCCGCGCGCTCCAACAGGTAGTTCATGACGTACTCCGGCGTGGTGCCCTTGCCCGTCATATAGACAGTATGGCCCGCCAGATCGCCAAACGAAGTAACGTCCGCGTTACCCGTCACCACGTTCAGCACGCCCAGCGTGTTGATGTCGATGACCTGCACCGCACCCTCAGTCTTGTTGTAGAGTACGCTCGCCACGTTGGCGGGCACCAGGGCGATATCGATATCGTCCTGAATGACCTTGAGCACAATCTCATCGGCGGCAGTATTGATCGCAAAGTCGAACTCATTGTCCGTCTCGCCATCGGCTGCCCGGTCCATAAACTGCACCAGACCAATCGAGGTCGGCCCCTTGAGCGAGGCGACGCGCACCTCGACCGGCTCTGCAGCAGCACCGGCGCCGTCCGTGGCAGCCGAGCCCGCGGCGGACCCGGCACCGGCAGCCCCGCCGCCACAGCCCGCGAGTGCAAGCGACAGCGCACCCGCGGCAAGCGCCGAGGCAAACCCCCGGCGCGACAGCTCAAAATCAAACGCGCGCATCGCTAGCACGTCCCCTCGTTAGGCATCGACCAGGCATGATGGTCGGTATGCAGCAACTCCTCGGCCAGCGGCGAGAGCGGCGCGCCCAAAAACTCGCGGTAGCACGCCTGAACATCGGGATTCTCGTGCGAGAAACGAATGTCCGCCTTCGCATCCAGGCTCCACAGCACCTGGCCACGCTCAGCCGCCAGCTCGCAGCCGTCGTGGATGGGCTGACCGCCGCCACCGACGCAGCCGCCCGGGCACGCCATGACCTCAACAAAGTCATATCTCACACGGCCGTCGCGAATCGCGTCGAGCAGACGGGCGGCGTTGCCCAGCCCGTGCGCCACGGCGACGCGCACCTTGGTACCGTCGATATCGGCCACGGCCTCCTTCCAGCCCTCGAGTCCGCGCACGTCAGTGAAGAAGTCGGCATCCGGGTTCTTGCCCGTCACCAGGTAATATGCCGAGCGCACGGCGGCCTCCATCACGCCGCCCGTGGCGCCAAAGATCACACCCGCGCCCGTGCCAAAGCCCAACGGCGTATCGAGCGGCTCCTCGACCAGCGTGTCAACGCTCACGTGGCTCGCGCGGATCATGCGCACCATCTCGCGCACCGTCAGCGCAACGTCCACGTCGGGCGCGCCGTCCTCGCCCATCATGCTCGGCAGCGCACACTCGGCCTTCTTGGCCGTGCATGGCATAACGGACACCACGAACAGACGCTCGGGCTCCACGCCCAGCACCTTGGCGTAGTAGGTCTTGGCGATAGCGCCGAACATCTGCTGCGGCGACTTTGACGTGGAGAGCCTGTCGACAAACTCGGGGTAACGTGCCTTCACAAAGCGTACCCAGCCCGGGCAGCAGCTCGTGAACATGGGCCAGCCGCGGCTGTCACCCTCGCCCTTGGCGGCCTTACCCAGGCGCTCGAGCAGCTCGGAGCCCTCCTCCATAATGGTGAGATCGGCCGAGAAGTCGGTGTCGAACACGTACTCAAAGCCCACGCGGCGCAGCGCGCAAGCCAAGCGCTCAACGGTAGCCTCCTCGCGAGATATGCCGAGCTCCTCGCCCCAGGCGCTGCGCACGGCCGGCGCAATCTGCACCAGCACGATCTTGTCGGGATCGGCGATGGCATCGAACACGGTCTCGGTATCGTCACGCTCGCGCAGGGCGCCCGTCGGGCAATGCGTGATGCACTGGCCGCACGCGACGCAATCGGTCTTGCCGATCGGCGCACGCCCGCGGGTGCCCACGGCGGTATGCGTGGCGCGGTTGGTCAGATCCCAAATCCCTAAGCCCTGCACGCTCTCGCACACCTTGATGCAGCGCATGCATTTGATGCACTTGTCGTTATCGCGGATGATGGGGAAATCGAAATCCCAGCCCTCGCGCGCCAGGTGCTGCTCGTACGGCAGATAGAAGATGCCCAGGTCGTTGGCGATGGTCTGCAGGTTGCAGTTACCACTGCGCACGCAGCTCGTACAGCGCGAGTCGTGCTGGGACAGCAGCAGCTGCACGTTGGTGCGACGCGCCTCGCGGGCCTTGGGGCTGTTAGTGTGGACCACCATGCCGTCGAGCACGTAGTTGTTGCAGGCGGCAACCAGCTGGTCGCAGCCCTCAACCTCGACCACGCACACGCGGCAACCGCCGATCTCGTTTAGATCGCGCAGGTAGCACAGGGTGGGAATCTGGATGCCGGCGGACTTGGCCGCGTCCAGGATCGTGGTGTGCTCGGGTACCATGACCTCGCAATTATCGATAGTGAGCTTGACCATATTGAGTGCTCCGCTTTCGGTGTTGTCGCTGACAGTGGGGTTGTTGGGCTCTACCATTCCAGGTTCCTCCCTCCGCGGAACGCGCCAAAGCCAAAGTGGTCGCAACGCAGGCAGCGGCTTGCCTCCTGGCGTGCCTCCTCCTCGGTAAGGCCCTGCTCGACCAGATTCCAATCGTGGATGCGCTCGCCGGCCTCGCGCTCGCCCAGCTCGCAGCGGCCGCACTCGTGCTTGCCCTTAAACTGCACGGTCGGCAGCTCAACGTCGAGCTTGATCTTGTGGTCAAAGCCCAGGTAGCGGTCGATATTTGCCGAAGCAACGCGGCCGGCGTTGATGGCCCGGATGACGGTGGCGGGACCGGTCTGGCAGTCGCCGCCGCTAAAGAGGCCATCAAAGTTAGGCACGGCGCCATCCGAATCGGTGACCACGCAGCCCCACTTACAGGCGATGCCCATGTCCTCAAACGGCTTGGAGTCGATGTCCTGACCAATGGCCACAAACACGCGCTCGCAGGGAATGACGCGCTCGGGCGTGGCGGCGGCACGCGGGGCCGGACGCCCACGACGGGGCTCGCCGATAATCTGCGGCTGCACGCGCAGGCCACTCACGCGACCTTCCTCGCCCGTCTCAATAGCGAGCGGTGCGGTGAGCTCCAGAACCTCGCAGCCCTCGGCCTGGGCGCCGGCAATCTCGGCATCCTGGGCCGTCATGTCGCAGATGCGACGGCGGTAGACGATGCTCACCTTTTCGGCACCGCAGCGCACGGCAGAGCGCGCCACGTCCATGGCCACATTGCCGCCGCCGATGACGCACACGCGCTGGCCGCTCAGGTCGGGCAGCTCGTCGTCGCCGATGGCACGCAGCATCTTGACGGCCGACTCCACGCCGAGCGCCTCTTCGCCCGGAAGGCCGAGCTTCTTATCGCTGTGGGCGCCAATGGCCAGGTAGACGGCATCGAACTCGTCGCGCAGGCGGGCAAGCTCCTCGCCGTTGACGGAGTGGTCGAGTTCCACGTCGATGCCGGCGCTCAAGATCCAGTCAATCTCGGCCTGCAGGCGCTCGCGCGGCAGACGGTAACTGGGGATGCCATAGCGCAGCATGCCGCCCAGGTGGTGGCGCTGTTCAAAGATGGTCACCTTATGGCCCATCACGGCCAGGTAGTAGGCGCAGGAAAGGCCGGCCGGACCGCCGCCAACCACGGCGATGCGCTTGCCGGTGTTGTCGGCCACTCTAGGCTTGTAATCGTTGAGGTCGCTGTGCTCAACGGCAAAACGCTTGAGGGCGAGGATGTTCATGGGATCGTCGACCATGCCACGACGGCAGTGCATCTCGCAGGGATGCTCGCACACCAGGCCGCAAACGAGCGGCAGTGGGTTGTTCTTGCGGATGACCTTGACGGCATCGGCATAGCGGCCGGCCTCGACGAGCGAAATGTACCCGGGAATGTCGACGTGCGCCGGGCAGCCCGAGACGCACGGGACGCGGGCCTCGCGGTCAAAGCCGCAGGAGTGCTCGCGAATGTGGTGCTCAAAATCGTCGCGGAAGCCGCGAATGGCCGTGAGTGCCATGGCGCCGGCCTCGTAGCCGATAGCGCAGTCACTCGAAAGGTAGATGGTGCGGGCCGTGCGCTCAATCAAATTGAGCGTGGACTCGTCGGCGCGGCCCTCGAGCACATCGGCGAGCAGATCGCTCAGCGCGCTCAGGCCCACACGGCAGGGCGTGCACTTGCCGCAGCTCTGGGTGGAGCACAGGTTGACGAGCGCCGCCGTAAACTCAACGGGGCACGGGGCGAGCGAACTCACCGCCAGACGGCGCCCAAGCGCATCGTGCAGGTCGTCCATGACAGCCTGAGCGTGGCTGCGTTCCATTACGTGCAGTCGTGCCATAAGATCCCCTCTCATGCGGCAGCCCGGAGGCGAGGCCGGGCGAAGTTGCTACACGCACAACACTGACCTATAAAGTTGTTAGGCCTCCACGCAGTTCGGCAGGCGGTATGAAATGTCACCCTCGGCGGTGAAATAGAACATTACCGCAGATAAATGCCATATTTGATAAAACGCGTTACCAAACGACAATGCCCCGCCCACGCGATCACGTGGGCGGGGCATTGCTTCAGGCATGCGGCCAGCGACCCTGTTGCTTTTACTTAAGCTCGGGCCAGTAACCCTTGTTGGCCTCGATCATGTCGTCGAGAACCTCCTTGGCGACCTTCATCGACGGCACAGTCTTGTTGAGCGTAAAGGCCTTAAGCGCCTTCTCGTACGAACCCTCGATCGTAGCCTCGACAATGAGCTTCTCGGAGTTCAGCTGCTGCATCATGAGGCCCTGCTGGAACAGCGGAATGTTGTCGCGGCTGATGACCTCGGGGCCGTTCTTGCCAATGTAGGCAGGCAGCTCGACCATGGCGTCGTAGGGCATGTTGGGGATAGCGCCCTTGTTCTCGCAAATGACCAGGAAACGCTGCTTGGTGTCGTTCTTCAGAGCGATGGCCAGGTCGGCAATCCAGTCGCCGTGGCTGCCCGCATAGAACGTGCTCTCGTCGATCTCGCCCGTCTTCTCGTAATGGTCGATGCCGTCGAAGAGGTTCTTCTCGCGCGTCTCCTCAACCTCGTTAGCACGGGTACGCTCGGGGTTGGAGTGCTCGACGAACTCCTTCTGCTGCAGGTAGTAGTTCAGATACGTGTTGGGCAGGTACTCCGGGAAGCACTCCATGATCTCGTGCTCGCCCTTCCAGACGTAGTACCAGCTGCCCTTGGTGTGGCGGTTCTGCTCGGGGTGCTCGTCGGTGGCCTCCTCGGGCTTCTTTGCCATGAGCGAGCCCATGCCCTTGAGGTAGGAGTCGGGCAGCAGAATCTCATGCTCCTTGATGTACTCGCGCAGCTGCGGCAGAACCTCCTCGCCCTTGTGGCGGATCGAGGTGAACCAACCAAAGTGGTTGAGACCAAAGTAATCGTACTCGACATCCTTCTTGTCGATATCGAGCGCGGCGCAAACCACGTCGATGATCGCGATCGGCATGTCGCAGATGTTGATGATGCGAGCATTGGGACGCAGCACACGGCAGCCCTCGGAGACGATGGCGGCAGGGTTGGAGTAGTTGAGAATCCAGTAGTCCTTCTTGGCGTACTTCTCAACGTCATCGATCAGCTCGACCATGGGGAAGATGGTGCGCATGCCGTAGGCAAGGCCGCCGCAACCGCAAGTCTCCTGACCCACGCAGCCGTGACGCAGCGGAATCTTCTCGTCCTGCTCGCGCATGGCGTAGCCGCCCACGCGCATCTGGGCAAACACGAAGCTCGCGTCGGTAAAAGCCGTCTTCTTGTCGGTGGTCACCGTGAGCTTGATGTCCAAGCCGAGGTCCTCGTGCAAAATCCAGTCCACGAGCACGCCGATCTTGCGCTGGCGCTCCTCGTTGATGTCGTACAGACGAATCTCGTCAACGTCGAGCTCGTCCTTGCGCAGGGCGATGGACTTGACGATGCCGGGGGTAAAGGTGGATCCGCCACCACACAGAGTAATGATCATTGTTTACTGCTCCTTCTCAATTGCGTTTTCGACCTTGTCGCGCATCTCGGCGACCTTCATGCCAAAGATGATCTGGATATTATTGCCGTTGCGGTTGATGCCGCTGTTGGGCACGTGGTTGATGAGGTCCTCATTGATGAGGTCCGGGTTCTTAACGTTCACGCGGAGACGCGTAAAGCAGTTCTCGAGCTCCTCGATGTTGTCCTTGCCACCAAGACCTGCGACCAGGTCGGCAATACCTGCATCGACGCCCTCTGCGGGAGCCGCGGCAACAGCGCCCTGCTTCACCGCGACAGACGCGGCGGCCTCGCCCTCGGCAACGGACTCGGCGAGCTCGGACTCCTCCTCGCGACCAGGCGTGTGGAGGTTGAGCTTCTTGATGAGGAAGGTGAAGAGGAAGAAGTACAGAGCGGCGTTGACGACTCCAAGCACCAGCATAACCGGCCAGTTGGTCTTGTCGACACCGAGAACCAGGTTGGAGACCACGATGTTGATGATGCCGCCTGCAGTCGAAGCGGGCACGGAGAGGACCTTGAGCAGAACCAGGAAGATGCCGGAAAGAACCGAGTGAACGACAAAGAGCACGGGAGCGGCAAAGACAAAGAGGAAGTCCATGGGCTCGGTGACGCAGGAGAGCACGGCGGTGATGATCAGCGGGATGATAACGGCCTTGGTCTTATCCTTGTTCCCCTTGTAAGCGGTGAAGATAAAGGCGAGACCGATACCGATGTAGGGCCACAGGTTGTTGAAGGTGTAGCTGTTGAAGTAGGTGCTATCGGAGAAGGGCTGGCCCGTCATTGCCATCTCGGCGACACGGATGGGATAGGCACCGGCGATAACCTGATCGCCCAGCGTCAGGGTGCCACCCACATCGGAGAACTGGAACGGGGTGTAGATGAGGTGGTGCAGACCGGTAGGAACGAGCAGCTTGTTGAGCATGCCGTAGATAAACAGACCGATGTTGCCCGACTCCTTAATGATGCCGGCAACGGAGGAGATGGCACCCTGAACCGGAGGCCAAACGATGCAGAACCCAGCGCCCATGATCCAGGAAATGATGATCATGATCAGGAACGGAAAGCGAACGCCCGAGAACATCGAAAGGGCAATGGGGAACTGCTTGTTCGAGTACTTGTTGAACACGGCACCGGTGATGCAACCAAGAATGATGCCGCCAAACACGCCGGTATCGAGCACCTGAATGCCCATAACGGTGGCCTGGCCGGTTCCGGTAAGGCCGAGCATGCCGCTCGCATCGGCAAGAGAGCCGGTGGCGTTGAGCACGATGTTGTTAGCCTGCAGGAACAGGAAGAACGACATCAGGGCAATCAGCGAGGCATGGCCCTTGTTCTTCTTTGCCATGGCGCCGGCGATGCCCACGCAGAACAGAATCGAGAGGTTGTTGATGATAAACATCAGCGACTGGTAGACAACGGCGCCCACAAGTTGGAACGGACCGGAGCCCAGTACGGGGACCAAAGCACAAATGGTCTTGTTGGTCAGAATGATGCCCACGATGAGCAGGATGCCGGCAACCGAGAGATACATCATCGGCTGAACGATTGACTTCGCGAACACCTCCAACGGCGCTTTGAAATTGAACTTCTTTTTTGCGGTCATAGCGGTACTCCCCTTCCTTTTCCGCAAATTAAGACAGATGTGCCCTGGACAAGACCGTGAGCCTTGCCTTATATCAATCGATGTGTGGGCACGTTATGCCTAGAGACCAGGTTCTCCAAGCAGGTTAACAATGTGATATGCGAGATAACTCTTCTCGGCATCGGTAACGACAACGTTATAGGTAGACGACAAGTGGGCGGCTATGGCGTCCGCGCACAAGAATGCGCAGGGATACGCCGTTTCATCGATTCGGAACAGCGCGTCTCCGTTGATTTGCCCGGCCGTAGGATCGAGCGCTCGCTGTGCGAAAAACTGCAGGTGACGAACGAAACGTTCGTAAGGCAGCGAGGTGTCATCGAGGGTCGTAGCATAGCGCTTGGAAACAATCGCGAGCACGTCGCGAACAAGCTGGACCGAAACAATCAAACGATCGGAGCGTTGCGGCATGGTGGCGTTGACGATATGCAGCGTAATAAAACCCTGCTCTTCTTCGCTCATCTGGATGCCCATATACTCCTTGATAATCTGCAGTGCACGGCCCGCAAGTGCATACTCCTTGCGATAGAACTGCTGGATCTCGAGCAGCAACGGATTCTCACAGGAGATGCCCTTGCGCTCACGCTCCAAAGCAAGGCTGATATGGTCTGCGAGAGCAATGAGAATCTTGTCGTTGATGTCGACATTGAGCTCTCGACGAAGCATCTGAACGATGTCCTCGGAAATCACGAGGTTGACGGTGGGGATGGACTCCAAAAGATGTGCCAAGCGGTCAATCGTACGCGAGTCCTGAGAAGTTCCCTCCTGCAACGCGTAGGTCTTTTCGACCGACGCCTCATCGATGGCATCGCCGGCATGACGGCCAAAGCAGAGGCCTCGACCGATGACGATGAGCTCGGAGCCATCGTCCGAAGTGACCATTGCGACGTTGTTGTTAAAAACTCGCTTGATAACCACGGTACCCACCACAAGAATTTACTCGGAAAGCCAGACGACAGGCTCTTTAACAGCAACAGGGCCGGAAGCATGCTCACGAAGAGTCGAGTTCTCTGAACGCTCGCACGCGATAACGAAGACCGTGGGATCGAAGCCGGCGGCGCGGACCGCGTCGAAATCGACCTCGACGAGGGGCTGGCCCGCGTCGACATGGTCACCCTGGGCAACAAGCGCATGGAAGCCCTTGCCCTCAAGCTTAACAGTGTCGATTCCGATATGCAGCATCACCTGAGCAGAGCTGTCGTCGGACATGATGCCCAGCGCGTGCTCAGTCGGAAACAGCGCCGCGACGGTGCCGGAAACAGGAGCGCACACCGTTCCCTCTTGGGGAACCACGGCAACGCCATCGCCCACGGCACGGCTGCTAAAAGCGGGGTCATTGGTATCTTCTAGATGAACAAGCTCGCCGGAAACGGGAGCGAGGATTTCGAACTCGGAAGCCGCAGTCTTCTGCTCATCCGAACCGCCCATCAGGCGAGAAAAGAAACCCATGGTGGCATGTCCCTTCATAAATATAGCCCAACCAAAATCAAGCGAATGCATCCATAGAGACACACCCGTTCAAAGACTTTGGTTAGGCCCACGTCCGAGGGACTCGGTAACCTTCCGCATTTCTTTTGACGGGAGCTATTGTAGACAAGCCCAAAGCCGGAACAACCATTATGACCGATGAACGGTATTTTTTCTCCGATAAACGGTATTTAGGCGACACTTGGGGACGTTCCATTTCTGCCGGCACCCAGGGACACTCCTTGTTTGGTGCATTGGGGTCAGGTTTGTTTGCACCAACTTGGTGCAGATGAACTGCATCCCATTTCTTGGACTTTGAAATTAAGGTTCGAGAAAAGGGAGGCATCGGAAATGCCCCGCAGGAAGAAGGCAAGATACGGTCGCGAGATGAGGACACGCGCCGCCGACCTGTTCGAGGCCGGCCTCGGCTTCGAACTCGCGGCCAAGAAGCTCGACGTTCCCGCCCCGGCGGTGAGAAAATGGCTCTACGCGTACCGGGCAACCGGGAGGAAGGGGCTGATCGGGATGGGCGAGAGCCGCAGGACCTACGACATGGAGACCAAGCTCGCCGTCGCGAGGGCCGTCGTGGACGAGGGGATGCCGCGGTCGGAGGCGATGGCCCGCTTCGGCATCGCCGCCGCCACATCGCTCGACCGCTGGTGCAGGCTGTACCGCGAGGGCGGGCCGGAGGCGCTCGAGCCGGGACGCCGCGGCAGGCCGGAGGGCCCCGGGGGGCGGACGCGCGAGCGGGAGCTCGAGGAGCGCGTGCGCAAACTCGAGGCCCAGGTGGCGTATCTAAAAAAATCGATAGCCCTGAAAGCGGAGAAGAGCTCTCAAACTGGGAGAAAGCCCAGGTCGTAGCCTCCCTTTCAGGGCACCACCGCCTATGCGACCTGCTCGCGGCCGCGCGGCTCGCGCCGTCGAGCTACCACTATGCCGTAGCGCACCCGCCGAGAGCGACCCGGCCAGAGCTCCGGGAGGCCGTGCGCGAGATCTTCTCGAGGACGGCGAACGGGTGCGGCCACCGCCAGATAGCGATGTGCCTGAGGGCCGAGCTGGGCGCGAGGATAGCGGACAAGACGGTCCTCAAGATGATGCGGGAGCTCGGCATCCGCTGCGGCATCCGCCGGGAGACCGACTACCATCGCTACAACTCCTACCGCGGCCCGGTCGGCGAGAGATTCGACAACCTGATAGCGCGTGACTTTCGCGCGGGCGCCCCGTGGGAGAAGCTCGGGACCGACGTCACGGAATTCAGGCAGCCCTGGGGCAAGGCGTACTTCGCCCCGGTCTACGACTTCTGCACGAAGGAGATCGTCTCCTGGTCGGTGTCGACGAGCCCGGACATGGCCCAGCAGGAGGAGGTGCTCAGGCGCCTGTTCGCGAGAATGCCGGCCGGGGCCTCGCCGATCGTCCACAGCGACATGGGCTGGCAGTACCAGCACCCTAGGTGGACCGGCGAGCTCAGGAGGCACGGCGCCAGGCAGAGCATGTCGAGAAAGGGCAACTGCCTAGACAACGGGGCGACGGAGCAGGTGTTCGGGCATCTCAAGGACGAGTTCTTCAGGGGCGTCGAGTGGGCCGACTTCGAGTCCTTCAAGAGGGACCTCGACGCCTACGTCGTGCATTGGAACACGAGGCGTCGCCAGGTGGCGCTCGGCGGCCTCACCCCGGTGGAGTTTCGGAAACGGCTATTGAAAGCGTCCTAGTGTTCGCTTCTAATAAAAGAAGGCCAAGATTCGGGACGCAGTTCAAGATTAACCTGACCCCATTGCACCAATCTCGCTTGCGTTAGATGAAGATCTCACATTCCCTGCGCTCGACGCAAGCCTTGCTCAGCATCTGGGTAACGGCGGCAAGTTTGTTAGGGTCAAGTTTGCGAGCATTCTGCGAGCATACGGAGACGCAACGCATGCAGGAGATGCACGCCTCGCCATCCACCTGCCTTGGATCGTCCTTGTCGATAGCTCGAACAGGGCACAACGCAGCGCAAGCACCGCAGGAGACGCAATCCTCCGTTGCATGGGGCACCATACTGTGGCCTCCAGCTTGCTTATAAGGACGATTGCCGGGAATAGAGGGCTCGGACGCAGCCCCGTCCAGTAGCTTTTGCCGGATTCGCTGCGCAAACTCTGAAAGTTGCGCCACATCCTGCGCATCCGGTCGCCCAGCAGCAAACTGACGAGCAACGGAATGCTCGGCAATGGCAGAAACCGCTGCAACCACCCTAAATCCGGCACGCTTCGCAACGTCTTCCAGCTCAATAAGCGTATCCTCAAACGCGCGGCCCCCGTAAACACAAACCAAAACAGCCCGAGCTCCGTTGCCACGCACCATTCCCAGTCGCTCAACCGCCACAGCTGGAACCCTGCCAGCATATGATGGGACGGAGATAACCGCAACGTCGCCCTTCGCCATCGAGACCCCGTGGAAATCCAACCCGCTATCGGTCAGATCGACAGTAACGATATTCCCATCCAGCGTCCCGGTCACAAGACCAGACACTTTCTCCGTTCCGCCCGTCGGACTAAGCACAATTTCGAACATGCTCATCGAACATCCTCCCCTACGCTTGGTAACACACCAAGCCGCCCGCATGCTTAGACAGAGTATACGGCGCGCGGGGAAACCCCGGTTTAGCGCAAAGGGGTCAGGTTTGTTTCCACCAACCTGGTGCAGATTAACCTGACCCCTTTGCACCAAACTATGCTGTCTGCCTCATCGATTTGCATAATTTCCGTTACAGATTGCATATATTTACATGATACCGCTGTGTTCTCCTGAGGTACCCCATCCCGGACCGTGCAAAAAACGGAGTATTCTGCAACGCGCTCGTGCCAACACCGCCGCGAGCGGGCAAAACTGTAGGGCGCTGCATCATTTTGGGTTCCGCTATAACGAGAATGACGCACCTTTGCACCGGAAAACGGAAAAGTCTGACTCAAAACGCTCGCTAGGGATATCCGAAGGCCACCGCTGGCGACGTCGAATCGTATGCAGGCAACTCGATCTGCAGAATACTCCAAAAAATGCACGGCGCACCCCATGGGACCCATTGCCGCATGGCTGAAAACGGGCCTTCAGCATCCTCCAGGTGCATTCCTGAGCAAATCACACCGGACCAACGGTCGGATGCGGCAAACAAAAGGGCCCCGAGCGTAGTTGCTCGGGGCCCTTAGTTCGCCTCGCTCTAGCGTGCGACGCGTATGTTACTTGCGCTTGCCGCCGCCGTCACCGGGGCGACGGGAGCTGCCGCCGCGCTTGCCGCCACGATTGTTGCCATAGCTGCCACGGTTATCGCGACCGCCGGCACGACCGCCGCGGGAGCCGGCCTGGTTGCCGCCGCGGCCGCCGCGATAGCCGCCACGACGCTCCTCGCGGGTATCGTCGTAGTTGCGCCAGTCATCGCGACGATCGCGGCTGGCACGCGGGTCACGACGATCGCGCGACTCGTTAGAACGACCAGCGCCGCCGCGGCCGCCATTGCTGCGAGCACCCTCGCGACGCTCGCCGCCGCGGCTACCGCGCTCTTCAAAGCGTTTGCCGCCACGGGACTCACCGCCACGGGCACCTCGCTCACCGCGGCTCTCGCCGCCGCGACGCTCATCACGGCCACCGCGCTCGTCATCACGACCGGAACGACGGCGGTCGCCCGAACCGCGCTTGCCACCGCGCGAACCGCGGCGGTCGTCCTCGCGCTCAACACGGCGACGACCGCCGCGGTCCTCGTCCTCGCGGCGACGACGATGCGCCTCGCCCTGGAACTGCTTGGCGCGGCGCTCGGCACGGTTGCCACGCGGGGCCTGCTTGACGGCGTCAGCACCGCCGCGCTCCTCGGCAGCCACCTCGCGAGCCACGCTCTCCACGGCCTCGTCCACGCGAGCTTGAACGCCCTCGCGCACGCGGGTCTTGCCGCCGCGCTTGGGACGGCTCGGGCGCTCGCCGTCGCCGCGACGCTCGCCGCAACCGCGGTTGGAACGACCGGCCACATCGCCGTAGTCATCGCCGTTGCGCTTGCCGTCGCGACGTGCCTGCTCAAGCTTCTTCTTGCTCTTGGACTTGCCGCGCTTGGTCTTCTTCTTCACCTTGAAGGCCGCAGGGTCGCGCTCGGGGTCAACCGCGGGCGGGTTGGGACCCACATGCAGGTCGCCGGCGTCATAGATGTCGGCCGTCTTGTCCATGAGCTTCTCGATCTCGTAGAACTCATCGACGTCCTGCTCGGTCACAAACGTAATGGCCCAGCCCAGCTCGCCGGCACGTCCCGTACGGCCAATACGGTGGATGTAGTCGGTCGGCTCGGCCGGCACGTCAAAGTTCACGACGTAGCGCACGTCGCTGATGTCGATGCCGCGGGCGAGCACGTCGGTCGCCACCAGCACGTCGACGGTGCCGTCGCGGAAGGCAGAAAGCGCGCGCTCGCGCTGGGCCTGGCTACGGTTGCCGTGGATCGCGGCGGCCTTGATGCCCTTGCGCTCCAGACGACGGCAGCAGCTGTCGGCGCGGTGCTTGGTACGCATAAAGACGATAGTGCGCTCCGGGCCCTCCTTTTTGAGAAACTCGGGCAGCAGGTTGTTCTTGGCCTCGATGGACACCGGGAACACAAACTGGTCGACGGTGTCGGCGGTCGACGTGGCGGGCGCGATCTCCACGCGGGCCGGGTCGCTCACCAGGTCGGTGATCTCGCCCACGGCCTCCTCGTCGAGCGTGGCCGAGAACAGCAGCGTCTGGCGCTCGGCCGGCGTCTCGCGCACAATGCGGCGGACGGCGGGCAAAAAGCCCATGTCGAGCATGCGGTCGGCCTCGTCGAGCACCAGCACCTTGACCTCGTCCAGGTGGCAGGCGCCCTGCTCGATCAGATCGACCAGACGGCCCGGCGTGGCGACCAGGATGTCGCAGCCGTACTTGAGGGCAGCGGTCTGCGGCTTGTAGCTCACGCCGCCCACGACGGTCACGGCGACATGGCCGGTGACGTCGGCAATCTTGCCGGCGACCTCATCGATCTGCTGGGCAAGCTCGCGCGTGGGGGTGATGACGAGCATCACGGGGCCGCGGCCGTTGCCCTCGGGCTTCTTGGCACCGCGACGGCGGTTGCGGCCGCCGCGCTCGCGCACGGGCTTGGGCGGAGCGATGTGCTCCAGGTTATTCATGGTCGGCAGCAAGAAGGCGGCCGTCTTGCCGGTGCCGGTCTGAGCGGCGGCAAGCAGGTCGCGGCCCTCGAGCACCACGGGGATCGAGCCGGCCTGAACAGGCGTCGGCGCCGTGTAGCCCAGGTTCTCGATAGCACGAAGCATCTCGTCCGAAAGTCCCAGCTCGTCAAAGGCAGGCAGGTTCTCGGTCGCGGACTCGACGGTCTCGGCGGCGCTGGCCTCGTCGGCAGCATCGAAGGCAGCCTGGGTCATGGCCTCGCGGGCCTCGTCCAGAATCTCGGCGTCCGTGACGTCGGATACAGAATTACGCATATGTTGTTGTTCCTTATCTGCACGCGTTATGGGCACGGCATGCGGCCGCGCGAGCGTGCTTGGTAGTGCGCTAATACATACAAAAACGGGTGCGCACAGAGAGGACGTTGCTCAGCACGCTGGCGATCGCTTTGGCAACCCTATCACGCGCCGTCCAGACGCAGCAGCTCTAAGCGATGGAGCAGATTCGCCGCCGGTTAGTATACCCGCGCTTCGCATGCCCCCACGTAAACCACAGATGACGGGGCGGACGGGGCGGGTCTGGGCCGATTGTCTCAATCTGCAACAGCTGCTCAGCAAAAACCGGCCGAACCGTTACAGATCAAGACAGAACTCAGCCACGCAAAACAAAATCTCGATTTGTAACAGTTAGAGGTCATTTTCCCTGTTAGATGTTACAGGTTGAGATGTTTGACAGGGGCTGCCAACGATTGAGCAGCCACCCTCATCTGTATCGAAATGTCATACATTTCTTTCTGTACTGGACACCCCCAGGGGGTATGGGTGTATAGTATCGGCAGGTTAACAATTCCAACACTACGCCACAGAAAGGAGAAGCCATGGCTCAAGATAAGTTCGACGTGGGCGGCATGACATGCGCCGCTTGCCAGGCGCACGTGGACCGCGCCGTGAGCAAGCTCGACGGCGTCCAAAGCGTCGCGGTCAACCTGCTCGCCGGTTCCATGATGGTCGACTATGACCCCGCGCAGGTCTCCCCCGACGATATCTGCACTGCCGTCGACCGCGCGGGCTATTCGGCCTCGCCCGTCAGCACGGGTACCGATGCCGCCAACTCAAGCGGCAACGCGCAAGCCAGATCCGGAGCCACCCATATGGAGTCGCCCACCAAAAAGCTAGAGGCCACTGCCTCCGCTATGCGCACCCGACTCATCATCTCAATCATCTTTCTTATCCCGCTGTTCTACATAGGCATGGGACACATGCTCGGCTGGCCGCTGCCCGGCATCTTCACGGACCATATCCACAGCATGACGCTCGCCCTCACCGAGCTTGTCCTGCTCATCCCCATCGTCTACATCAACGACGCGTACTTTATCAACGGCTTCAAATCACTCGTGCACGGCGCGCCCACCATGGACGCCCTCATCGCCGTCGGTGCCACCGCTTCCATTGCCTGGTCGCTCTACGCCATGTTTATCATGGCCGACCAGCTGGCCGCCGGGCAGGTTCACGAGGCTATGATGACAGGCATGGACAACCTGTATTTTGAGAGCGCCGGCACCATCCTGTCGCTCGTCACCGTGGGCAAATATCTCGAGACGCGCAGCAAGTCCAAAACCGGCGGCGCTATCGAGGCACTCATCGACCTAGCACCCAAGACCGCGACCGTCGTTGCCGACGACGGCACCGAGACCACCGTCGACGTCGACAGCATCCTTCCCGGCCAGGTCCTGCGTGTGCGCCCCGGCGAGTCTATCCCTGTCGACGGCGTGGTACTCGAGGGCGCGTCGGCCGTGGACGAGAGCGCGCTCACCGGCGAGTCCATCCCCGTGGAAAAGGCCGCCGGTGACACCGTCAACGCCGCCACGGTCAACCGCACCGGATCGTTTACCTTCCGTGCCACACGCGTGGGCGCCGACACGTCGCTTGCCAAGATCATCCAGCTTGTCGAGGACGCCAACGCCACCAAGGCGCCCATTGCCCGCATGGCCGATAAGGTCGCCGGCGTGTTTGTGCCCGTGGTGTTTGCAATCTCGGCCGTGACCTTTGTGGCGTGGATGGCACTGACCGGCAGCGTGAACGAGGCGCTCACCTCCGCCGTGGCCGTGCTGGTGATCAGCTGCCCGTGCGCGCTGGGCCTGGCCACGCCCGTCGCCATTATGGTGGGCACCGGCAAGGGCGCCGAGATGGGCATCCTGTTTAAGAGCGCCGAGGCGCTGGAGAATCTGCGCAACGTGGGCACCGTGGTGCTCGATAAGACGGGCACCGTCACCCGCGGCAAGCCGGCCGTGACCGATATCGTGGTTGCAGCGCGCGCCGACGGCTCGCCCGCCATGAGTGAAAAGGCGCTGCTCAAGCTTGCCGCCGCACTAGAGCGCCAGAGTGAGCACCCACTGGCCGAGGCGATTATGGCCGAGTGCGAAACGCGCGGAATCGTCGCACGCATGGTCGAGGACTTTGCCGCCGTGCCCGGACGAGGCGTTACGGCACGCGAGGGGCAGAATACCATCGCAGCCGGCAACGTTCGTCTGATGAACGAGTTGGGTGCTGCCGTGCCTACGGACCTTGCCGAGCAATTTGCCACCGAGGGCAAAACGCCGCTGTTCTTTGCCAAGAACAGCGAGCTCGTTGGCACCATCGCCGTGGCTGACGAGGTCAAAGAAACGAGTGCCGAGGCCATCGCCGCGCTCCGCAAGCTCGGCGTCGACGTGCGCATGCTCACCGGTGACAACCGCGTGACAGCAGAGGCCATCGCCCGCCGCGTGGGACTCACCAGCGAGCAGGTTATCGCCGACGTTCTTCCCGCCGACAAGGAGCGCCACGTGCGCGAACTGCAGGATGCGGGCGGCAAGGTCGCCATGGTGGGCGACGGCATCAACGACTCCCCCGCCCTGGCGCGCTCCGACGTGGGCCTCGCTATCGGCACCGGCGCCGACATCGCCAAGGAGGGCGCCGACGTGGTACTCATGCGCAGCGACCTCATGGACGTCGCCCGCGCCATCGAGCTTTCGCGCGCCACGATCCGCAACATCAAGCAGGACCTGTTCTGGGCACTGTTCTACAACGGCATCGGCATTCCGCTGGCGGCGGGCGTGTTCTTCCCGCTCACCGGATGGCAGCTCTCGCCGATGTTTGGCGCCGCGGCCATGAGCCTGTCGAGCGTGTGCGTCGTAAGCAATGCGCTGCGCCTGAAATCCTTTAAGCCTAAAGTGGCAAAATAGGCTCACCATTACGTCCATTTAGAACGGGTTTTCCAGGTGCCCGAGATTGACCTGAAAGAGGAGCGACGCGTACTTCGGTACGCGCGCGACGGCCTGAAGGTCAAGGTCGGGTGCCTGGGAAAGCCGACACAACAGAGAGGAATACCCATGCGTTACACAATCAAGACTTCGGGCCTCATGTGCGGCCACTGCGACGCTACTGTCGAGACGGCACTGCTCAACGTGGCCGGCGTGACCGACGCCGACGCCGATCACGAGACCCAGACCGTCCAGGTGGAGTGCGCCGACACCGTGACCGCCGAGCAGCTCGCCGCCGCCGTCGAGGGCGCCGGCGAGAAATTCCATGCCCTGTCCGTAACCGCCGCGTAGCAGGCGCCACCTACTCCATCCTCAGAAGTTGCGGTGAAATACGGACTGTTGTGCCGCCCTAGGCCTTTAAACGGTCCGTATTTCACCGCAACTGACGGGGACATCCGGAAGATCGACCAGAAACGAGGACCCGCCATGATGGCAGACCATAAATCGGTGACCCGCATGCTCAAGACGGCACGCGGCCAGATCGACGGCATCCTACGGATGGTCGAGGAGGACCGTTACTGCGTCGATATTTCCACGCAGCTCATGGCAACGCAGGCGCTCATTGCGCGCATCAACGCCGACGTGCTCAAGGCGCATATCGAGGGCTGCGTAACTTCGGCAATCGAATCGGGCGACGAAGACCTCAAAGCCGCCAAGCTCGCCGAAATCGAACGCGTCGTCGACAAGCTCTCCAAGTAATAGGGGCATTGGGGACAGACTTCTTTTGAACTGCATCCCATTTCTTGGACTTTGAAATTAAGGTTCGAGAAAAGGGAGGCATCGGAAATGCCCCGCAGGAAGAAGGCAAGATACGGTCGCGAGATGAGGGCACGCGCCGCCGACCTGTTCGAGGCCGGCCTCGGCTTCGAACTCGCGGCCAAGAAGCTCGACGTTCCCGCCCCGGCGGTGAGAAAATGGCTCTACGCGTACCGGGCAACCGGGAGGAAGGGGCTGATCGGGATGGGCGAGAGCCGCAGGACCTACGACATGGAGACCAAGCTCGCCGTCGCGAGGGCCGTCGTGGACGAGGGGATGCCGCGGTCGGAGGCGATGGCCCGCTTCGGCATCGCCGCCGCCACATCGCTCGACCGCTGGTGCAGGCTGTACCGCGAGGGCGGGCCGGAGGCGCTCGAGCCGGGACGCCGCGGCAGGCCGGAGGGCCCCGGGGGGCGGACGCGCGAGCGGGAGCTCGAGGAGCGCGTGCGCAAACTCGAGGCCCAGGTGGCGTATCTAAAAAAATCGATAGCCCTGAAAGCGGAGAAGAGCTCTCAAACTGGGAGAAAGCCCAGGTCGTAGCCTCCCTTTCAGGGCACCACCGCCTATGCGACCTGCTCGCGGCCGCGCGGCTCGCGCCGTCGAGCTACCACTATGCCGTAGCGCACCCGCCGAGAGCGACCCGGCCAGAGCTCCGGGAGGCCGTGCGCGAGATCTTCTCGAGGACGGCGAACGGGTGCGGCCACCGCCAGATAGCGATGTGCCTGAGGGCCGAGCTGGGCGCGAGGATAGCGGACAAGACGGTCCTCAAGATGATGCGGGAGCTCGGCATCCGCTGCGGCATCCGCCGGGAGACCGACTACCATCGCTACAACTCCTACCGCGGCCCGGTCGGCGAGAGATTCGACAACCTGATAGCGCGTGACTTTCGCGCGGGCGCCCCGTGGGAGAAGCTCGGGACCGACGTCACGGAATTCAGGCAGCCCTGGGGCAAGGCGTACTTCGCCCCGGTCTACGACTTCTGCACGAAGGAGATCGTCTCCTGGTCGGTGTCGACGAGCCCGGACATGGCCCAGCAGGAGGAGGTGCTCAGGCGCCTGTTCGCGAGAATGCCGGCCGGGGCCTCGCCGATCGTCCACAGCGACATGGGCTGGCAGTACCAGCACCCTAGGTGGACCGGCGAGCTCAGGAGGCACGGCGCCAGGCAGAGCATGTCGAGAAAGGGCAACTGCCTAGACAACGGGGCGACGGAGCAGGTGTTCGGGCATCTCAAGGACGAGTTCTTCAGGGGCGTCGAGTGGGCCGACTTCGAGTCCTTCAAGAGGGACCTCGACGCCTACGTCGTGCATTGGAACACGAGGCGTCGCCAGGTGGCGCTCGGCGGCCTCACCCCGGTGGAGTTTCGGAAACGGCTATTGAAAGCGTCCTAGTGTTCGCTTCTAATAAAAGAAGGCCAAGATTCGGGACGCAGTTCAAGATTAACCTGTCCCCCTTGCTCTAAATCGGGTATAAAGGCGTGCAGCATATCGAACGAAAGGCAATTTGCATGAATGACTTTATGAAGGGTCGCAATGGTGCCGATGAACTCACCATCGTGATGGGTTTTGCCGGCATCGTCATCGCGATGATCGGATCGATAGCCCGCATCCAGTGGCTCAGCTGGATCGCCATCGCCGTAATCGTACTCGGCGTGCTGCGTGGCCTGTCCAAAAACATCGATGCCCGCCGCAAGGAAAATGATTCCTTCGTTGCCGCGACTGCCAACGTCCCCTGCCTGGGCAAATTCGTCGCCAGCTTGGGCGGCGGGACTGCGGCCGCAAACGCTTCGCATGCCGCTGGTACCAGCAAGGAAGACTTTGAGCGCGCCAAGCGCACGGCCAAGAAGATGTGGAAGGGCCGCAAGACCACGGCGTACCTCAAGTGCCCCAACTGCGGCCAGATGCTGTCCGTCCCCAAGGGCAAGGGCAAGATCCGCGTCACCTGCCCCAAGTGCCACGCCAAGATGGAAACGCGCTCCTAGCGCCCGCACGCGGGACAAATAAATCAGGTTTGTTTGTCCCAATTCTTAAGTATTTGTTCGATAAAAAAGCCGAGGCCTCGTGTTGAGACCTCGGCTTTTTGTATGCGGCAACGGAGCTGTCCCTTTGTCTCGTCTACGCCACACCGTCGCGGGCCAGCTCCTCGGCAAGCGCTGCGGCAGGCATGGCCATAATCGCGTCGAGCTCGGCGTCCACCTCGGGAATGCGCTTCACCTTGAGCTTGCGCACCAGATCGCCACGGCACATCACGTGCGTCGGCTCACGCAGTGCGCACAGGTCATCGAGCGGGTTCTTGCGCGTCACCAAGATATCGGCGGCCTTGCCGCACTCGATCGTGCCAGTCTCGCCGTCCAGCGCCAGCAGCTCGGCGTTGACTTGCGTAGCCGTATGCAGTGCGAAGGCGTTGCTCACGCCGACATACTTGGCAAAATAGGCCACCTCACGCCACATGTCGTACTGCGTCACGAACGGGCAGCTCGAGTCCGTGCCCAGGCCCACCTTAACGCCAGCTTCCAGTGCGGCACGGGCGCTCTCGATAATGCCCGAGCACACGATATCGCCGTTCTTCTTTTGCGTATCGGTCGAATGGGTCTTTTTCGGGTCGAGCAATACAAACGGCAGCGCCGGGCCGATCGTGCAGGTAACACTGGGCGCACGCCCCTCGAGTTGCGTGCCCGCGGCGCCACGGTACAGCTCCAGAATCTCGGGCGTCATCGGGGCACCGTGCTCGATCGTGTCAACGCCGGCCTCAAGCGCGGCCATCACGCCCTCGGTACTCTCGACATGGGCCATAACCGGCAGGCCCACCTCGTGCGCAGCCTTGCACGCCGCCGCGGCAACCTCCACCGGCATACGCAGCACGCCCGGCTCGCCCACCTCGGTCGCGTCGAACACGCCGCCCGTTACGAACAGCTTAATGACGTCGGCACCGCGCACATACAGGTCGCGCACCTGTTCGGCTGCCTCGGCGGGACTGTTTGCCACCTGGGCGAACAAGCCCGCACCATGGCCGCCCGGAACCGTGACGCCCGTTCCCGGCGCCACCAGGCGAGGACCTTGATACTTGCCGGCATCGATAGCATCGCGCACGGCCAGATCGGCAAACAGTGGGTCGCCCGCGCCGCGCACCGTGGTCACGCCGCTTGCCAGTTGTTGTTGGGCGCTGCCCTTAAGAATATGGCGCACGATGGCACGCCCCACGGGGTTATCGAGCTTCTTCATCAACGCACCCGCATCGCCCGCCGAAACCGGCTTGCCCGAACCGCACAGGTGCACGTGCATATTGATGAGACCGGGCATGAGATACGCACCACCCAGGTCGATAACCTCGGCACCCGCGGGCGCCTGCGCCACAGCACTCGGCCCCATCCAGGTGATGACGCCGCGCTCAACAGTCACGGCCATATCGGGTTGCGGCTCCATATGTTCCGAACCATCCAGGACGGTCGCATTGATAAACAACGTGGAACGATCGGCAGACGCCATATCGAGCTCCTCCCTCACGATTAACTTGAACATTTGTCCATTATCACCTAATGCAGCGACCTAAAGTCGAGCATATCGGTTAACGGAGGGAAGAGGGGATGTGGGGGACGGAATACGTTGCAGTCCCACCCCAGCGACACCAGGGAAATGTCTCGATCTGTAACAGTTACGGGCCCAAACAGCCGCCAAACGTTACAGATCGAGACAAAGTCAGGGGCAGCAGGGCGACACCAGTCACATCCCCTACTCCCACTCCTGCTCGTAGATGTTGAGGGACTTTACGTACCGCCCCTGGGCGCCCATGATGTCGCGGACCAGACGCAAGAAGAAGCTGATGCACGAGGTGTCAAAGCCATCCTGCAGGTCCTCCGGATGCACCGCACCAGGCCCATCGACCGCCGTGTCACTCAGGCGTGCGATGTCATACAGATAGAGTTGTCCCGCCGTCAGCCAGACATCGTCGACGCAGGCGAGGCGCACCGCAATCGCTCCGTCGCTCCAATGCTCCTTTTGCACGATATGCGGGTCGTAGACATCAAAGCGACGGTCGGCGCGCGTGTCCTTCAGCGCGACCATACCAGTCGCAGGATCCTTGTCCAAAATGCCAAAGCGCGAGAAATACTGCGTGTCGCGTACCTGCTCGAGCCGCTTGAGCGCGGCAGGCGAAAGCGATGTCGGCGGCTCTTCAACATACAGCTCGAGCAGCGTCTTGCCATGGCGATAGGGGCGCTCAAACAACAGCCAATCGGTAAACGCCATGTTGTAGGCCATGATTTCGTTTTGAGAAGGTTCCTCGCAATAGCTGAGCCACGGATCGACGATAATCTCGAACTGCTCGCGCGCCGGCTCCAGGAATTGAAACTTCCGCAGCATCCAAAAGTGAGCCATGTCGGCAATATCGTTGCCGACAGCTTCAGCCAGCTGTGCTCGGTCAAAAACTTGGTCAGTCATGGCATCCTCCTCAAACTGATGGACCTCAATTTGAGCTTACGAGGAGGGCGAGCAACCACTGTCAGCGCGGGCAAAATAGGCCTTCGACTGCAAACCAGATGCTAACCAAACACTTGACGGGACACTTGACCGAATGAGCGCACCGCAAAGAAACCGCAGGTAGACATAGACAGTCAGTTCACTCATTTGAGGCAAGCGCCCGCTACCGCCACAGAAAGAGCAGAGTAGCGCAGCCGCAAACGTCGACAAATGAACACTTGCACGTCAATAAATGACAAAATCGCCCGCGAACTCGCAAGGAGTGTCCCAGACTGCCGGCAAAAAAGGAACGTCCCCAGCTGCCGGCACTTGGGGACGTTCCTCATGTGCCGGCCGTTGGGGACAGCCCTTGACGATTCAGTTGTAGACAGCCGCCTTACAGCTCCAGCGCCTCGGCGACTTCGGCTGCACAGGCCAGGGCATCCGCCATGGCACTCACCACGAGCGAGCTGCCGTTGCGGGCATCACCGGCCACATACACCGGCGCGGCATCCGCGGCGACACCCTCCGTGCGAGCCGCGAGGTGCGAGCCCTCGGCAGCCATCACCGGCAGCGGACGCCCAACGGTAGCAACAGGCACGCTCACCGCATCGAACACGCTATGCTCCGGACCCGTAAAGCCGCAGGCGATGAGCACCAGCTGTGCCGGCACCTCGCGCTCGGAGCCCGCGATGCGCTCGGGCTTGCCGGCCGACCAATCTAGATCGACTACGCGCAGACCCGCGGCCGCGCCCTTCTTGTCCAGCAACACTTCGAGCGTATCCACACCCCAGGCACGCATCTCGCCACCCATCGCAGCGATAGCCTCCTGCTGGCCGTAGTCGGTCTTCTTAACGTTGGGCCACTGCGGCCAAGGGTTGCTCACCGCACGCTTATCGGGCGCAGCCGGCAAGAACTCAAACTGGCGCACGCTGCGCGCACCCTGGCGCACCGCGGTACCCACGCAGTCGTTGCCGGTATCGCCGCCGCCAATGACCACAACGTCCAGGCCGCGCGCGTTCACCGCGGGCTCACCGCCATCGAGTACCGAGACGGTCGAAGCCGTCAGGTAGTCCACGGCATACACCACGCCCGGGGCATCCACATTCGTAGCCGAAAGACCGCGGGGCGCACGAGCACCGGCAGCCACCACAACGGCGTCAAAGCCATTGAGCTTGGCCGCCACCGCAGGGTTCGTAACGTCAGCACCCAGCTCAAAGACAATACCCAACTCACGCATGAGCGCCACGCGACGCTCGACCACGGACTTCTCGAGCTTCATGTTGGGAATGCCGTACATGAGCAGACCACCCGGGCGGTCGTCACGCTCAAACACCGTCACGCGGGCGCCACGACGCGCAAGCTCCCATGCCGCCACCAGACCAGCAGGACCGGAGCCCACCACGGCAACCGTGGGTGCGCCCTCCCCCGCCGGCTCAAAACGACGCGGACCGCCATTTGCCCATTCGTGGTCGCTGATCGCACGCTCGTTGTCGTGAATCGTCGTGGGCTGACCGTCGACCGAACCCAGGTTGCACGCGGCCTCGCAAAGCGCCGGGCACACGCGACTCGTAAACTCGGGCATGGGCGAGGTGAGCGACAGGCGCTCGGCAGCCTCGTCCCAGCGGCCGCGGTACACCAGCTCGTTCCACTCGGGAATCAGGTTGTGCAGGGGGCAGCCGCTCGGGCGTGCCTTGCCAAAGCTCGCACCCATCTGGCAAAACGCCACGCCGCACATCATGCAGCGGCTCGCCTGGGCGCGGCGCGCATCGTCATCGAGCTCCACGTACAGCGGATCGAAATCGCGGCTGCGCTCCTCCACGGGGCGAAGCTCGTGGGCCACGCGATCGATATCAAGAAAAGCACCGGGCTTACCCATGGCACTTACGCCTCCTTCTTGGTCGAAGCAACAGAGCTGGCAGCCACGGACGCAGCGCCTACAGCACCGCCCGCGGCATCAAAGCGAGCGACATCCGCGGCACTCGCGCGACCGGTCACGATGTCAAACGCCAGCTCCTCAGCCTGCGCATGCGTCTTGCCCACAGCCTCGGCCGCAGCGACAATCGCCAGCACGCGCTCGTACTCGGTCGGAATGACCTTCACAAAGTGCTTGCTCATCGTCTCAAAGCTGTAGAGCAGCTTAATGCCGCGCGGGCTCTGCGTCGCGTCCACGTGCTCTTGGATGAGCTCGCGAATCTGCGCCAGCTCGCCGGCCGTCGGGGCCTTGAGCTCAACGCTCTCGTGGTTCACACGGGCATCGAGCGTGCCGTACTGGTCAAAGACATAGGCCACGCCGCCTGTCATGCCGGCGGCAAAATTCTGCCCGACCTCGCCCAGGATGAGCGCCAGACCGCCCGTCATATACTCGCAGCCATGGTTGCCGCAGCCTTCGACCACCACGGTGGCACCGGAGTTGCGCACGGCAAAACGCTGGCCGGCAAGACCGTTAATGAAGCCACGGCCGCTCGTGGCGCCAAAGAACGCAACGTTGCCCACGATGATGTTCTCGTCGAACTTGTAGGTCGCATGCGGGTTGGGGCGCACCGACACCTCGCCGCCCGAAAGGCCCTTGCCAAAGTAGTCGTTGGCGTCGCCGCACACGTTGAGCGTAATGCCGCGCGGCAGGAAGGCGCCAAAGCTCTGACCGGCCGAGCCATCGCAATCGATGGTGATGGAGCCGGCGGGCAGACCCTCGGGATGCGCCTTAGTCACCGCGTTGCCCAAGATGGTGCCGACGCAGCGGTTGACGTTGGCGATATCGGCGCGGAAGCGAATCGGACGCAGGTGCGCACGGGCATCGGCCGTATAGGGCACAAACAACGTGGAGTCGAGCGTCTTGTCGAGCTCGCTGTCCGCGGCCATCTGCGGCAGGAAGTGGCGACCGTCGGCGCCCGGAATATGCGCACCGAACTCGCAGGTCGCGCTCGCCAGCACGGGCGACAGATCGAGCAGGTTTGCTTTGCGGTTGCCCGGGACCTCGATCTGGCGTAAGCACTCGGGATGACCGACCATCTCGTCGACGGTGCGGAAGCCCAGGCTCGCCATGACCTCGCGCAGCTGCTCGGCAACAAAGAGCATAAAGTGCTCAACGTGCTCGGGCTTGCCGCGGAAGCCGCGACGCAGGCGGCAGTTTTGCGTAGCGATGCCGGCCGGGCAGGTGTCCTGCTGGCAGTCGCGCTGCATGAGGCAACCCATGGAGATGAGCGGCATGGTCGCAAAGCCAAACTCCTCGGCACCCAGCAGACAGGCGACGGCGACGTCGGTGCCGTCCATGAGCTTGCCGTCGGCTTCGAGCACCACGCGCGAGCGCAGGCCGTTTTGCAGCAGCGTCTGCTGAGCCTCGGCGAGGCCAAGCTCCAACGGCAGACCCGCATGCCAGATAGAGTCGCGCGCAGCGGCACCCGAGCCGCCATTGTGGCCGCTGATCAAGATCTTGTCGGCAGCACCCTTGGCCACACCGGTGGCGATGGTGCCGACGCCAGCCTCGCTGACCAGCTTGACCGACACGCGCGCGCCGGGGTTGGCGTTCTTAAGGTCAAAGATCAGCTCTGCCAGGTCCTCGATAGAGTAGATGTCGTGGTGCGGCGGAGGCGAGATCAGGCCGATGCCGGGCGTAGACTGACGGACCTCGGCGATCCAGGGGTAGACCTTCTTGCCGGGCAGGTGGCCACCCTCGCCGGGCTTGGCGCCCTGGGCCATCTTGATCTGAATCTCGAAGGCGCTGCACAGATAGCGGCTCATCACGCCAAAGCGCGCACTTGCTACCTGCTTGATGGCGGAGTTCTTGGAGTCTCCGTTAGCCAGCGGGGTCTCGCGACGCGGATCCTCGCCGCCCTCGCCGGAGTTGGAACGGCCGTGCAGGCGGTTCATGGCGATGGCCATGCACTCGTGTGCCTCTTTGCTGATGGAGCCATATGACATGGCGCCGGTGTTAAAGCGGCGGACGATGTTGAGTGCGGACTCGACCTCGTCGAGTGCCACCGGAGTGCGGCCGCTGGCATCAAAGTCCAGCAGGTCGCGCAGGCGCACGGCACGGCCGGTGCGGTGCAGGCGGGCGCTGTACTCCTTAAAGGTGTCGTAGCTGTCCTCACGGCAGGCGGTCTGCAGCAGGTAGACAGTTTGCGGATCGATGAGGTGATCCTCGCCGCCGAGCGGGCGCCACTTGGTCAGACCCAGCGTGGGCAGCTGATCGGGAGCCGGGCTCTTAAGGATAGCGAGCGCGGCGTCGTAGCGCTCATTCTGCTCGCGCTCGACGTCCTCGACACCCATACCGCCCACACGGCTCACCGTGCCGGCGAAGTACGCGTTGACGAACTCCGGAGTGAAGCCCACGGCCTCGAAGATCTGCGCGGAGTGGTAGCTCTGCACCGTGGAGATGCCCATCTTGGACATGATGGAAACGATGCCGGCAGTCGCAGCCTTGTTGTAGTTGGCGATGCCCTGCTCGGCTGTCACGTCCAGATCGCCGTGCGCCGCCAAGTCGCGAATGCACGAATGCGCGTTGTACGGATAGATACCGCTCGCGGAGTAGCCCACCAGTGCAGCAAAGTCGTGCGGGGACACGGCGTCGCCGCACTCCACCACGATGTCGGCAAAGGTACGCACGCCGGCGCGAATCAGGTGGTTGTGCACGCAGCCCACGGCGAGCAGCGACGGTACGGGCACCTCGCCCGCAGCGGCACGATCGCTCAACACCACGATGTTCACGCCGTCGCGGACCGCGGCCTCAACGTCCTCTGCAAGCTGTTTGAGTGCAGCCTGCAGCGCGCCCTCACCCGCGTCGCGGCGGTACACGGCACGGAAACGGCGGGTCTTAAAGCCCACGCGGTCGATGGCGCAGATACGCTCGAACTTCTCCTCGCTCAGCAGTGGGCGCTCCAAGCGCACCAGCTGGCAGGCCGTACGAGAGTCCTCGAGCAGGTTGCCGTGGTTGCCCAGGTAGAGCGTGGTCGAGGTGACCATATGCTCGCGAAGGGCGTCGATCGGCGGGTTCGTGACCTGGGCGAACAGCTGATAGAAGTAGTCAAAGAACGAGCGCGTCTTCTTGGACAGGCAGGCCAGCGGCGCATCGATACCCATCGAGGCGAGCGGCGCCTTGCCCTGCTGGGCCATGGGACGCACGACTTCGTCAACATCATCCCAGTGATACCCGAGCTTGGCCATGCGCACGGCGGCGGGCACCTCGGTATCCTCGGCGGGCGCGGGCGCGACGGGCTTGTCGAGCGCGTCGACGGTCAGCGTCTCCTCGGCGATCCAGTCGCGATAGGGCTTTTCCTTGGCGTAACGGGCGCGCAGCTCGTCGTTGTAGATGACGCGGCCGCGGGCAAAATCGACCTCGAGCATCTGGCCCGGTCCCAGACAGCCGCTCGTCAGGATGTTCTCGGGGCTCACCTCGATGGTGCCCACCTCGCTCGCCAGCATAAAGCGGCCGTCGCGCGTCACGTAGTAGCGGGCGGGGCGCAGGCCGTTACGGTCGAGGGCGGCACCCAGGGTACGGCCGTCGGTAAAGGCGATAGCGGCAGGACCGTCCCACGGCTCCATGAGCATGGACTGGTAAGCGTCGTAGGCGCGGCGCTCCTCACTCAGGCTGTCGTTGTGGTCCCACGGCTCAGGCAGTAACATGGACGCGGCACGCGTAAGCGGGCGACCGTTCATGACCAAAAACTCAAGCACGTTGTCCAGAATCGCGGAGTCGGAACCCTCGCGGTTAATGATGGGCATCACGCGCTCAAGATCGTGCTGCAGCACGGGGCTGTACAGGTTGGGTTCGCGGGCGCGGATCCAGTTGACATTGCCCTTGAGGGTGTTGATCTCGCCGTTGTGGATGATAAAGCGGTTGGGGTGCGCGCGCTCCCAACTGGGCGTGGTGTTGGTGGAGTAGCGCGAGTGGACGAGCGCCACGGCCGTCTTGACGGCGGCGTCGTTGAGATCGATGAAGAAGCGGCGCATCTGCGTGGCGACCAGCATACCCTTGTACACGATGGTGCGCAAGCTCATGGAGCACACGTAGAAGATCTTGTCGCGCAGGGCAAACTCGGCGTCGGCCTTTTTCTCGATGGTGCGGCGGCACACGTATAGGCGGCGCTCAAAGGCATCACCGGCGGGCGTGTCGTCCGGACGGCCCAGGAAGGCCTGCAGGATGGTAGGCATGCAGGCGCGGGCCGTCTCGCCCAGGTCGTGCGGGTCGACCGGCACCTCACGCCAAAAGAGCAGCGGAACGCCGGCTTCGGCGCAGCCCTCCTCAAACACGCGACGGGCATCCTCTACGCCCTTGCCGTCCTGCGGGAAGAACAGCATGGCCACGCCATAGTCGCCCTCTGCCGGCAGAATCTGGCCGCACTTTTGGGCCTCTTTACGGAAAAAGTGATGCGGAACCTGGAACAGGATGCCGGCGCCGTCGCCGGTGTTCTTCTCGAGTCCCGTGCCGCCGCGGTGCTCCAAGTTGACCAGAATGGACAGTGCGTCGTCCAGGATCTGGTGATGGCGCTCGCCGTTGATATCGGCAAGCGCGCCGATGCCGCATGCATCGTGGTCGAATTCGGGGCGATAAAGGCCCTGCTGTTGAGCGGAATCTGCCTGCATCGCGATCCTCCCCTAGCTATTAGACAGTCAGTTGACTAGGCATACTAGGTGCATCGCCGGCCCGTTGTGTTTCCCGCCCGTTTCGAAACAATCGCGTAACGCACGCCCTACGAGTGGACACCGCCGACCTCAAGGACGGCAACAAGGGCCCAAGTTCGACCTGTAAACTCACCGCTTCAAACATCTCAATCTGTAACAGGAGGAGCCGATTTTGGCGCTTAGATGTTACAGATTGAGATTTTCTGCAGGACAGTTTTGGTTTATCTCAATCTGTAACACGAAGGGCCGGTTTTTGCAGCTAACTGTTACAGATCGAGATATTCCATAGGACCATTTCTTCCTGTCTTGATCTGTAACACCTAGACCCAATTTCCATCCCCAGTTGTTACAGATCAAGACATTTCGGCAATCCCCTTTCCCCACCCCATTCAAATACAACAATTTTGTTAGTCTTGGTTAACTTTTTAGCATAAAACGGGTATCCTTTGCGGCGTCAAACAAACGGCACGCAGGAGCTCACCATGCTCAACCATCTCAAACAACACTTTGGCTCGCACCGCACCGGAGGCCACGGAGGTCTGGATATCGCCCGGCATATCGGCCCCGGGCTGCTCGTGACCGTCGGCTTTATCGATCCGGGCAACTGGGCCTCCAACATGGCCGCCGGCTCGCAGTTTGGCTACGCGCTGCTGTGGATCGTCACGCTGTCCACGATCATGCTGATCGTCTTGCAGCACAACGCGGCGCACCTGGGCATCGCCACGGGCGCCTGCCTTGCCGAGGCCACGACCCGCTTTCTCCCCCGCTTCGTTGGGCGCACGGTGCTCGCCAGTGCCTATCTCGCGACCATCGCCACCGCCATGGCCGAAGTCCTGGGTGGCGCGATTGCCCTTCAAATGCTCTTTGGGCTGCCCGTGCGCGCGGGCTGCGTCATCGTGGCGGCAGTATCGATGGCGATGCTCATGACGAGCTCCTACAAGCGCGCCGAGCGATGGATCATCGCCTTCGTCGGCGTGGTAGGACTCTCGTTTTTGGCTGAGCTCACGCTGGTCAAGGTCGACTGGCCGCAGGCCGCCGCAAGCTGGATCACACCCAGTATGCCCACCGGCTCGGCCGCGATTATCGTAAGTGTCCTAGGCGCGGTCGTTATGCCTCACAACCTCTTCCTGCACTCCGAGGTCATCCAATCCATGCACTTCGAAGGCCAAGGCGAGCAGGTTATCGAGGAACGTCTGCGCTACGAGCTCTTCGACACGCTCTTTTCGATGGGCGTGGGCTGGGCGATCAACTCGGCCATGGTCATCCTGGCCGCAACGACCTTCTTTGCGCACGGCATTGTCGTAGACGACCTCGCCGTCGCAGCGGACACGCTCTCCCCCATTCTGGGCCCGGCAAGCTCGACCATCTTTGCGGTGGCACTGCTGTTTGCGGGCATATCGAGTAGTGTGACGGCGGGCATGGCGGCGGGCACCATCACCGCGGGCATGTTCGACGAGGAATACAACATCCACGACCGGCATTCATCGATTGGAGTGGCGGTCTGTTTCGTCGGCGCAGTGGCTGCGTGCCTGATCGTCCTGAATCCTTTTGAGGGTCTCATCTGGAGTCAGGCGCTGCTGTCGCTTCAGTTGCCGATTACGGTCTTTGTGCTCATACGACTCACCAGTTCGCCCCGCGTTATGGGCAAATACGCCAACTCGCGCCCGCTCAACGCGCTGCTCGTAGGGATCGGCGTCATCGTGACGATTCTCGACATCGTGCTGCTAACGGGGATGTAATTGGGATGGCGTGGCTGTCCAGATATAACGTCCCAATCTGTAACACGTAAGGCCGTTTTAAACCGTCAGATAAATCAAAAAGGTCCCAGCCGGAATATCCAGCCGGGACCCTTGGACAGAGCTCTGTATGGCTAATCGCCGTGTGTCTACGAGCTACTCCTCGACAAGCTCAAACTCATCGGGACCAACGCCGCACACCGGGCACACGTAATCCTCGGGCAGCTCGGGCGTGTCGACCTCAACCTCGTAACCGCAAACGGTGCACACAAACTTATACGTCTTCTTCTCCTCAGCCATGATGTTCTCCTCTCGAACGCGACTGGTGATGTACTTCGCTTATTAGTATAGGTTCTTAATAATATAATGCAAGTATTTTTAGAACATTTCTAGCCTTGATACGACGAGGCTTTGGGCGGTGTCTTGCCCTTCAAGACCTTGTGATAGTAGTCATAGGTCAGCGAGGCCTCGCTGCTCAAGCGCTCGGCATCCTCCACCTCGCCAATAAAGAGCAGGTGCGTGCCCACATCCACGGTATCAATCAGACGGCAGCTAAACAGGGCCGCCGCGTGCTCGGGCACATAGGGCATGCCCAGAGCCGTCTCGCGGGTCTCGTATTTGGCAAACTTGTCATAATCGCTGCTGGTGCGGAACCCAAAGTTACCGATGTAGAGCATGTCGGCGGTCTGATCGATCACGGTCAGCGCGAACGCTTTGGCCGATGCGATGACGCCCGAGGTGACATTGTCCTTGTTCACGGCAATCGAGATGCGCGGCGGGACGGACGTCACCTGCACCGCTGTGTTGATAACGCAGCCGGCGCGCAGCCCGTCGGCCGCGGCGCTCACCACATACAGGCCGCTCGGCATCGTAAAGAACGCAGTTTTGTCCATAACGATCACTCCCCTAGCTCGGGTTGGAACCTCATGAATGTATGTACCCACAAAAAAGGCGGCACCCATAACGGACGCCGCCTTTGAGACATATGTGTCAGAACAGTAAGAAAGATGAGACGCCCGCAGTTGCGGTGAAATAGGGACTGAATAGCCCCTCAAACAGGCAAAACAGTCCGTATTCCACCGCAACTTATGCAGAGTGCCTAACGGTTGCGTTCCTTAAGGGCGCGGTCGATCTCGCGTTGGACATCACGCTTGGCCATGTCCTCGCGCTTGTCATAGAGCTTCTTGCCGCGACCCAGACCCAGCAGCAGCTTTACGCGGCCGTCGGTATTAAAGTAGAGCTCCAACGGAACCAGCGCATAACCACGGTTGCGAAGTTTGCCGTCAAGAAAGTCGATCTCTTTGCGGTGCAGCAGCAGACGACGCCGACGGTCGGGATCGCGATTCCACACGCCACCATGGCTATAAGGGTGGATATGCAGGCCGACGAGCCAGCACTCCCCGCCGCGGATCAGCGCGAAGGTATCGGTTATCTGGCAGGCGCGCTCGCGAATCGACTTGACCTCGGTGCCGCTCAGTTCAATGCCACACTCAAATGTCTCATCGATAAAGTACTCGTGATGTGCCGAGCGATTCTTGGAAATGAGCTTGCGCTCGCGCTTACTGGGCATCGCCGGCCTCCTTGGCGCCGTCGGCGTTTGAGCCCGCAGCCTCGCGCTTTGCCTTGCGCTCGGCATTGAGCTCAGCATCGCTCTCGCGCACCAGCTTGATAATCGCCGCGCAGGCCTCCTCGCCCACCAGGTCGCGGGCGCGCACCGTCAGGCGCGTCGCCTCCTGTTTGTCGCCGTCGCTTGCAGCATCGGTCGCGCACATAATCAGGCAGATGGCAATCTCGGCCGAAGGCGAGGTCGGCACGCCTTGCAGGGCCAATTCACCCATCACGTGGTCGTCGCTCTCATCAGCGGCATCCGGATAGGTGGTATGGATCTTGTTGAGCAGGCGCGTCGTATGCGCATCGTTGGGCGCCAGGCGCAGCGCCAGACGCGCGCAGCCCACGGCAGCCGAAACGTTCTCGGTCTCGGGCTCCAAGAAGTACTGACCTAGATTGGCGTAAGCGCGGGCGGCGCACTTGCCATCGCTTGCACGCTCCAGCACCGAGAACGAGAGCGACGCCCATTCCTGCTTGTCCTCGAGTGCGCGGAACAGCTCGGCCAAATCCAAGCGATAGTTGCAGTTCATGGGGTCCCAACGCACAGCCTGCATCAGGGCATTACGAGCGCTCACATAATCCTGCTGGCGAATGTAGGCAAACGCCATGTCAGAGTACAGGCGGTCAAACGGCACCTCGACCTGCACGAGCTCGCGCGGATCCTTCTCCACGCGGCGATAGGCCAAGCGCTCAAACTTGCTATCGAAGCTAAAGTATTGGCGCTTCTCCTCCGTCTTGCACTCAGCGTCGATATACTCCTCGGCGAGCTCCACCAGACGCTCCAGCAGCGGTGTCGCCGTAGCCAGGTCGCCCTGCGCCAGATAGTTCTCGGCATACGTGATGTCTTGCAAGCTGATGGGCAGATCCATGGCTACTCCTCGATCTGAGCGAAACACGGCAGGCGCCGTATATACGGTCAATACACAAAACCCGGGTCTCTTACGAGGCCCGGGCGTTCAATTTTGGTAGCCCGTACCAGATTCGAACTGGTGATCTCCGCCTTGAGAGGGCGGCGTCCTAAACCGCTAGACGAACGGGCCATATGTAGCAAATGCAATGGCTGGGATGGAGGGAGTCGAACCCCCATTGACGGAACCAGAATCCGCTGTCCTGCCATTAGACGACATCCCAATGACTGCATCGCTGCGCTCGGCTATGCCTTTGCGCAAGAAAGAAATATACGGGAAGTCTCGCCGTGACGCAAGCCCCAATTTTGACTTTTTTGAAATTCAGTCAAATTGGCCTAATTTAGTCCAACCCGTGAAGGACCTGTGAAGCCGACCGCTGTACACGAAGGGCAAAACGCCGCGAGCGGTAGCCGTCAACCGTTGGCAGATTCTACCGCGAAAACGATAGCACCAGGCAACACAATCGAAGTATCAATGATCACGTAGATATCGAGGCGCCATGGACGAAGAGCTTGATTACCTATGGGAGACCCTGGGCCTCGAGATCACTGCCGACCTTTGGCCCGAACGGGACAAAATCCATCCCACACTGCGCCCCGCCATTACTGTGGTGCAGGCAAAATACCGCCGTGCATCCTTTTTGATCATGCGGATGTCATGGCACGCGGGACTCCCCGACCTTAAGCGAATCCAGGCAAGTCTCGTCGAGCTGTCCGGCATGCCGACCGTCATATCCGAGGCGCACCTGGAACAGCGTCAGCGCGAGCGACTGCAACAGCAGCGGATTCCCTTTATCTGCCCTGGCGTTCAGGCATATCTGCCCTTTATGGACGAGGAGTACTGGAGCGGCAAGCCCAACAAGCACGTAAAGGTCTACGATCCGCACGAATGGGCACAGCTGGCGGACTGACTGGGGCAGGCCCGCCGACGGAAAGTGCATCCCACCCTGAGCACTCAAAACGGGTCGCACTTTCCGCAGCCGCTACAGCAACGCCTCGGCCCAAGCCGCTTCCCTAAAGCCGGGAATCGCAAAGTCGTCGCCCACCAGCAGCGGACGCTTGACCAGCATGCCGTCGGTCGCCAGCAGCTCGTAGCACTCCCGATCCGTCATGCCCGCATCCAGACGCGCCTTCAGGCCCAGCTCTCGATATTTCATGCCCGACGAATTAAAGAAGCGCCGCACCGGCAGCCCCGAACGAGCAATCCAGGTCGCAAGCTCATCAGCCGTGGGATTGTCCAAAACGATATCGCGATCGATATACTCTACCCCATGTTCGTCCAGCCATGCCTTGGCCTTCTTACAGGTCGAGCACTTGGGATATTCAACAAACAGTACGGTCATGGAAATCCTCCGAATATAGATCGGCCAACGCAGGCACACGCCACACGAGGCGCCTTCGTATGATGGGCCAATTGTAGCCCACGGGTCACACGCTAAACGAACCGTACCCCGAATCCGCGTTTGATGAACGGCAGCAGCTCCATTGCCTCGGGCGTGATATGGCCCGCAACGTTCATGCGCTCGTCACCGGGAAGATCGACCCGCGCAATCTCAAGCTCGCCTTCGTAGCGCCCATATCCGCTATTGCTCACAGCGATCGACCCCGCCTTTCGCGGCAGGCCGGCTCCGGAATCTGTCGGCACGGAATCCGGCTTAAGCGTCGTACGTGACTCCTGAGACCTAAAGATGAGGACGCTCGAGTCGGGCCGGTCGTGATGAATCTGCCCGCGCACATAGGCATAACCGGGCTCAAGCTCGCATTGCAGGTCCACGTATCCGGCGGAAACTTGAGCAAACTGCGCCCAGCCCGCATCGGATAGATCGGGGTCGCCGACCAACACAATGTCGCAATCGGCGCCATGTGCAAGCTCAAGCATATTGAGAGCAACCTTTGACGCGCGACCGCGCTGCGCCTCGACCGTCGGCAGTCCCTCGAAAACCGGCCCGCGAACGTTAGCATCACCCGGCACAAAAGCCATGATTTCGAATCCAAGCGCCGCAAGACGAAGATTCGTCCGAGCAACATCTTCAAGAGCTAAACCGGTATAAGGCTTGGGGTAAAAATTGTGGCAGGCGGCAAAACGAGTCACATCGGCACCGGCCTCACGCCACGATGCGATTTCATCAGAACTCACCGTCGATGCATTGACCACAATGCGAAATACACCGGACAGCTCCGCGACCCGCTGGGCGCTAAAGCCATAGTCCAAACGAAGGTATTCCAACCCCAGATCGCGCAGGTCCTCAATGCGCTCAAGCCCGAGCAAATCGCACGTGCGAGGCCCCACATCGGCAATGAGCGCAATGCCGCGGGCGGAAAGCAGCGACAGCACATGACGGACCTTATCGGCATACGCCGCTCCCCCATCCTCGGGAATATGCAGCGAGGTGAACGCATAGCGCGCACCCGCCGCGGCACCATGTTCAATCGTCCGCTCAATATCCTGCAGAGGGCTGGAAAGATAAATCGAAATACCCGTTTTCACGCTTCAACGCTCCTTTAAAAAAGGCCGGCGGAGCAGTTAGCCCCGCCGGCACAACCATAGCATCAAGAAATCTGCCGCGCACCGCGAGCCCCGAGCAACACGGCTCGCGATATCAAACTACTCGCCAAAGAACTCGTTGATCTTCTGCTCGTCGACGCCAAAGAACCACGTCAGGACAAAGCCAGCGGCATAGGCAAGCAGCATAGCGGCAACGTAGCCGAGCTGCTGGCCAGGAACAACGATCAGTAGGCCAAACAGACCGGAAACGCCCTGAGAAACCGTGCCGATGTGAAGCAGCGCCGCGAGCGCGCCGCCAAATCCGGCACCCAGGCAGGCCGTCACAAACGGACGAACGAGCGGCAGCGTAACAGCATACATCAGAGGCTCGCCCACACCCAGGATTCCAACGGAAATGGACTCTGCGACGTACTTCTTGAGCTTGGCGTTCTTGGTCTTAAAGTACAGCGCCAAACCGGCACCGACCTGGCCGCCGCCAGCCATCATAAGGATGGGAAGCAGGTAATTGATACCCTTGGTAGCGCCGTCGGGATCGTTGAGCATAGCGTGGATCGGCGTGAGCGCCTGATGCAGGCCGACGGACACCAGCGGCAAGAAGCCTGCCGACAGGATATAGCCGCCCAGGACGCCCAGTTTCTCGAAGATAAAGGTCAAAACGCTAAAGATGGCAGTCGTCAGCCATGCGCCAACCGGCTGGATGACGAGCATCAGAGCAAAGGCGCCGATGATGAGCACCAGCAGCGGGGACAAGAACGTGTCGAGTGCGTTGGGCATAACCTTGCGAATCTGACGCTCCATCCAGGCAAAAAATGCACCAGCGATGAGAGCCGCGATCATGCCACCCGCCGCGGGGTTGTACTGCGCATTGGTGAGCGGCAGCAGAATGGCAGTGGCAGGATCAGCCGCGCCAGGCGCAAGCAGGGGCATGGCACTGTTGGCGATACACATCATGCCGGCGATGCCGCCCAGCGCAGCGGAGCCACCAAACTCACGTGCCGCGTTATAGCCCACCAAGATGGGCAGATAGGCAAACAGGGCCCAGCCCATGGAACGAATGCCCTGGTACCACCACTCGCCTGCAAGCGCGCCTGCCGTCGAGACGTTAATGACGTTGCAGATACCGTTGATGAGGCCAGCCGCAATGATGCCGGGAAGCAGGGCGACGAAGACATTGGAAATCTTCTTGAGGAAGGCCTGAACCGGCTTGGACTCGTACTTGGCTTTCTGCGCGGCCTTGTTTGTGGCCGCAGCGTCAACCACGCTCTCGTCGGCAACGCCTTTCGCAAGGCCGGTGAGCTTGGAGAACTCCTCGAGCACCTTATTCACCTTGCCCGGACCCAGCACGATCTGCATCGTGTCGTCCTCGACCAGGCCCATCACGCCGTCGAGCGCCTTAATACCCTCCGTGTCGACGTTGCCCGTGTCTTTGACGGTCACGCGCAGGCGCGTCATGCACGCCGCGTTTGCGAGCACGTTGTCTTTACCGCCCAAAAGGTCCAGCAGCTTTTGAGCCAGCTCTTTGTTCGTCATAACTCCTCCTTGTATTGGGTATCTCGTCTAGATGTCATATCAGCTCACGCCGTGCACCTATTGGACATCGGCATTGCTCTTCTCATGGCCACTCACCGCAGTACGGACATGGCCGTGCGCCCGTTCAAGAGCTACCGCAGCCTGCTCGGCATCGCAGTCCAACAGCACCGAGACAATAGCGGTTTTTACGTGGCCGCCGGCATCTGCAAGCGCCTGAACAGCGCGCTCGCGCGTGCAGCCGGTCGCCTCCATCACGATGTTCTGGCCGCGCACCACCAGCTTCTCGTTCGTCTGCTGCACATCGACCATCAGGTTTTGGTATACCTTGCCGATCTTGACCATGGCACCGGTCGAAATCATGTTGAGAATGAGCTTTTGAACCGTTCCCGCCTTGAGCCTCGTTGAGCCGGTCAGCACCTCGGGACCGGGCACGGGCTCAATGGCAAGATCTGCGCTCTCCCCGATCTTCGACCCTTGGTTGCAGGCAATTGCAATGGTCTTGCACCCAGTTGCCTTGGCGTACACAAGGCCGCCCACCACATAAGGAGTACGACCGCTTGCCGCCAGGCCAACGACAAGATCCTTGTCCGAGAGTCCACGCTCCCGCAGGTCGCTCGCGCCAAGCTCCTCGCTGTCTTCGGCACCTTCGACAGCCTTGATAAACGCCGTCTCGCCTCCGGCAATGAGCCCGACAATCAGATCGGGCGACATGCCAAACGTGGGCGGGCACTCCGAAGCGTCGAGTACGCCCAGACGACCGCTGGTGCCTGCGCCCATGTAAAAGACGCGCCCGCCGCGCTCGAGTGTCTCAGCAGCCCAGTCGATTGCTGTGGCAACCTGGGGCAGCACTTTCGTGACCGACTGGACGGCACGAAGATCCTCATCGTTCATCGTCGTGACGATTTGCAGCGATGTCATCGTATCGAGGTCCATTGACCTTTGATTACGCTGTTCGGTCGTGAATTTTGTTAAATCGAGCATTTCATTCACCTCATCTTTCCTGTTTCTCGATGTAGTTTTGCTTAATGACATGCGTCGCCCGTTCGTAGTCGCTGGCAACGTAAGCAGCGTACAGGGCATCGACAACCATAAGCTGGGCCATACGCGAAGCCATGGCACCGCTGCGGACCAAGGGTTCACTCGCAGCGACGCCGAGCACGGCATCGGCCATGGTGGCAAGCTTGGATGATCCATCTACTTTGGTAACGGCCACAACGGGACAGTTGTGACGTTGAGCCTCGGCGGTGCAGTCCAGCACCTCTTGCGTCAAGCCCGAGTAGCTAAAGGCGATTGCCATATCGCCCTCATGCATGTTCTTGGCACATAAGAGCTGATCATGCCAGTCGTCGTACAGACGGCACTCTTTGTCGACACGCATGAGCTTTTGCGCCAGGTCATGCGCGACCAAACGAGAAGCACCAATACCGAACAGATTGACCGCGCGTGCCCGCTTAAGACGGGCCGCGCATCGCTCCAAGACGGTGTAATCGAGCGTTCGCGCCGTCGCCTCGATCGTGCGCACGTTGCTTTTCATCACCTTCCCCACGATACGTTCGACGCTGTCATCCATGGAGATGTCCTCGAGGGCTACGTCTTTCTTGTCACCTAAGAGCGCCAGCTCGGCAATCAGTTCGCGCTGGAACTCCTTGTAGCCCGCAAAACCCAAACGCTTGCAAAAGCGCAAAATGCTCGAGGGCGAGGAGAACGTGACATCGGCAAGACCGCGGACGGACAGCCCGACCACCTCGTGCGGATGAGCGCTTACATATGCGATGACATTGCGTTCCGCCGGGCTCGCGCTGAGCTCACGCTCGCGAAGCCGCAAAAGCAATCCGTTTGCCATCTCAAACACCTCCGTTGAGAAGAATTAAAGACCAACGAACGATTCGTACCGGATACAAACAGCTTTTGCGGTACATTGTGCCGCATCGTGGCGCACAAAGGGCGAGTGTTCTACCGCTCGCCCCTCAAATCCGACCGCTCGGAAATACGCGCGACACAAAATAATTCAACAAGGTCGCATTATCAGAAACGGGTTTGTTACCGGCTAGCGCCTCGCATGGGCGCCGATCGGCCGAGTCACATGGCGCACCAACGCCGCCGCCAGCAATACCGACAGCATGGCGGTGACATAGCCCGCAGCGTCGAATCCTAAATCGATAACGTCGAAATGCCTTCCGGGAACAAAGATCTTATGCACCTGATCGCCAACGGAGCAGGCGGCGCAAAAGAGCAATACGGGCACGCAACGGGAGCATACGCTCCACGGACGCCTGGAAAAGCAAACCACGACCACGGAGGCGAACAATCCGACGAAGAAAAACTCTACGGTATGGGCAACGCGACGGACGTTTGTGCCCACCCACATGCGAATGGAAGCAAGTCGGCCAGACCGGACATTCGAGGCAGCCGAATCGGCGCGCCCGGTCATTCCGTTCTCTGTCTGGGCTTCACCCGTGGCATCGGCAGCCTGAACGCCCGTAGCCTGACCCTCCACCACACGCGCTGTGGACTCGCTCAGCAACGACGTCTCCACCGCATTTTGCTCCGTCAGCACCCAGATGCCCACCAGCGTTGCAACGAACAGAACGATCGCGGTCCATCCGATTATTTGTTTTACGCGCGCCAAGGGCCAACCTCCTTTTTTGAATATCAGCGAGTGTAGCCCCAAATGGCATCGTCACCGTATCAAAATTTGAATCGCAACAGGAAGCGACAAAGCGACGCAAACCCCTACCCCGCCTCGCGCATCCAGCGATCGAACGTCCCCACGCACACGCCCAGGCACTTTGCTGCCTGGCTGCGGGTAATATCGCCTGCCTCATAGCTATCGCGCACCAGCTCAAACTGAGGAGGGCACGGCTTGCGAGGTCGACCGAAACGAACCCCTCGCGCCCGCGCCGCTGCAATTCCCTCCGCCTGGCGCCGATGGATATTCTCGCGCTCCACCTGCGCCACGTAGCTCAGCAGTTGCAGCACAATATCGGCAATCAGGACGTTGGTCACATCCAGCGCGCCGCTGGCCCTAGCGCGCGTGTCAAGCAATGGCATGTCCAACACCACAATGGCAACCCCGAGCTCCTTGGTAATGCGTCGCCATTCCTCAAGAATCTCGGAGTAATTACGGCCAAGTCGGTCGATAGAAAGCACCACCAGCACGTCCCCGTCTCCCAGGACGTGCAGCAGCTCGCGATAACGCGGTCGATCGAAGTCCTTGCCGCTCGCATGGTCGGCATAAATATTCGCCGAGCCCACGCCATAGGCGCCCAGCGCATCCAGCTGCCGATTAAGATTCTGATCGCGCGAACTCACCCGCGCATAACCGTACACCGTCGCCATCTCATCCCCGCTTTCTTGTAAACCTGCCAAAAGGGACAGGTTTATTTTGGTAGGTTTTACCTCTCAAATAGCAGGTAAGCGGGCGGACGAGCAGACGGCAAGGTAGCCATAATTCAAATGCGAAGGGCGGTCCCGAAAGGCCGCCCTCCGCTCCCCCACCATCAGTCGGGATTTGGCTAATGGATAAGCTTAAAGTCCAAGTGCCCACGCGTGGTATTGACGCGCGAGACCTCGATAATCACGCGCTGCCCCAGCTCGTAACGGGTGCCCGTGTCGGCACCTGTGAGCGTTAGCGCGTCCTCGTCGAACTCGAACCACTCGTTGCCCAGACTCTTGATCGAAACCAAGCCTTCGACCTGCGTTAGGTCCAAGCGCACAAAGAGGCCCATGCTGCTAACCCACGAGACGGTTCCGGCATAGCGCTCGCCCAGACGGTCCTCATAGTACTGGGCAATCTTGATCTTTTGCGTCGCATGGCTGGCGGCATCTGCCGCGCGCTCGGCATCGCTGCATGCGCGGCAGATCTGCGGCAGAATGCGCGGCAGTGACTCGCGCCCCTTGCCGATCAGGCGCGGCGTACGGACCAGGGCGTCCTTGCCGCCCAGCTGCTCATAGGCCAACTGCAGCTTGAGTACGCGGTGCACCACCAGATCGGGGTAGCGACGGATGGGACTCGTAAAGTGGCAGTAGCACGGCGCGGCGAGCGCAAAGTGGCCCTCGTTGCGCGGCTTGTACAGCGCGCGCTGCATGCTGCGCAGAAGCAGCGTGTTAACGAGCGGTGCGTTGGCCGTACCGGCGGCAGCATCAACTGCAGCCTGCAGCTCATCGGGGCTCCCCAGGGCAATACCGGCAGCACGGCGATCGTCGATGATGCCTAGCTGCGCCAGCGCAACGGCGGCACCGTGCAGGCTATCGGGGCTCGGATCCTCATGCACGCGATAGCAGGCCTCGATATCACGGTCTGCCAGCCACTCTGCAACGCACTCGTTGGCGAGCAGCATGGCTTCCTCGATAAGCGACGTGGCACACGAACGTTCACGCGCCACAATCTGCACGGGTACTCCGTCCTCATCCAAGAGAGCGCGAATCTCGGCCGTGTCAAAATCGACTGAGCCGCGGGCGCGACGAATGCGACGGCGAAGTTCGGCGAGTTCGTTGGCGGCGACAAGGAAATCGCCGAGGTCGACGTTGTAGCCGCGGGCGGCCTCCTCGCACGCGAGACCGCGCTCAAGCGCTTCCTCGCGCGAGGCCTCGGCAGCCGCAACATCCTCGGCCGCACCCTCCAGCACCGAATACTCCACCGCGCCGGCACGTACCAGCAGCGCCTCGGCGCCGTCATAGTCCATACGCACACGCGAGCGAATCACGCTGGGATACGGATCGTAATGCCGCACGCGACCCTGCGCATCGAGCTCGATATCGACGGTAAACGCAAGACGGTCCTCGTCAGGGCGAAGCGAGCACAGATCATTGGACAGGCGTTCGGGCAGCATGGGAAGCACGCGATCGGCCAGATACACCGATGTCGTACGATGACGAGCCTCAAGATCGATATGCCCGTCCCAAGCCACATAGTGTGAAACGTCGGCGATATGCACACCCAGCCTGTAGCCACCCTCGGGCGTGCGTTCCAACGAAACAGCATCGTCAAAGTCGCGTGCGTCGACCGGGTCGATCGTGATGACAAAGCGGTCGCGCAGATCGCGGCGGAGCGGGTCCTTAAGCGCCGCGGACACATCGAGCGAAAGCCCCTCGGCCTCGTCCAGCGCGGCCTCGGGATAGCTATCGGTATAGCCGTAACGCGCCATCACATATTGAACGCCCAAATCGGGCGCGTCATCTCCGCCAATGCGGCGTTCGATCGTCACAGCGCCCGATTCCAGGCGCGTCGGGTAGGTCAAAATGCGCGCGACAACAGCATCACCCGGGTGAACGCCCAGACGATCCGCCGAGGTATCCTCAGGCAGAATGAAGAAGTCAGCCTTCAGACGCGAATCGAGCGGCTCGATCACACCGAGCGGACCGGCGGTCTGGTACGTACCCACCACGCTTATGGCTGCGCGCTCAACCACGCCTTCGATCACGGCGCGCCGCTCACCGTGCGGGCTGTTCTTAATGCTCACGGCAACGGTATCGCCATCCATAATCTCGCGCTTGCCGCGGCCCATGACCTTGTAGTCGCCATTCTCGGTTATGACATAGGCACTGTGCTCATGGAGCTGCACGCGCCCGGTCAGGCTCGGACGGCGTTCGCTGCGCACCGGCCCGCGCTTATTGCGAGCTCCACGCTTATGCTTGTTATTGCGCCCCATGGCGCCTCCTAACTATCGATTGCCGACTCCAAAGAGTCTACCCAAATGATTCGCCATCCTGCCGTCCCCTAGGGATCAAAAAACGGGCCGCCCCATAAGAGACGACCCGTTGGAAGGGATGAATTCCAGGCATGCCTACACGCGCAGGTAGCGGCGCATGGCGATGGCAGAACCAAAGAGACCGATAATCACGCCGACCAGAATCAGCGCAGCATAGGTCACCAGGTAGTACTGCATCGGCAGGGCAAACGACATCCAGCCGATGCTCTCCTGCAGACGCGGAATCATCAGATTGCGCAGCAGCTCCAGAACGCCGATGGAAAGCAGCGAGCCCAAAATGGCCTGCAGCACGCCCTCGGTGATAAACGGGCCACGAATGAAGCCGTTGCTGGCGCCGACCAGACGCATAATCGCAATCTCACGACGACGCGCCGTGATGGACAGGCGAATCGTGTTGTTGATAAAGATGAACGCGATAAAAGTCAGCAGGCCAACGAGCACCACGGCGGCGATGCGGATGTAGTTGGTCACCTGGAACAGGCGGCTCACTTCCTCCTGGCCGTACAGCACGCTCGCGTTGACGTCGCCGTCATCCGCGATCTTCTGGAAATCGGCATCCTTCTTGAGCTTCTCTGCCGTGCTCTCGACCTTGGAAGGATCGTCCATCTCAATTGCAAACGAAGCCGGCAGCGGGTTCTGGCCATCGAGCGCGCTCATGGTGGCGTCGGCGTTGCCCGACATCTTGCTCGTATACTCGGCCAGCGCGTCGTCCTTGTCCTTATAGGTCACGGACTTGACGTTATTCCACGTCTTAAGTTCGGCCTCAAAAGCCTGAACATCGGCCTGATCGGCGTCATCACTAATGAACGCGTTGATGACAACCTGATCCTCGACGGTGCCGATCACGGAGTTCAGCATCGCGGAGCCCATGATGAACAGGCCGATGATAAACAGCGAAAGGAAGATCGTGATGACGGCGCCGAGCGAGGTAGTCCAGTTACGGAAGAAGTGGCTGATTGCCTCTTTGAAGGAGTAGCCCACGTTAGTTGGTGCCATAGTTGCCGTAACCTCCCCTCTCCTGGTCGCGGATAACGTGGCCGCCCTCGAGGGCGATCACGCGACGGTGCATGCTATCGACCATCTCGCGGTCGTGCGTGGCGACGATCACGGTGGTGCCGGTGCGGTTAATACGCTCGAGCAGCTTCATGATGCCCAGCGAGATCGCCGGGTCGAGGTTACCCGTGGGCTCGTCGCAGATCAGCAGCGGCGGGCGGTTGACCATAGCGCGGGCGACGGCAACGCGCTGCTGCTCGCCACCGGAAAGCTGGTCGGGCAGGGAGTCCATCTGATCGGCCAGACCGACCAGACGCAGCACCTCGGGCACCTGGCTGCGAATAACGCCCTTGGGCTTGCCGATGCACTGTAGGGCAAACGCCACGTTTTCGTAGGCGGTTTTTTGCGGCAGAAGCTTAAAGTCCTGGAACACGGCGCCAATCTGGCGGCGCAGGAACGGAACCTTGCGGTTCTTGATCTTCATGAGGTCCTGACCGGCAACCAGGATGCGACCGCTCGTCGGCTTGACGTCGCGGTTGAGCGTCGACAGCAGCGTGGTCTTACCCGAGCCGGAGTGACCGACCAGGAAGACGAACTCGCCCGGATAGATCTCGATGTTGATGTCGTCGAGTGCAGGCTTGTTGGGCTGTGCCGGATAGATCTTGGTGACATGCTCCATAAGGATGACGGGCTCGACACCGGCCTGCTTGGCCATCTTCTTGCGGCTGGCCTGCGGATCGATGGGCGCAAACACCGACGTAAAATCGGGGTTGTTGAGCGCGTTATCGAGGCTTGCAACCTCGGCGGCCTGATCGCTCTCGACCACTGGGGCAGCAGGCTGCGTGGGGTCGGGAATAGCGGCAAAGAGACCGGACTGCGCAGGCTGAGGAGCCGGCGTCGCAGGGGCCATGGGGTCGGGAATGCCGGCCATGGTAGGCTGCGGCGTGGCGGCGCCAGCCTGAGGCTGCTCCACGCGAGCGGTCACGGCCTGAACGGGTTCAAAACCCGCCGCGCCGGAAAGCGCAACATCGCTGGTGGGATTGTAGGCAAAGGGATCGGATGCCGGCTGTGCCTGATCTGCCGGCTGAGCGGGGGCCTGAGCAACAGGCTGGCCCTCTGAATCCGGAGTGGCGAAACGACTGCCCTGGACGCCTGCCTGCGTCTTGGGGGCATCATCGCCCGCACCGGAGGTACGGAAGTGGTTACCCACTGGTGCTCCTTATCGTCGTGCGTTTAAACTACATGAGCGCTTTGTATTTTAGCAGCATTAGCTTTGCTGCACATAAGAAGCATGGCGTGCTTAGGAATCCCGTCGGCCGGGCACAGGGTTACTCTCCAAATCGTCCTCGGACATGTCGGAGCCCCCGCTGCGCGCTTCGCGCGGCAGGGGCTCCTCCGTCCTGCGGAAAAATTTGGAGAGTAACCCTGTGCCCGGCCTGCGATAACTAAGGGGTCGCTGCGTTTATCTTGGGGTGCTGCATATACAAAGCTGGAAGGGTCTGAATTGCGCTTTGTCGATATATGCCCTTTTCCCTGATGGGACCGTGCTTGAGGGGCGTCTTCATGAGTTGCGGTGAAATAGGAACTGTTGAGCCTTTAAGCTGGCAAAACAGTCCTTATTTCACCGCAACTGAAACAGGGGCGCTCTCCAAGAGAGCGCCCCTGCCGGGTTTCCATAGTTCTGGCGAAGCAGTCCTTGAGATCCTCCTTGCCTTAGGCCAAGAACTCCTTAGTGGTCGCCACGATGTTGGCGGCGTCCAGGCCATACTTGTGCAAGAGCTCGGCACCCGGGCCAGACTCACCGAAGGTGTCGTTGACACCGATCTTCTTGAGCGGCGTCGGGCACTGCTCGCACAGGACGTCGGCAACGGCGCTGCCCAGGCCACCGATCACAGAATGCTCCTCGACGGTCACGACGTGGCCGGTCTTGGTGGCGCTCTTGACGATCAGGTCGGCATCGATGGGCTTGATGGTGTGCATGTTGATGACCTCGGCGTCGATGCCCTCGGCAGCGAGCTGCTCGGCGGCCTCGAGGGCCTCGCCGACCATCAAGCCGCAGGCGATGATGGTCACGTCGGCGCCCTCGCGCATGACAATGCCCTTACCCAACTCGAACTTGTAGGTCTCGGGATCGTTGATAACCGGCGAGGCCAGACGGGCAAAGCGCATGTACACGGGGCCGTCGCACTCGTAGGCGGCGCGCGTCACGGCGCGGGCCTCGACGTCGTCAGCGGGAACAATCACGGTCATGCCAGGGATGACGCGCATCAGGGCGATATCCTCGCAGCACTGGTGCGTGGCGCCATCCTCGCCCACCGAGATACCGGCGTGCGTGGCACCGATCTTAACGTTGAGGTGCGGGTAGCCGATGGAGTTACGAACCTGCTCAAAGGCGCGACCGGCAGCGAACATGGCAAAGGTACTCGCGAAGGCAACACGACCGGTGGTCGCGATACCGGCGGCGACGCCCATCAGGTTGCTCTCGGCGATGCCCACATCGAAGAAGCGGTCGGGGCAGGCTGCCTTGAACTTGCCGGTCTGCGTGGCGGCAGCCAGGTCGGCGTCGAGGACCACAAAGTCATCGTGCTCGTTGGCGAGCTCGACGAGGGCCTCGCCGTAGCTTACGCGCGTGGCGATTTTCTTGACGTCTGCCATCCTAGAGCTCCTCTCCGGCGGCCGTGAGCTCTGCCATGGCCTGCTCAAACTGTTCATCGTTGGGGGCCTTACCGTGCCAACCCACCTGGTTCTCCATAAAGGAGACGCCCTTGCCCTTCATAGTCTCGGCGATAATGGCGGTCGGCTGCCCCTTGGTGGCGCGAGCCTCGGCAAAGGCGGCGCGGATCTGGTCGAAGTCGTTGCCGTCGGCGAGCTCCACCACGTGGAACTTAAAGGCGCGGAACTTGTCGGCGAGCGGCATGGGGTCGTTGACCTCCTCGACGGGGCCGTCGATCTGCAGGCCGTTGTGGTCGACGATCACGCAGAGGTTATCGAGCTGCTGGTTGCCGGCAAACATGGCTGCCTCCCAGACCTGGCCCTCCTCGCTCTCGCCATCACCCAGCAGGGCGTACGTGCGGTAAGTATCGCCCCAGTGCTTGGCGGCAACCGCCATGCCCACGGCGGCGGAGATGCCCTGGCCGAGCGAGCCGGTGGACATGTCGACGCCCGGGGTGTCGTTCATGTTGGGATGACCCTGCAGGTGGCTGCCGATATGGCGCAGCGTCTCGAGATCCTCCTTGGGGAAGAACCCACGCTCGGCGAGCACGGCGTACAGGCCCGGAGCGCAATGGCCCTTGGAGAGCACAAAACGGTCGCGATCGGCCTTGCGGGGATCGGCCGGGTCGACGTTCATTTCCTCAAAGTACAGATAGGTCATGATGTCGGCAGCGCCGAGCGAACCGCCCGGATGGCCGGACTTGGCAGCGTGCACGCCGGTGACGATGCCCTTCCTTACCTCGTTGGCAACCTTTTTGAGCTCTTCGTCGCTCATTGTGCCTTCCTTTCATCCTCATTAGACAAAATGCGCACGGCACCGAAGGTAATCCCAACACAGCCGCAATGCACGTACGTCATTCATTATGCTGGAAACTGATGGCTTTACCAGAGTTTTTATCATTATTTGAACAATTTAGCAGGCAGAACCGCTGATGAAACGGTTTATCAATGTGAACGTCTTTTGGATGGAACGCGGTCGACCCTACGCGCTAATGTCCTTGAATCCCTCACCGAAGGCTTCCGTAACGTCAGCGACCGTCACAATGGCGTGAGGATCGCGCTCGCGCACGATCGTCTTGAGGGTATTGAGCTCTCGACGGCTCACGATGACCATAATCACCGGCTTCTCGGCACCCGAATACATGCCAGTCGCCTTAAACTTGGTACAACCACGACCCAGGCCATACATGATATCGGCAGCGATATCAGGGAACTTGTCCGAGATGATGAGTACCATACGGCGTTTGTTGCCGCCATCGACCACGGCATCGATCACGTAGCCGCTAATGACCATCGAAAGGCCTGCATATAGTGCGTTTTCGATTGAAAAGACCGGAGCCGACAGCGCACACACGGCAACGTCGATTGCCATGACGGTCGAGCCCACCGGCAGCGAGGTGTTACGCGAAATGATTTGGCCAATCGTGTCCGAGCCGCCGGTGTTGGCGCCGGCGCGCAACACCATGCCGTAACCGATGCCCGTAATAATGCCGCCCCACATAGCGGGAAGCATCAGGTCCGCATCCGCCAGAGGTGCTACAAACGGGGCGAACAGATCGGTAAAGAAGCCCAGCAGCACAAAGCCCGTCGCGGTCTGCACCACGTAGAACATGCCGCCCTCGCGCATAACGACCAGCAGCAGCAAGGCGTTCATCACGATGGTCTGGATACCGACGGGGAGCGACACGCCTCGCGCCGCGCCGACCGCCTGGATAATGGTGGCAAGGCCCGTAACGCCACCGGCGGCAAGACCGTTGGGAATCAAAAACAGGTCGGTCGCGATGGCGGCCAAGGCACACCCCAACATGATCTGGGGCAGGTCGTGAAAGAAGTTCATCGAAAGAATGCGCTTGATGTCCAGACGATATGCCATGCTGCCTCCCTCAAAAAAGCGCACCCAAACGGATGCGCTTCGAACTTCTTGCTGTATTCGATTCTACCGATTCGCCGAGCAAAAACCACCCCTGCGCAGGGTTTGCTCTGGATACAAAACCACCCTGCTCGGAGGGTTTTAATCCATTTCCACATAAACCGGGCGGTTTATGCAGACGGGGTCTCCGCATCAGCGTTGCCGGTAGCCCAGCGATGGTAGCCAATAACAAACGGGTCCAGGTCGCCATCGTCAAGAACGGCCTCGACATTGCTGGTCTCCACGCCCGAGCGCAGATCCTTGACCATCTGATACGGGTAGAGCACGTAGCTGCGAATCTGGTTGCCAAAACCGATCGTGGTCTTGGGTCCGCGAATCTCATCGAGCGCCTCGGCGCGCTTCTCGAGCTCAATCTCGTACAGGCGAGCCTTGAGGATCTGCATGCACGCGGCCTTGTTCTGAATCTGGCTGCGCTCGTTTTGGCAGGTAACCACAATGCCGCTGGGGAAATGCGTCACGCGCACGGCGGAGTCGGTGGTGTTGACGCCCTGACCGCCCGGGCCGCTCGCGTGGTACACGTCCACGCGGATGTCATCGGGACTGATCTCGATGTCGATATCATCGGGTAGCACGGGGATGACCTCGACGCCGGCAAACGTGGTCTGGCGGCGCCTCTTGTCGTCGGTGGGGCTAATGCGCACCAAGCGGTGGACGCCGGCTTCGGCGCGCAGCATGCCAAATGCGTCCTTGCCCTCGACGGTAAAGGTCGCGCGGTCGATGCCGATGACCTCGGCCGCGGGACAGTCGTTGATGGTGACCTTCCAGCCGCGACGCTGGCAGTACTTCATGTACATCTTAAAGAGCATGAAGGTCCAGTCCTGCGCCTCCAGACCACCCTGTCCGGGCTTGATGGTCACAATGGCATCGCCGTGATCGAACTCACCGGTAAACCAGCTCGAAAGCTCAAGCTCATCGATGGCACGGGCCAGGCGCTCAGCCGTGGCTGCAGCCTCCTCGCGAAGGGCGGCGGCGTCGGGGTCATCCCCCATCTCCTCGGCAAGCTCCAGCGCGGCGCGGGCATCGGAAAGCTCGCCGCGCGCGGTGTCCACGGCAGCGATATCTTCCTTGGTGCGCGCAATCTCCTCCATGGTGGCACGGGCGGCGTCGGCGTCATCCCAAAAGCCAGGGGCAACACTTTTGGCCTCGAGCTCGGACACGCGGGTACGCTTCTCGTCCAGGTGGAGATATGACTCGACCTCACCGAGCCGGTCCGCAAACGCGTCCAGCTCGGCGGGCGTTACCTCTAAAGCCTCAGCCATTAACGATTCCTGCCGTGGCAGTACTTAAACTTCTTGCCGCTACCGCAGGGGCACGGGTCGTTGCGGCCCACGTTGACGTACGGATCGTCGCTCTCGGACTTGCGATAGGTGGTCACCTTGCCACCGTTGTTGACGGCAGCCGGACCACCCTGGACAGCCGTGCGGGCCTGCACCTGCGCCTGCTTGCGCAGCACCGAGTCGCCGTTGTCACCATCGACCTCGGCAGGGCCGGAGAAGCGCGCGCCCTCGAGCGCGGGCTCCTCCTTGTGCTCCACGGCACGCGGGGCAGCCTTGATCTCGATGCGCAGAACCGTGCGCAGGTAATCCTCATACATGGTATCGACGAGTATCTGGAACGCGCCGTAGGCCTCGGTCTTGTACTCAACCAGCGGGTCGCGCTGGCCAAAGCCGCGCAGGCCGATGCCGGTCTTGAGGTAGTCCATCTCCTGCAGGTAGTTCATCCAGCGGGTATCGATGACGCGCAGCATGACCTGGGTATTGAGCTCGCGCATCAGGTCCTCGCCCAGACGCTCGGCCTTCATGTTGTAGCACTTCTCAACATAGGCCAAGACATCGGCAGCCAGGGCTTCAAAGTCCTCGTCGGGGAACTTCGGCGTATCGATGTGGCCGGTGAGCTCCACAACCCACTTGCGCAGGCCCTCCAGGTCGCGCTCGCCCTCGTGGCTGTCCTTGGTGCAGAACTCCTGCACGCAGCGGTACACGGTATCGTGCATGACCTCGGTGATGTGGTCGGTCAGGTCCTTGCCGTCCAGAATCTTGTTGCGCTCGGCGTAGATGACCTGGCGCTGCTTGTTCATGACGTCGTCGTACTCAAGGACGCTCTTACGCATGGAGAAGTTGATGCTCTCGACCTTGTGCTGGGCGCTCTCGACGGCCTTGGAGATGATCTTGTGCTGAATGGGCATGTCGTCGCCCATGTCGGCCGTGACCATCATCTTGGAGACGCGGTCCATCTTGTCGCCGCCGAACAGGCGCATGAGGTCGTCCTCGAGCGACAGGTAGAACTGGGTCTCGCCCGGATCGCCCTGACGACCGGAGCGGCCGCGCAGCTGGTTGTCGATACGACGGGACTCGTGGCGCTCGGTTCCGATAACGGTCAGGCCGCCGGCGGCAAGCACGCGCTCGCGCTCGGCCTTGCAGGTCTCCTTGGCCTCGGCGTTAAACTGCTCGAGCTGCTCGGGCGTCACGTCCTCCATGGTCAGGCCCTCGTGCTCAAGGCGCTCGCGCACCAGCTCGTCGGGGTTGCCGCCCAGCAGGATGTCGGTACCACGACCGGCCATGTTGGTGGCGATGGTCACGGCGCCGTAGCGTCCGGCCTGGGCAACGATGTGGGCCTCGCGTTCATGGTGCTTGGCATTGAGGACCTCGTGTGCGATGCCGCGCTTGGTAAGGGCGGCGGACAGCTTCTCGGAGCTCTCGATGGAGACGGTGCCCACCAGGACCGGTTGGCCCTTGGCGTGACGACGCTCAACGTCGTCGGCAACGGCGTTGTATTTAGCCTGAATGGTGCGGTACACCAGGTCCTCGTGGTCCACGCGCTGCACGGGCTTGTTGGAGGGGATGACCTCGACGGGCAGCTTGTAGATCTCGCGGAACTCAGCATCCTCGGTAAGTGCCGTGCCGGTCATGCCGGAGAGCTTGTCATACAGACGGAAGTAGTTCTGCAGGGTGATGGTGGCCAGGGTCTGGTTCTCCTCGCGTACGAGCACGCCCTCTTTGGCCTCAATGGCCTGGTGCAGGCCCTCGGAGTAACGGCGGCCTTCCATAATGCGGCCGGTGAACTCGTCGACGATCTTGACCTCGCCGTTGGTGACCACGTACTGCTTATCGCGGTGGAACATGTACTGGGCCTTCAGCGCCTGCTGCAGGTGGTTGACCAGCTGGCCCGAAAGGTCGGCGTAGATGTCCTCGATGCCCAGGCGGCGCTCGATCTTCTTAAGGCCGCGCTCGGTGGCGGCGATGGTGTGCTTGGCCTCATCCATGACATAGTCGCCCGTGGGCTCGACGTCCTCGGTAGCGGTAAGCATGTCGTGCGACACGTCCTCGCCGCGCTCAAGGCCACGCACGGCACGCGCGAAGTCCTTGTAGGTACTGGCGGACTTGGTGCCAGCGCCCGAGATGATCAGTGGGGTCCTGGCCTCATCGATCAGGATGGAATCGACCTCGTCGACGATGGCGTAGTTGTGACCGCGCTGCACGCGCTGCTCGGGACGGGTAACCATGTTGTCGCGCAGGTAATCAAAGCCGAACTCGGAGTTGGTGCCGTAGGTGACGTCTGCCTGGTAGGCCGGGCGCTTAAGCTCGAGCGGCATGTTGTTCTGGAGCAAACCGACGGTCATTCCCAGGTACTTGTAGATGCGGCCCATCCACTCGGAGTCGCGCTTTGCCAGGTAATCGTTGACGGTAACGACATGCACGCCCTTGCCGGCGATAGCGTTGAGGTAGCCGGCCAAGGTGGAGACGAGCGTCTTGCCCTCGCCGGTCTTCATCTCGGCAATATGACCCTCATGAAGCGCCATGGCGCCGATGAGCTGTACGTCAAAGTGGCGCATGCCCGTGATGCGCTTGGAAGCCTCGCGCACGGTGGCAAAGGCCTCGGGAAGCATGTCGTCGAGCGACTCGCCGTTGGCGTAACGCTCGCGGAACTTATCGGTCTGGGCGCGGAGTTCCTCCTCGGTCATCTTCTCAAACTGGGGCTCAAGACCGTTGATCTGGTCGACGATCTTGTAGTAGCGCTTAAGGTCCTTATCGGATCCAAAGGACAGCAGCTTTGACATGAATCCCATGTGGTTTTCCTTTTTGGCCATCGCCCACGCCGTGCAGCTGCGGGCGAGTTAAACACAGATGATTGTACTTTAGCCAAACAAGGCGCGGCCTATACGGTCGACCTCGACCGCCACGTAATAACTACGACCCGACCGACCTGCCAAAAAAGGGACTGGTTTATTTTGGCAGGTTTTATCTGGGAAAACGCCGTCACTCTGCCATTTGGTGCAAACCAACCCGTCCCCTTCGCACCAATCTGGTGCAATGGGAACGGGTTAGCCTGCACCAATAAAAAGAAAAGGGCCGCGCACCCAAACGGATGCACGGCCCTTTTGCCATGAATGCGAGCGATTCCTCGGCGAGCTATTTACTCAGCAGCCTCGGTGGTCTCGGCCTCGGCAGCGGCCTCCTCGACGGGAGCCTCTGCGGGAGCCTCGGCGGCCTGCTTAGCAGCCTCCTCGGCAAACTTAGCAGCACGCTTGGCCTTCTCGGCAGCCTTAGCCTCAGCGGCGGCCTTGCGAGCGGCCTCGGCCTCAGCAGCCTTGGCAGCCTTGGCAGCCTTGGCCTCCTCGGCCTTCTTGAGCTGGGCGGCAGCGGCGCCACCGAACTTGTCGGCGAAGCGCTGGACGCGTCCACCGGTGTCGACGAACTTCTGCTGGCCGGTGTAGAACGGGTGGCACTCGTTGCAAAGCTCAACCTTCATCTCGGACACGGTAGCGTGCGTCTTGAAGGTGTTGCCGCAGGAGCACGTCACCGTGCACTCGACATACTGGGGATGGATACCCTGCTTCATGGTAGGACTCCTTATTGGTCAGGCGCTGGTTACCGATCAGCGCATAAGGCGTCTTGGTTTCCGACCAAGACAACAAACTCGGCTATGGTACCACGGCGCCGCGTGTCCCACAAAAGGTTCACGGTCTTTTCGGAACGACACGAATCTGACCCATCGAAACACATCTCCACCGTTCCTTCAACTGGGAAAATGCCGTCCCCGGGGCCTGAGAAGGGCCCCGGGGACGTTCGACTGACTGCGGGAACGGCCTTTCCGCTCAATGTGTTCGGCTGAGATCGGAAATCAACCAAACTGAACTAGGTTCAGTTGACATGGTTAAAAACGAGGGGCGACGCTTTTGCGTCACCCCTCGTCCCGGCCGGTTGCTTTAGTTGTACACACGGTAGTTACACTTGAACTGGGTTATGTGTCCATAGTTGGAGCGGTACCAACCCGACGTATAGCTGATTGCCTCTGCGCCTAGATAGTCGTAGCCCTTGTTGTAGCGAAGCTGACGGTAGGTCGTGTCGTACTCTGCTACGTAAAACGTGTCTCCAGAGAAGGCTTTGTACCGGTCCTTAACCGTCGAAGCCATGTACGCGGGTTCGACATCGCCTTTCTCCCCGTTGAGCGCATAGACGGGTGCCGCGATTCCGCATAAAGCCGTTGCCACGAGGATGGCGTAGACAGCCATGCGCGACGCATTGGACTTCAGCTGTTCAAATAGTTTCATGTCATTCACCTCCCTCGTATGTATCGAGGTATTCCTGCTTGAGCGTCTGCGAGGACGACTCGGTCTTTTCCACGAGCGTGCCGGCCTCGATGAAGTAGAACGAGTCGGTGAGGTCTGCCAGGTCGTCGAGCAGATGGCTTGAGATGAGCACGCTGCGTCCCCGCTCCACCTCGCTGCGCATCGCGTCGCAGGAGGTTTTCCGTTTTCCCGGATCGAGGCCGTTCAGCGGTTCATCGAGGATGAGGTACGGGCAATCGGTCGCTATCGCCATGGCAAGCTTTACCTGCTGCTTCATTCCTGTCGAGAGTTTACGGGTCGGCTTGTCGAGATATGGGGAGATTCCGAGGGAGTTGCAGAGCGAGTCGATGTCGGCGGCCGATTTCCACGCCTCCCTAACGAAAGAGAGGTGCTCGCGGGCCGATAGCGTGGGGTAGAGATCCGCGCCGCCCGAAGAGCTCAGGTAGACGAGTTCTGCGAATTCGGCTGATCGACGTTGGTAGATTCCGTCTGCCAACAGGCTTCCCGAGCGGATGCGGGTGGGAAATTGGCCCGACAGCGCTTCAAGAAGGGTGGTTTTCCCCGAGCCGTTGGGAGCGACGAGCCCCGCCGCCGTTCCCGGGCCCAAGGAAAGCGATCCGATCGAAAGTATCGTCGTGCTCCCGTATCCCACGCTCACGTCCAGGAGCTCGAGCCCATGGTGCTTTTTAGCGGGTCCAGCCTGTTTGGGCGAACGTGTCGCAACGGCGCCGACCGCGAAAAGGACCGCGACGTATACCAGGGCCACGGCAAGCATCGATGCGCCGCCCGAACCGGAGCCAATGAATTCCGTCGGGAAGCATCCTACGTAACCCGTTGCCTCGATAGGCGAGAACACGGCCAGCGGCAGGAGCTCGAGCGCGGCATTATGCCCCAGTGCCGAATCGGACAATAACGGGAATGCCGGGGCCGCGACAAGCAACGCGGAGGTAAGGGGGCCTGCGAGGACGCGCCTCGTTGCGGTCGATAGGACGACGGAACAAACGGATATCAAGGTTCCACCCGCGAGCAGCGCGAGAAGTATGGTCGTGAAGACGTTTCCCGCGGTCGTGGTAGTGAGCGCGCCGTTATGGAAGAAGGCGATCGGGTACCCGATCTGCCCGAAGCCGTTTAGGGCCAAGGCGTAAATACTCCCGGGCGCAAGGCCGGCGAGGAGCATCGCGGTCCCCGCGCCAATTATCGAAAACACGGTTTGGATAAGGCGCCGGAATTTGGGCACGGGCGCCTTTGCCGCCAGGGTCCCGGGCCTTGTGGCGCCGAGCACGAGTATCGACGAGAGAAGGAAGGGGATGAAGGGAAGGAAGGACGGCGCCTGGGCAATGGCGTAGGGCAGGAAGGAGAGGAACGGCAGGTCGTTTGCGGAGGCCGGGATATCCGCGATGCCGGAGCTGCTCAGGGCACGGCAATATGCGAGCTCTGCGTCATTGGTCTCCTGGTCCCCCACGATGGACCCGGATTGGAAGCCCTCGTCCATGAGCGCGTAGTAGCTCTCGGCAGAGTCGAGAAAGGCGGCGTCGGTTTGAGCGGCGAGGGCGGCGTTCGCGTATCTTGCAAGCTCAGCGTCATCTTGCTGCTCTGGCGATAGGTCTGTGCCGCTGGCCTGGGGCGCGCGCGTATTGAATGCGTCGACAAAGCCCTGCATGCCCTGCTTCATAAAGAAGGGGCCGTAGATGGGTGAATTGAACGCAATGGGGACGGAAAAGGCTGCAGCAAGAACGAGCGTGGAAATCCATACGGCCTTGTCTCTTAGGATTAGTTTGAGAAGAAGTCGACAGTACATTTGGAAGCACCTACGTTCCTCAAAGAATTGTTCGATTAAAAGTAACAGACCGGATGAAGATGCGTAAGATGGGGGCGAGGCGAATGGCTGAACGGTATCGATACGCGGGTTCAACGGTATCACATTGGCCACATAGATTTTTAACTTGCATTTCTACCCGCCCTTTTCGTAGAGTCGCCGATACGTGCTTAGCGCACCCTCGGCGCGTCCGGCAGGCTTTGCGAAATGGGATCCAGGAGACTTCGGCGCAGCATCATCTTGCGGAATGCTTCTAATGAGCCTCCCATCCTTCAAAAACAGAATCTCATCGCACAGCCTATCGACCGAATCCAAGATGTGGGATGACATGATGATGCACGTACCAGAATCGGCCAGCTTCCTGAGAATCTCGGAATGCAAGTCCACCCTGCTGGGGTCGAGCGCGTTCATGGGCTCATCTAATAGAAGGTACCGCGCGCCCGTCGCATACGCAATCGCCAGGGTAAGCTGCTGCTTCATGCCCTGGCTCAGAGTGCGGATCCTCATCTTCGCGAACTCGCCTATCTGCGTTTGTTCCACTATCTCTTCGATATCGCGAGCATGCGGCCACATATCGCAAACCATCTTGAGGTGATCTTCCGCACGCAATCCGGGATACAGCAGCGTCCCCTCACCAGGTGCATAGAAGATCATAGAACGGACCTCTCTCGCACCCGTACCCTGCACCTCATCCAGAACGATGCTCCCGTCCACGCGAGGACCCGGCAAACCTGCCATCGCACGCAGCAACGTCGTCTTTCCATGCCCGTTCTGAGCGACGAGACCGTAGACCGTACCCGGGGCAAACTCAGCGTTCACCGAATCTACGAGCACCTTCTTTCCATAAGAGATCGTCAGCGTTTGAAGGTCAATCATCGAGATCATCCCCTTTCGATCTTTGGAACACTCAGGCGCACCATCAACGGAGATACGGCGCCCAAGACCACCAGCAGAGCGCCCGATGCGCCGACGACCTCTCCAAAAGGCATCGCGTTCGTCCCTCGCCCAAGGAACCCAATCGTCCCCACCTGGGAAGCGGGATCAAACGAGGCGAATGGAGCCAGCAGCGCGACGCCCATGCCCACGCTTTCAACATGAGCGCTCAACGAACCCAACACCAAGAGAACCGCGCAAACCATTCCGGTGACAACGGGGTTGCGGCTAATCGCTGCTGTCAACGCAGCGACGACGGAAATCACGCCGTATGCCATGACCAGCAACGGAATACTGCACAACACCGCCTCCCCCACCATGGACGTTGTCGAAGCTCCCGCCCGAATGAGAGCGACGGGATACTCCGATCCACCCGCACCGTTCTTAATCACGGACACAACGACAGCGGGAACCATCGACACCAAAAGCAGCACCAAGCCAAGCAGGAGAGCCAGCGCAACAGCCGTCAGAAAACGCACATGCGCTGTTGCGGGGATCTGGAGAACCAGAAGGGAACGACACTGCAGGTGGGTGCACGCGAGCGATGTGACAACCACGGGCAACAGCAAAAAGAAGGAGGGAAGCGCTGCCTGGAGATACGAAAGGAGGATTAATGGGGGCATCTTCGTACTTAACTCGTAAACCTTGGGGTCCGGCAAGCTCGCGATCGACTCAAGCAGAAGGGCGCGCGCCTCCGCACGAGAAGGAGTCTCCGGCTCGATTCCGATCGATTGCAGGAGAGTCGCATCTGCCGCGCCCAGCTCACCTCGAGCGCGCTCGTACGTCGCAAGGCTTCGAAACCCCTCCGCAGGCATAGGCGCGTACACGAAACCCGAAAGAGCATCCCGCATGTCTTCCAGGGCCGCTTTGCCCTCGACGTCCATATTCGCAGCGTTCTGCTCTAGATACCGATCTATTGAACGGAGCTCCCCATCCCTATACCGAACAGCGGAAACGTTATCAGCGTCAGGAAACATCTCGACCAGAGCCGGGGCCAGCATCGTCGTCGACATTGCAATCGCGCATACGGCGAGGGTAGGAGAACGCAGGAGCAGTTTCCCCATCGTTCTTACGTATGCAACGGCGGAGGCACAAGCGCTCGAACGAGTTGCCGTTCTCGATGCAGTGAAGGAACCTCTCTCAAGACAAATCGGGGATATCGGGCACGCGCAGCCGCTCTTTCCAGCAACGCAAAGCAGGCTAATTGTCAGCACCTCGATCCCGATTGCGCATACGAGGGCAATCGCGCCACGCTCGAAGCAAAGTCCAGGCAGATTCACTATCTGCGTTGTCGGGTACGGGCTATAGGCGCCGACGGTCAACTCAGTGTTCGCATACGTAAGGGGATTCAACAGGGCGAACTCACGTAAAGCGATGGATCTTCCGTAATACCCGGGAACCATCGTCACCCCCATCAGGGCACATACGAACACGATTCCAAGCGTAGGGTTATTGGCAATCTTCACGGCAAGGTGAACGACAAGCGAGATGAACGCTGCCACCAAGAATTGCAAGATGGCCGTCTGCGCGAACACCAGCCAAGCCGGTTTGATAACCGGAGTCGCATATTGAATGTAGCCTATCGGATAGAACGGCGAGCCCGGGCCATTCTTCACAAGCGCGGCGATTATCCCTGGAAGATTGATGGCGAGGACGGCAAGCATTGCAAAAACACTCGCCCATACGCTCGATGCAACAAGTCTACCCAGCTCGCCCATCGGTGCCTGGATGATGAGCTTTTCACGTTTGTTAAGACGCGCGGCAAGGAACGAGACGGCAACGGCCGTTGCGACCCATAGCAAGTACTCCTTCGATCCGTCATAATAGGTGTACTCTCCATCCGACATCTGCAGAAACGGAAGTAGGGGAGAGAGCGGTGCCAAGATAAGACGTCCCGCGGCAAGAGGGTACAGAAGCGCGGGCATGCTTGATGAAGAGGTATAGACACCGTCCTCCCCCGCATTCACAAGCGCATCCGCATAGGATGCTGACAATTCCTGCTCAACACGGGTTATTCCCGACTCGAGGTATTCGACCCGTCCGTCGATGCCAGCCGCGCTCCTGAAGACGGGCAGAGCACAAAGAACCATCAACGCAACAACGACAACACAGAGCGACCTGGAGGAGAGAAGCGACCTAAAGATCGCCTTCGAGATTTTGAGCATATTCATCGCCAACCTTAACCTCATCCAGTCGGAACAGAGGGGCCGAACAAAATGCTCGGCCCTTGTTACTTGCCGGCAAAGTCAATTTAACATAAACTGTTAAAAAGTAACCTGAGTTTTTTAAATTCTTCGGAGGTTATTATGAGTTCCGACAATCGCACTCCCCGGCTTCATTCCTTCCGCATCGCATGTGCGATAGCCTCTGCGACCCTTTGCGCCACCGCCATCGCACAAGTGGCGTTCTCCTTAAAGCCAGCAATCGAAGTGCTCGACAACCCTGTAATTGCAGACTCCCCCGCGTATCCAGCCCTTGCGATCTCGACATTGGTCCCTGCCGTCATCGGTATCGCTACGACCATCCTCAGCGCCGTTCTCGTGTGGACGATCAAGAGCGGAGACCCCTTCAAGAAAGGGTCTGCGACATGCTTGAAGGTGCTCGGCATTCTCTTCGTTGTTCAAGCTGCCACCAGCCTCTACGCCGGCTCACTCAAAACCTCCGTTTCGATGTTTGGCGGCGAGGGGGCCGTCGGCGCCCAAGAGATCGCTTCATCATTCGATTGGACCTCTCTGGTTCTCGGCATCGTCCTGTTCATGCTTTCCCAGCTCTTCTTGTACGCCCGAGAGCTGTACCTCGACTCCGACGAGATTGCGTAAGGAAACGCCATGCCCGTAATTGTTCGCCTCGACAAGATCATGGCCGAGCGAAAGATTTCCTCGAACGAACTTGCCGAAAGGATTGGAACCACGCCCGTGAACCTGTCCCGTATTAAAAAAGGGCATATTCGCGGCATTCGCTTCAACACACTCGAGCAGCTATGCCTCGCCCTTCGTTGCCAACCCGGAGACCTTCTCGAAGTCATGAGCGAAGAGGATGCCCGAAAGGAGTTCGGACTCGATTGGTCCGCCGAGGATTAGAGGGCGGTCGTACTCGCCCTGCACACGGGGATGCGAATCGGCGAGGTCTGCGGCCTTCGGTGGTGCGATGTGGATTTCGAGACGGGCCTGATCTCGATCAGACACTCGGTGGCGTACGCGAAGGGAATGGGTTCGTTCATCAAGGACACCAAGACCCATGACGCCAGGGGTATCCCCATCGACCCGGTCGGCCTACTCCCCTTCCTGAAGGAGACCCACGAGATCGACTGCGGAAAGCTGCGCTTGCGCGGCCTTACCGGGGCGGTCGAGATCGGGGACTGCTACATCCTGTCGGAGCCGGGCGCGACCTTCGCGACGACAAGCTATATCCGCAGGGCGTTCAAGACGTTCTCGGAGACCAACGGCCTCATGGGCACCAACGACGAGCTGATCACGTTCCACGGCCTTCGCCACACGTTCGCAACGCAGTGGATCCGCCAAGGCGGCGATATCAAGGCGCTCCAATCGATCCTCGGCCACAAGGACGCCATGGCGACGCTCAGCGTCTACGCCGACATCAAGCCCATCTCCAAAATCCATAACATGCTGCGCGCCACGCCGTGCCTTTGGCGCGGGCACCTCGGGCCGAGGGTCGATCCGGGTCCCATGTTCCAACAGAGGATCCAGGAGTCCATCGAGACGCTCCAGGCGTTCGGCTACGGCATCACCGAGCCGGACGACCGAAATATCGCCATACGCGACGTGAAGACGAACAGTTGGCTCTAGCTCACCGAGTACGCGGCAGTGCTGGGCCCATCCCAACTGAGGTCACGGTGGTCCGATAGGGGCGCCGCCCGCGGCATGCGCCGCGGAGCGGTATCCCCTACCGAAGGGCGGGGATGCCCTCCGCTTCCAGTTCGGAATCAGCCGTCGGAGGCGTTCGGCTGACTGCGGGAACGGCCTGTCCGCTCAATGTGTTCGGCTGAGATCGGAAATCAACCCAACACGAGCCGGACACGCGCCAGACGGCTCTTCCCCGTACGGCCTTCCCCCTTACGCTCATGTTGCAGGCATGTAACGCCGCAGCGAGCGCGCCTTTTTTGCGCCAGACAGGTACAATGATGAACACTGTACCGTAGCGGAGCGCCCCGCGCGCGCCGCAATCACGCGAAAGGGTTTCCCATGGCCGAGATCTCGTCCTCCCGTATCGTCATCACCGTCCTTGGCAAGAACCGCCCCGGCATCGTCGCCGGCGTCACCCGCGTCCTGGGCGAGGCCAACGTCGACATCCGCGACATCACGCAGTCCATTATCGAGGACATCTTCACCATGACCATGCTGGCCGATACCGCCGAGTCCAAGCTCGACTTCGCCGAGCTGCAGAAGGCCCTGGCCGAGGCCGGCGAGCTTTCGGGCGTCAACGTGTCCATCCAGCGCGAGGACGTCTTTAACTTTATGTACCGCCTGTAGCGAACAAGCCGCTGGGGATAGCCTGACGCGCGCATGCCCATGCAAGCCACCCCGATGCGGCCCGGAGAGGAGCGCGCATGGCCTACGACGCCAAGAAAATCTATTACCGCTTCGATGACCACTTGAGCCGACTGGTTCTGGATTACGAAGCAAGCCGCCAGATTTCGTCTGAGAGCGAAAGCCTCTACCACGGCCTGCCGACCGACCCTTATGACGAGGGCTTGTTCGAAGAGCACAATGTCAAGCGCGGCCTGCGCAATGCCGACGGCTCGGGCGTGGTCGCGGGCCTCACTCGTATCTCGGATGTGCACGGCTACAACAAGGTCGACGGAAAGGTCGTGCCCGATCAGGGCAAGCTCACGCTTCGCGGCTACAGCATCGAGGATCTGGTCAACAATGCCCAGGCCGAGAATCGCTACGGCTACGAAGAAGTCGCCTATCTGCTTATCACGGGCTCGCTGCCCAACAAGGAAGAGCTCGACGGCTTTTGCGAGCGCCTGGGCGCCTTTAGACATCTGAGCGACGAGTACGTTAAAGAGTTCCCTATGACCACGGTGTCGTCGAGCATCATGAACGTGCTCCAGCGCGCCGTACTGCTGCTCTACGCCTTCGATGCCGAACCAGACGTGATCACGCCTGAGCACGAAATCGACGTCGCCATTTCCATGCTCGCACGTCTCCCGCGCATCGCCGCCTTCGCACACATGGCCTCGGTCGCCAAGCTTCGCGGCTCCGAGGTTCACGTGCCGCACCCTACGCCCGGTCTCTCCACCGCCGAGACCATCCTACAGGTCCTGCGCGGCGGCATGGCGTTCACCCGCGATGAGGCGATGCTGCTCGACGTTATGCTCATGCTGCATGCCGAGCACGGCGGCGGCAACAACTCCACCTTCGCTTGCCGCGTGCTGTCGTCTTCGGCCACCGACCCGTATTCCGCCTACGCCGCGGCTATCGGCTCGCTCAAGGGCCCGCGCCACGGCGGCGCCAATGCCAAGGTCGTGTCTATGCACGAGGACATCCGCGCGCATGTCTCCAACTGGGAGGACGAGGACGAGGTCGCGGCCTACCTGGGCAAGATCCTCGACAAGCAGGCCTTCGACGGCACGGGCCTCATCTACGGCATGGGCCACGCCGTCTATACGCTCAGCGACCCGCGCGCCGAGGTCTGCCGCCGTTACGCGCGCTCACTGGCAGCCAAGAAGGACTTGGGCGAAGAGTTCGCACTCATCGAGCGCATCGAGCGCCTGGCACCGCAGGTGATGCGCGACCACGGCATGACCAAGCCTATCTGCGCCAACATCGACCTGTACACAGGCTTTATCTACAAGATGCTCGGCGTGCCCGAGACGCTTTTTACGCCGCTTTTCGCCGTCGCCCGCATGGCCGGCTGGTCGGCACACCGCATGGAAGAGCTCTTCTGCGCGCATCGCATCATCCGCCCGGCATACCGTCCGGTGATCGAGCCGCTGGAATACAAGCCGCTCGCCGACCGCTAGGACGCGGACCGTTATAGAACCCGAGCGTGGCCAGGGCATCACCGCCCTCGGCCACGCTTTTTATGCCAGCAGAAAGGGCTGCATCAAATGATTGTGTTTTCCGATATGGATGGAACGCTGTTGACGAGCGATAAGCAGATGAGCGATGCCACCTGGGCGATGCTCGACGAGCTCGCTCGACGCGGGATTGAATTTGTGCCCTGCACGGGACGTCCGCTGTCGGGCATCTTTGAGCCCATCCTCGCCCATCCCGCCGTGCACTATGCCGTCTGCGCCAATGGCGCCAGCGTCTGGCAGCTCGACGACGATGTGCCCACCGACGCCTCGCGCGCCACGCGCATCTTGAGCCGACCGCTCGATTGCGGCATTGCCCATCGCATCCGCCGCATCGCCGCCGGCCACGATGTGACCTTCGATATCTTCGCGGACGGGCAGTGCTTCCTCCCCCGCTCGCTCTACACGCGCCTGGATGAGTTCTGCGGCGGCGACCCCCACATCGCAGCTTCGCTCAAGCGCACACGAACACCGATCGACATGGATATCGACAGCAAGATCGACGAGGTCGAGACGCTCGAACGCATCGCCATGTACTGGCACGACCCGGCCGATCGCGACGCCATCGCGGCGGAGCTCGACACGCTCGGAGGCATTGAGGTCACGCGTTCGTACGCCATGAATATCGAGGTCATGGGCGAGGGCGCCACCAAGGGAACGGCCCTCACGTGGCTATGTGAGCATCTGGGCGAGCGTTTCGCCGGCGCCTGGGCGTTCGGCGACAACATCAACGACATTCCCATGCTGCAGGCAGCGGGCCACGGCATGGCCATGATCAACGCCGAGCCCGAGGGCCGCGACGCCGCCGACGCCATCACCGAGTTCGACAACGACCACGACGGCGTCGCCCGCACCATCATGGCCGCCCTCGCCTAGTCATTGGGGCGTTCTTGAATGACTAGTCGTTGGGGACAGTCTTCGCGAAAAAGCTGCAAGGACTGTCCCCCACTGTCGGCAGAAAAGGAACGTCCCCATCTGCCGGATTAGGAGAGACTCTCCAGCACGCGACGGAGCTCCTGCTGGACGGCGTGGTCGCGGTTACAACCCACCACGCGATCGGCCACCGCTTTAAGCGCGGGGCGCGCGTTTTCCATCGCGCAGCCCGTGCCGACAAAGCGAATGATCTCGTAGTCGTTCATCGAGTCGCCAAACGCCATGACCTCGTCGCGACCAATGCCGTAATGCTCCGCGAGCTGCGCGATACCCGAGGCCTTCGACACACCAGGCTGCATGGCATCGATCCACGCGTTGCCCGAAGGTGCAAAAGTAAAGAGCTGACCAAGTTCGCGCTGTAGCACGTACGCGCTGTCCATAACCGCACTGTCGTCGCAAAAGATACTCGCTTTGATGATATTTACGCTGGGATCGGGCAGCTCCCAAATGCGCTCGGCATTGGGAAGGTCCTTATCGACCTCACGCACGAACTTGCACTCGTCATCGAGCAGGAAGGACTTGGTTCGGTCAAAGAGCGCAAGATGCAGATTGGGAAACGTCCTGACGGCTTGGGCGAGCCTTCGAATCGCCAGGTGGGAATACACCTCACGGTCTACCATCTTACCGTCGGCGTAGACCTGGGCGCCGTTAGCGGCGACAAAGTCCATCTTGTCGCGAACGGGCGCAAAGAACTCGCACAGGCGATCGTAGCGACGACCTGACGATGCAGCGAAATGCACACCATGCTCGTGTAGCGCCAGAATCAGTTCGTAGGTCTCGGGAGGCACCTGGCCGTTTTCGTCAAGCAGTGTGCCGTCCATATCGGATGCAATCAGTTTAAACATAGAAAAGCTCCCTTCGGGCTTGTTGGAATCGAACGCGTATCCGATTCCAACGTACCCAAAGGGAGCTCAAATAAGACTCCGCGGGCGTAAACGTTACAAGGACCTGGCAAATAGCTCACACATGCCAGAGGCCCTACGGTCGCGGCGTCAGGCAGCCCGCCAAAGAGCGTCCCCAATGACTAGTCGTTTAAGAACGTCCCCGATGACTAGTCGGCGTAGGTGAAGGTTGTAACGTCGAACATGCCCTCGGGGCGGATGCGAAGCGTCGGGATGACCGGCAGGGGCAGGAAGATGATGCCCATGATGGGGTCGAGCGGCGGCTCAATACCCATGGCGCGCGCCTTGACCATAAAGTCATCGTGCTGCGCGGCAACGTCCTCGGCCGTGCCCTCGCTCATCAGGCCACCGAGCGCCAGCGGAATGCGCGCCACGACCTCGCCGTTGCGCACCAGCACGTGGCCGCCCTGGCCCACGGCCTCAACGGCAGTCATCATATCGGCAGCGTTGTCGCCCACCACGCACACGTTGTGCGAGTCGTGGCCGATCGTGGAGGCAATGGCACCGCCCGTGATGGTGAAACCGCGCACCCAGCCGCGACCGATATGCTTGCCGACGAGCCCCATGCCGGCGGGACCGTCGCCATCGGCGCCCTCGGCCTGCAGCGACACGCCGCGGCCATGGCGCTCGATAAGCATAATGCGACGCAAGTCCTCGGCGCTCTCGGGACGGACCATGCCCGTGATAGCCATGCCCGGGATCACATCGATAACCGCCTCGCCCGGCTTAAAGGCATAGTCGAACACGTCGAGCGATAGCTTCGGCAGCTTAACGGAAGCACGCAGCTCATCGGCAAGCGCTGCGACCTCGGCCGTCTCGGGTGCGATCTCGCCCACAAAGGTGCCATCCTGCGCCACCAGAGCACCGGCGGCATATACGCGATGCGGGGCCGTGGCAAAGGTCAGGTCATCGAGCACCAGCAGGTCGGCGCGCTTGCCCGGAGCGATCGCGCCGCGGAGCTCGTGCGGGTCGCGGCAGCCGTGGTCCAGGCCAAATGCCTCAGCCGTGGAAAGGGACGCCATAGAGATGGCGACCACGGGGTCGATACCGGCCTCGATAGCCACGCGGCAGGCATTGTCGATCATGCCGGTCGAAAGAGCATCGGAGGGAGCGCGATCGTCGGTCGCAAAGCAGCAGCGGCGGGCGCGGGCAGGATTCTCCAGCAGCATCGGGGATAAATTGGCCAGGTCGTGGCTGCACGTGCCCTCACGCAGCATCACATACATGCCGCGGGACAGCTTGTCGAGTGCCTCCTCGGGAATCGTCGACTCGTGGTCGGCGATAATGCCCGCTGCGGCATAGGCATTGAGGTCCTTACCGGCAACGAGCGGCGCGTGGCCGTCAACCTGCTTGGACGGCGTCTGGTTGGCAGCATCGATGCGAGTGCAGGTCTCGGGGTCGGCCATAAAGACGCCCGGCAGGTTCATCATTTCGCCCAGACCAAAGACATCGCCTGGATGCTCGGCAAAAAACGCCTGCATATCGGCAGCCGAAATAACGGCACCGGCCTGCTCGTCGGGCAGCGCGGGCACGCACGAAGGCATCATGTACTTGATGGAGATGGGTGCGCGGCGGCCATCCTCGATCATAAAGCGCAAGCCGTCGAGACCGGCAACATTGGCAATCTCGTGGCTGTCGGCAATGGCAGTGGTAGTACCGCGCGTCGCGGCCATGCGAGCATACTCGGCGGGACGGATGTTCGAAGACTCGATATGCAGATGCCCGTCAATAAAACCGGGAGCGAGATAGCGACCCTGGCAGTCGATGACCTCAGTTGCCTCGTAGGTGCCAGCGGCATCGTCGCGACCATCGTAGAGCACGCCGACGATTACACCGTCCTTGACGGCAACGCTACCGGGCGCCACACGCTGGCCATACACGTCGACAATCTGCGCATTGGTAAACAGCGTGTCGACGGGCACGCGCCCCTCGGCGGCCTCGATCACAGACCTCATGACCTCAACGGACATACATACTCCTTTAACCGTAGAAAAAAGCTGCGGAGCGGACAGACCTTCACCGCAGCAAACCAATAGCCATTGTATGCCCAAACGATGGGTCAACAATACGCCTCTCCGCTTAACGGCACACGCTGCTCAGCGCAATGGGGGCAGGTTACTTTGCACCAATGACAAGGAGTGTCCCAAAGTGCCGGCACAAAAGGAACGTCCCCAAGTGCCAACCACGGAAGCGTCGATGTTTTGGCAACGACAGCGAGCGGGCCGCATTTGAGACAAGGTGACGTGAAACGAAAGGGCGCTGACCTTCTGGTCGCGCCCTTGAAGTTGAACGTCAGATTGTCCAAATGCGGCCCGCGCAGCGTCGGCCGGTCCGCCGTTCGTTAGAACGGTGGAACTAAATCAACTTAAAGCCCTTGCGCTTGCCCACGGAGAGGGTGTCGCCCAGCTTGAGGGCGCTGGGGTCGATGTTGTAGCTCTTGGGAGCCACGGCCTTGCCGTTGATCTTGACGCCGCCGCCGTCGATATCGCGACGAGCCTGGCCGGCGCTCGCCGAAAGACCCAGGTCCTTGAGCAGGCCAGCGAGGTAGATCTGGCCCTCGTCGTTGACGGTCAGCTCAACGTGCTTCTCGGGGAAGTCGGCGAGCTGGCCCTCCTTGAACACGCGGTCGAACTCGGCCTGAGCCTCGTCGCCGGCACCGGCGCCGTGGTAGGTGTCGCACAGGTCGCGACCCAGAGCGCGCTTGAGCTCGTAGGGATCGGCGGAACCGTCGGCCAGGGCAGCGTCGATCTTGTCGACCTCGGCCGGGGTGAGCGAGCTCGCCAGGCGGTAGTACTTGCCGATCATCTCGTCGGGGATGGACATGGTCTTGCCGAACATATCCTTGGGCGCGTCGGTCAGGCCGATGTAGTTGCCATAGGACTTGGACATCTTGCGCACGCCGTCGGTACCCTCGAGCAGCGGCATGGTGAGCGCGATCTGGGGCTCCATGCCCATCTTCTCCATGAGCTCACGGCCAGCGAGCAGGTTGAAGAGCTGATCGGTGCCGCCCATCTCGACGTCGGCCTTGATCTGCACGGAGTCGAAAGCCTGCATCACGGGATACAGGAACTCATGCAGGGCGATCGGCGTCTGAGACTGGTAGCGCTTGGTAAAGTCGTCGCGCTCAAGGATGCGGGCGACGGTGAACTTGGAACACACCTGCAGCAGACCGGCCAGGTCCATCGAAAGGATCCAGTCACCGTTGTGCACGATGGTGGTCTTCTCGGGATCCAGGATCTTCATGGCCTGGCTCACGTAGGTCTCGGCGTTGGCCTCGATCTGCTCCTGCGAAAGCTGCGGACGGGTGGAGTTCTTGCCCGAGGGGTCGCCGATCAACGCGGTGCCGTTGCCGATGATGAGGGTGACGTTGTGGCCCAGGTCCTGGAACTGACGCATCTTGCGCAGCGGCACGGCATGGCCCAGGTGCAGGTCGGGGCTGGTGGGGTCGACGCCGAGCTTGATGTTGAGGGGCTCGCCCTTCTCAAGCTTCTTGCGAAGGTCGGCCTCGGGAACGATCTGCGCGGCGCCCGAGGTGATGATACGCATTTGCTCGTCAACAGACAGCATTGGGTATCCTCCTTTTGCTATAGCACCCTCGCCGAAAACGGCGGTGCTGGAAGTCCATAAACTCTCTTATGATAACAAACTGACGCGACACGGCACCTACGACAGGAAAATCCTCGTCCTGCCGCACGCGTCAACGGCGACCGGCAGACGCGTACCGTCACGTTCAACTAAATAGCGCGTTTGCTGACGGCACGGGCAGTCACGACAATGAACCTGCCCCGTCGCATCCGTAGCGCAGACGCCCTCGGCGGTCAGCAGGCAGTGCTCGCACACCATAAGCTCGGGACGGTCGGCGTCGACCGGACCCAAGACGCCGGGTTCAGCGGCCAGTTCGGCAATACGCTCCGCATCATTGCCGAGCAACTCGGCCGGCAAGTACACCCGCCCCGCACCGAGTCCGCGCAGCCAGGTAAGCGTGGCCCGATTCGCGCAGAACACCGGCGCCGCCACGTCAAACGTCACGCCCAGCTCGCGAGCGATCGCCACCTGCCCCAGGTTGCGGCAGACGACGCGCCCGGCACGCTGCATCAGTGAGCGGGTCCAGTCAGCGTCACTCGCGCGGCACACCTCGTCAAGCACCACAACGGCGTCGGACAAATCGAGTTCTCCGCACGGGTCGGCATCCATCAGCTGCCAAGCAAAAACCATGCGAGTGGGAACCGCGCACTCCACCAACTCCGTCGATGCACCGCCATCCACCGCAACGCCCTCAAAGGGCAGCACTTCAACGGCACGCGCAACGGGCGCAATCGCATCCGCCTCGGCCCGCATGCGCTCCAACACCGCCGCCGTCTGATCCAACACGCCGGCGCTGCGAATCAGGTACACCTCGCAGCCCGCGTCCACCTTACGCTTGCAATGCACGACGACGCGCTTCCCCGCTGCGGCATCCACCGGGCAGGGCACCTGCGGCCAGCGCTTGGGCACATCGGGACGCGCGTCGACACCCGGATAGAACCGAATCTCGAGCGTGTCACCCGCCGCCACGGCGGCGTCGAGCTCAACGGTCACCTCTTCGTGGCCCACAGCGACCAAACGCCCCACGCGCACGCCCTGGTTAATTGCGCGCTCAAAGCTCATCAGCTCGGCACCCGAACGCCCTCGCAGGTACGCATCGGTAAACCCACGGTTAAACGACCTTCCCAGCTCGCGTTCAAGCTCTTCCACGACATCGGGGTCCCACGCGCCGTCGCGCAGCATATCGAGTGCCCGGCGCCACACCCGCACCACGTTGAGTACGTAATCGGGGTTCTTCATGCGCCCCTCGATCTTGAGCGACGCCACGCCGGCATCTACAAGCTCGGGCAGATGCGCAATACCCAGATAGTCACGCGGGCACAGCAGGCGATCTCCCTCGACGGCGACAACGCTCTGCCCCGCCTCGTCCACCAGGTCGTACGCCAGACGGCACGGCTGCGTGCAGTCGCCGCGCATCGCCGAGCGTCCACGCCGCAGGGCCGAGAACTCGCACGCCCCCGAATAACCGATGCAAATCGCACCGTGGCAGAATACCTCGATGGGCACGCCCGTGGCACATAGCGCCGCAATCTCGTCGACCGTCAGCTCGCGCGCCGTCGTCACACGCTCGACCCCCAGCTCATCGGCGGCAAGCCGCACGGCGCCTTCGCTATGAACGCCCGCCTGCGTAGACAGGTGAATCTCGACCCCGGGAATCGCCGCGCTCAGCGCGCAGGCCAACCCGGCATCGGCCACAATCAGAGCATCGGCGCCCAGCTCCAGTGCATGAGCTCCCAGCGCCACCGCATCGGACAGCTCATCGTCAAACACGAACACGTTGAGCGTCACGTACACGCGCACGCCATGGGCATGCGCCACGGCGCAGCCGCGCGCAAACTCGTCATCCGTAAAGCCATGCGCGCTCACGCGGGCGTTAAAGCCGCCCAACCCCGCGTAGATGGCATCGGCACCCGCGGCGATGGCCGCAAGCATCTGGTCGAGCCCGCCCGCCGGCGCCAGCAGCTCGGGCAGCGCCGCACCGGCAGCATCCAATCCAGTCTCGTATTGTCCGCTCGGCCCCATCGCCCGAATCGCCATCGGCAAACTCCTTACCAAGGTATGCATTCACTCTGAAAAATGCCGTCTTCCAGCATACACGAGGCCTCGCGCGCCCCGTTTGGTTTATCGTGTAATAACTTATGTCCATCCTGCCCCGACGGCACATCCACCGTCCGGCACGACATACCTGGAGGTCAATATATGGGTCCTCGCCAACGACAGGGACGCAGCCGTTCAAAGACGCATGCTCTGCCCATAATCCTGCTCTCGTTTTTGGGCTTTCTGCTGATTGCGGGCGTGGCATTTGGCATCGGCATGGTCGGCAACGTCAACCGCTGGCTGTCCGATCTGCCCGACTACACCGACGCCAACGCGTATCTGGTGAGCGAGCCCACCGAGATCGTCGACTGCAACGGCAACAAGATCGCGAGCTTCTACACGCAAAACCGCAAGTCCATCACCAAGGACGAGGTCTCCCCCTACGTGCTGCAGGGCACCGTTGACGTCGAGGACGAGCGCTTCTACGAGCACGGCGGTATCGACCTGTGGGGTATCGCGCGTGCTGCGGTGGCAACCCTCGGCGGCGGACACGAAGGCGCCTCGACTATCACCCAGCAGCTGGTGCGCAACACCATCCTGCAGGAGGAGCAGTTCGACTCGACCATCGAGCGTAAGGTGCGCGAGGCCTACATCGCCGTCAAGATGGAGGACATGTACTCCAAAGACGAGATCCTCATGATGTACCTCAACACCATCTACTACGGCCACGGCGCCTACGGCATCGAGGCCGCAGCCGAGACCTATCTGTCCAAGAGCGCCGCCGACCTCACCCTCAGCGAGGCCGCACTGCTCATAGGCCTTCCCAACTCGCCCTCGCAGTACGACCCCACGGTCAACCCCGACCTGGCGCTGTCCCGTCGCAACAAGGTCCTCGACAACATGTTGCGCCTGGGCCACATTACGCAGGAGGAACACGATGCCGCACAGGCCGAGCCCATCACCCTCAACGTGACCGAGATTTCGGGCAGCGGCGTCGACGTATACTCACAGCCCTACTTTGTCGCCTATGTTAAGCAGCTGCTGGAGCAGGAGTTCTCGACCGACGTGCTCTTTAAGGGCGGCCTGACCGTCAAGACCACCATCGACCCCACGATGCAGCAAGTGGCAGAGAATGCCGTCCGCGAGCAGCTCGACACGCTCTCACTCGACGGCCTGGACATGGGCATGGTCGTCGTCGACCCCAAGACCGGCTACATCAAGTGCATGGTGGGCGGCTACGACTACAACGCCGACGAGAACCACGTAAACCATGCCACGGCCAAGCGTCCCGTCGGCTCCACCTTTAAGGCCTTTACGCTGGCAACTGCCATCCAAAACGGCATGAACCCCAACGTCACCCTCAACTGCAACTCGCCGCTCAAGGCCAAGGGCACCACGACCGAGGTCCAAAACTACGCCAACCATAGCTATGGCAACATCACGCTTAAGCAGGCAACGGCATACTCCTCCAACACCGGCTACATCCAGGTGGCGGAAGCCGTCGGCAACAGCAAGATCATCTCGCTCGTCAAAAAGCTCGGCATCGATCCCGCCAAGGACAACATCGAGGATGTTCCCGTCATGACGCTCGGCACCGGCTCGATCTCGCCGCTCGAGATGGCCGCCGCCTACGCGACGTTTGCCAACGGCGGCTACTATCGCCAGCCGATCGCCATCACCGAGATTGACTCTCGTACCGGTTCGGTGCTGTTCCAGCACACGGACAATCCCTCACAGGTGCTTACCGAGGGCGAGGCCGCCGCGGTCACCGATGTTCTGTCCGGCGTCATGCAGGGAAGCGGTACGGGTGCTGCTGGCGCTCTGAGCGTCAACCAGCCCTATGCCGGCAAAACGGGCACCACCGACAACACCACTAACCTGTGGTTCTGCGGCTATACCCCGCAGCTGGCGTGCGCCCTGTGGACCGGCTATTCCGCGGGCGAGATCCCCATCCAAAAATACGGCACGGACCTGCTGGGCGACAGCACCAACCTGCCTGTCTTTAAGCGATTTATGAACACCGTTCTGACCGGTACCGAGCGCGAGGAGTTTGCGACCGGAACGGCGCCCACCTACAAGAACAACAGCGTCTGGAAGTTCTACGGCACCAACAACACCAAGAAGACGGAGAACGACGACAAGGACGAAAACGAGGACGAAGAGGAAACCACCACAACGACTACCACGACGACCACGACCACCGAGACCACGGGCGGCGACACCACCGGCGGCACCGGTACGACCGGTGGCTCGACGGGCGGCTCCACTGGTGGTTCGACCGGCGGCGATGGCGGCACGCCTACGCCTACGCCTACACCCACTCCCGACACCGGCGGCGATGGCGGCACGCCTACGCCTACGCCTACACCCACTCCCGACCCCTCGCCCACGCCTGACGATACGGTCGGCTAGAAATCATCCGGCCATAAGCAACAAGGCCCCCGAGCAGCTTATTAAACTGCTCGGGGGCCTTTTTAGTTTAAAGCGACCTGATGGGCGGTCTTTATACCGGCAGACAAAAAAAGGGGGCACCGACCAACGTCGATACCCCTTACAAGCCACTATGTCAGCGCGCACGGTGCCGAGCGCACGACCCGCACGCCTACTTGCGAGAATTGCTCAGCTTATTGATCAGCGCCTCGAGACGCTCGCCGTCCTCGGCCGTCTGGGCAATAACCAAAATCGTATCGTTGCCGGCAAGCGAGCCAAGCACATCGGGCAGCTCTGCCGCATCAACGGCGGCGGCGATGCCGGAAGCCGTGCCAGGCTGAGCCTTAATCATAACCAGATTATCGGTGCGCAGAACGCCCGTTACGAGCTCGGAAACCATACGCTGCAGGTGCAGGTCCTCTGCCAGAACATAGATGCCCTCAGGGAGCTTACGCAGCCCCATATCGGCAATATCGCGAGAGACAGTCGCCTGCGTGCAATCAAAGCCCATAGCGCGGAGCTCATCGACCAGCACGCGCTGCGTGCGGACGTCCTTATTGCGCACAATATCTCTAATGGCATCCTGGCGCCCATTGCGTTTTTTAGCCATACAAACCCTCTCTCCAAAAGATAGCGGAGACAATCAATTAGTGATTGAATAGTTTAACGCTATTTGAAGGCTTTTGTGTATAAGAACGCATTTCGAAACAATTCTATGCAAATTTGTTTCGAGGTGAGCCGTTTAGGCGGTTTTTGTGCCCGTCCGGTTAAGAAAAGCTGCCAGATGCGTACACATCACGCAGCGCGCGGGCTTGGCGCTGGCGATCGGCCCAAACAACAGACCGAGCCCCCGATGGTTATCCTTGAGCGCGGCGACCATCTGACGGGTTCGAGGCGCATCGAGCATATCACGCATGCGGGCGGAACGCTCGATTGACGACACCCCATGCGGGCTCAGACACAAATTCTCGATGCAGGCGACCAGTCCGGCAAAGTAGAACTTTTGGCTTGCCAGCTTGAGCCGACCACCGCTATCTGCTTCCGAGAGTGAGTCCGCAAGCTCGTCGAGCGCTCGAGTGTCATCGGATATCCTGGCATACATGGTGGGATCAAAGGCATCTGTAAGCTTAGGTGCCACCGCGTGGAAACAAGCGTCGCCGCAGCCGGACACGAATCGTGCCTGCGAGAGCGCATAAGCCATAAACTCAACCGTACGGTACGCCTTGCCGCGCGACAGGCATGCCTCAAACAGCGGACGGCTATACATCACGCCAGAGGTCTGAGCGACTAGGCCGCCCAAAATCAACTGGGGCAGCCCAGTCACCATAGAAGACTCGTCTTCTATGGCAATAGAGGCAGCATCCAAGACGCGCGAATGACGCTCGCGATGCGCATCGTATCGATCGAGCGACACCGAGGGGAGCACAATGTCTGCCGCAGTATCGCACGCGATATCGACCATCTTGGAAAGGGCCTGCGGAGCAAACCACTCATCGGCGTTCATGGCGATGATTTGAGAGCCGCGCGAGGCATCAAAACCGGCACGAAGACAAGCGCCGCGCTTCGCGTCCTCGACGTCAATCAAATCAATATGGATGTCCCTATCGGCAGCAACCTGAAGCGAATGGCGCGCACCGGGCGCAGCATCGCGGCAGACAACGACAATCTGCAAATCGTAGAGGTCTTGGTTCTGGATACTCTCGAGCGCACGCATCGCATAGCTGGGCGAACCTTCTACCACAAGGATCACCGAAAGTCGCGGATGCGAGCCACGTCGAACCAAGTTATCCGTCCTCTCGACAGCAATGAATCAAACCGTGGTTCATGGTACACCCCATAAATAAAAGCAATGAGACACCGGTTGCACTGCACGCCAAGAACAGATGTTGCACACGCGCAGCCCACAGATGACAGATGCCGACGAACGGCGCGTCAAGCCCTCCCCTAGTCGAGCACGACAAGCTCGGCGGGATCGTAATCCACGCCCATAAACGTAAGGCCGCAGGCAGGAGCCGTGGGGCCCGCAGCGGTACGATCGCAAGCATCGATGACCTCGCGCATCCACTCGGGTTTACGGCGATGCATGCCAATCTCGACAAGCGTGCCAACGATCGTGCGGACCATCGAATGCAGAAACGCATTGCCCTCGATGGTAAACGTCAGGATGTCCTCGCCAAACGCAACCTCATGGCCAAACTCGGCGCGCATTACGCAGCGGTGCGTAGGCTTGCCCACGGCAGAGGCGACCTTGCAAAAGCTCTTAAAGTCCTGCTCACCCAAAAGCGCGGGACAGGCCGCAGACATGGCCTCGACGTCCAAGGGATAGCGATGCCACCACACGGCACCACGGGACAGCACGGGGCGCGCATCGCGATCGGCAATACGGTACGTATACGTACGGGAACGCGCGTCAAAGCGTGCAGAAAAGCCCTTACGGGCCCTGTAGACCTCGTTTATGGCGATATCTTTAGGCAGCAGGGCATCCATAGCCCGCAGCCACCTACGGCGCGTAAGGGCGAGCTCAGCGTCCGTTACGGGCACGCTGATGTACTGAGCCACGGCATGCACGCCGGCATCGGTACGACCTGCGCACGTCAGATCGATCGGACGGCGAAGCAGCGTCTCGATGGCTCGACGCAGCTCACCCGCAACCGTCGCCTGTCCCGGCTGCTCGGCAAATCCGCTATACGACGAGCCATCATAGGCCACGCGAAATACGAGCGTGGCGTCAAGCTCGGGGGTCAAATTGAAATCAGACGGCGCAGTCATGGGCGCTCCCAACAAACAAGTAACGGTATCGCGACAAAAAAAGAGGGGTACGCGAACGTACCCCTCGAATATAGCCTATGCAGACGGAAAGTCTACTCAGCGGTCTCCTCAGCAGGAGCCTCCTCGACAGCCTCGACCTTCTTGGGAGCAGCGGCCTTCTTGGGGGCCGGAGCAGCCTTCTTGGCCTTAGGCGTGCAAGGCTCGGTGACGAGCTCCATGATAACGATGGGAGCGTTGTCGCCCTTGCGGTTACCGAGCTTCATGATGCGGGTATAACCGCCGTTGCGGTCCTGCCACATGCCCTGGGCAGCCTTGTCGAAGATCTCGGCAACGAGCTGCTTATCGCCGAGCTTGGCGATAGCCAGACGACGAGAGTGCAGGTCGCCCTTCTTGGCCCAAGTGATGATCGGGTCGACGACCGAACGCAGCGCCTTAGCGCGGGTCTCGGTGGTCTTGATGCGGTCGTTCTCGAAGAGGGCCTTAGCAAGGCTCTTCTTCATGGCCTTGGTGTGGCTCGCATCGGTGCCGAGCTTCAGGCCCTTCTTAACGTTGTGACGCATGGTCTAGTTTCTCCTCAAATATGCGAAGCATTAAGCCTTCAGGCTCAGGCCCATGGACTCAAGCTTGTCCTTCACTTCCTCGATCGACTTAACACCGAAGTTACGGATGTTGAGCAGATCGTTCTCCGAGAACTCAACGAGCTGACGGACCGAGTGAATGCTGGCGCGCTTAAGGCAGTTGTAGGAACGGACGGAAAGGTCCAGATCCTCGATCTGCTTGTCCAGCTCAGCGTTGTCGTTGGTGACCTCGGGAGCGAAGATCGAAGCCTCCTCCTCGACCTCGGGGGTCTCGGCAAGGTTCATAAAGGCGGCCATATGCTGGTTGATGATATTGGCAGCCTGGACCACGGCGTCGCGCGGGGCGATGGAGCCGTTGGTCTCGATCTCGAGGACAAGGCGGTCGTAGTCGGTGTGCTGACCGACACGGCAAGCCTCAACGAGCTTGGCGCAACGGGAAACCGGCGAGTACAGCGAGTCGACGTGGATCACACCGATGGGATCGTTGTCGCGCTTGTTGGCCTCGCCAGAAACATAGCCGCGGCCATAGCCGATGCGCATGCTCATGGTGAGATGGCCACCCTCGGTGAGCGTAGCGATGTGCTGCTCGGGGTTAACCAGCTCAAACTCGGACGGAATAAAGAAGTCCGCACCGGTGACCTCGCAGGGGCCGTCAACCGAGATGGTGGCGGTCGCCTCGTCGGTCGTGCCGAGAGCCCTGAAGACAAGACCCTTGACATTCAGGACGATGTCGGTGACATCCTCGACCATGTTAGGGATGGTCATGAACTCGTGCTGCGCACCATCGATCTGAATAGCCTCGACGGCGGCACCCTCGAGCGAGGACAGAAGAACGCGACGAAGGGAGTTACCCAGCGTATCGCCGTAGCCACGCTCGAGCGGCTCGACGGAGACACGAGCAGACGTCTCGTTGATCTCTTCGACCTGAACCTGAGGCCTAATGAATTCTGACATGTATTACCTCCAGCCTCAGCAGCCCGGATGGACTACTTAGAGTAGAGCTCGACGATGAGCTGCTCGTTGATATCACCGCTGATCTGCTCACGCGTCGGCAGAGCGAGCACGTTACCAGACAGCTTCTCGATATCGACCTCGAGCCAGCCAGGGACCTCAAAGCGCTCGGAGGAAATCAGGGCCTCCTTGATGGGGAGGAGGTCACGGAACTTCTCGCCGACAGCGACGACGTCGCCGGCCTTGACGCGGTAGGACGGGATGTCCACGCGCTTGCCGTTCACGGTGAAGTGACCGTGACGGACGGACTGACGAGCCTCTTTGCGGGTGCGGGCGAAGCCAAGACGAAAGACGACGTTGTCGAGGCGAGACTCAAGAATGATCATGAGGTTCTCACCGGTGACGCCGTTCATCTTACGGGCCTTGTTGAAGTAGCCGTGGAACTGCTTCTCCAGAACGCCATAGATGAACTTGACCTTCTGCTTCTCGCGCAGCTGCATGCCGTACTCAGATTCCTTGCGACGGCGCTTGGGCTGACGGATAGATTCCTTCTTGCTGCTGTAACCGAGCTCAGCGGGATCGATCCCGAGCTGACGGCAGCGCTTAAGAACAGGAGTCCTGTCGATTGCCATATTGATACGATCCTTTCAGTTACACGCGGCGACGCTTCTTGGGGCGGCAGCCGTTGTGCGGAATGGGGGTCTTGTCCTGGATGCTCGAGACCTCGAGGCCAGCAGCCTGGAGGGAGCGGATGGCGGTCTCACGACCGGAGCCGGGGCCCTTGACGAAGACGGAAACCTTCTTCATACCGTGCTCCATGGCCTGCTTGGCAGCAGCCTCGGCAGCCATCTGGGCAGCGAACGGCGTGGACTTACGGGAGCCCTTGAAGCCCACCTGGCCAGCCGACTTCCAGGAAATGACGTTGCCCTGGGGATCGGTGATCGAAACGATCGTGTTGTTGAACGTAGAACGAATGTGAGCCTGGCCCACGGAAATGTTCTTACGGTCCGCGCGCTTCAGACGGGCAGCGCGAACGTTCTTCTTAGCAGTAGCCATCTATCTAGCGCTCCTTATTTCTTCTTCTTAGCACCGATCTGACGCTTCGGGCCCTTGCGGGTACGAGCGTTAGTGTGGGTGCGCTGGCCGCGGACCGGGAGGCCCTTGCGGTGACGAAGGCCGCGGTTGCAGCCGATGTCCATAAGGCGCTTGACGTTCTGGTTGCGCTCACGGCGGAGGTCGCCCTCAACCATGATCTGGTTCTTATCGATATAATCGCGGATGGCATTAACCTCATCCTCGGTGAGGTCCTTAACGCGCGTATCCACGTTAACGTTGCACTCGACGCAAATCTTCGTCGCAGTGGTGCGGCCGATGCCGTAAATGTAGGTCAGACCGATCTCAACGCGCTTCTCACGCGGGAGGTCGACACCATTAATACGGGCCAACGTAGTCTCCTCTCTTAACCCTGACGCTGCTTATGACGGGGGTTCTCGCAAATGACGAGGACCTTGCCATGGCGCCTAATGATTTTGCACTTATCGCACATCTTCTTGACCGAAGGACGTACCTTCATCGTTCTTCCTTTCGGTAGCGCTCAAACTACTTCCCTACTATCTACTCGCCCAGCCGCAGGCGTTTAAAACTATGGCTGGTCTTCACACACAATCCGACCGTAGGTTGAGCTAAGCCTGCAGTCGGAAATGGAGTGCGTGTATGCGTGCCGCTATTTGTAGCGATAGGTGATGCGGCCGCGGGTCAGGTCGTACGGGGAAAGCTCCACGACAACCCTGTCACCGGGGAGAATACGGATGTAATTCATTCGGATCTTGCCAGAAATGTTGCACAGAACCGAATGACCGTTCTCGAGCTCGACCTTAAACATGGCGTTGGGCAACGGTTCCTTTACCGTACCCTCGAGCTCAATTGCGTCTTCCTTCTTCACAAGCAATCATCTTTCTCTAGAAAACGACAGCGATTGAGTATTCTACAACACGTATGCACGCATCGTAATAACTTCGTAATGGCTCCACAACTAAGTGGAACTTGTTACATTTCTCCGCCTTGGAGGGAGCACCAAGCACCTTGGGCATCCGTGGTGAGAATCACCGGACCATCATTGGTAATGGCGACGGTGTTCTCGTAGTGCGCGGCGGGCAGGTGATCGTTGGTCGTAACAATCCAACCGTCGGAGCCCGTGCTCACATGGTTGGAACCCATCGTAACCATCGGCTCGATGGCAATGACCATGCCGGCCTGGAGGCGAACGCCCCTCCCCTTCTTTCCATAGTTAGGAACGTTGGGGTCCTCGTGCATCACGCGGCCAATGCCATGGCCTACATAATCACGAAGCACACCGTAACCGTGAGACTCGGCGAGGGACTGAACGGCATAACCGACGTCCCCGATATGGTTACCGGGAACAGCCTGCTCGATGGCAGCCTTAAGGCAATCGCGCGTGACCTCGCACAAAGCCTTGGCTTCGGGCGTGGGGGTGCCGACGAAAAACGTCCAAGCGTTATCGCCGACCCAACCGTCGACAACGGCTCCCGTATCGATGGAGATGATATCGCCATCGCGCAGGATCATGTCGGGGTTGGGAATACCGTGGACCACGGCATCGTTGATCGATGCGCAAATGGTCCCCGGGAACCCGCCGTAACCCTTAAAGGCCGGGGTGCCGCCATGCATGCGGATAATCTGCTCCGCGAGCTGATCGAGCTCAAAGGTGGAAACGCCGGGGCGCACCATGGCTCCAACGTGGCGGAGCGCCATCTTAGATAGCGCTCCTGCCTTCTTCATCTGCTCGATTTGCGTTGCAGACTTAATCTTGATCATAGACCGAGAGCCTCTTTGACATCCCCGTACACGGTCTCGCGAGCCTGGTCACCGTTGACCGACTTGAGCAGACCCTGGCCACGATAGTAGTCGACGAGCGGGCTCGTGGACTTCTCGTAGACGTCGAGACGGTTCTTGATGGTCTCGGGCTTGTCGTCGTCGCGCTGATACATCTCGCCGCCACACTTGGGGCAGGTAGCATCGGCAGCGGTGCCGGTGTAACCGCATGCGCGGCAGGTGCGACGCGAAGACAGACGATCGATAATGACCTCGGGGGCCACATCGACCAGAAGGGCGCAATCGATCTCGCGACCCATGGCGGAGAGCTCGGAATCGAGCGTCACAGCCTGGGCGGTGTTGCGCGGGAAGCCGTCGAGGATGAAGCCCTGCTGGGCGTCATCGGCGGCAAGGCGCTCCTTGACAAGGTCGATCACGAGCTGGTCGGGAACGAGCTCGCCAGCGTCCATGTACTTCTTAGCCTGAATACCAAGCTCGGTGCCACCCTTGACGGCAGCACGCAGCAGGTCGCCCGTGGAAATATGGGCGACGCCAAACTCGGCGACGAGCTCCTGTGCGACGGTGCCCTTACCGGCACCCGGAGCTCCGAGCAATACGAGGTTCATGAGCAATCCTCCTCTAGCCTATTTAAAGAATCCATCGTAATCATACATCTTGATCTGGCCTTCGAGCTTATCGACCGTGTCGAGCACGACGCCGACCATGATGAGGATGGACGTGCCGCCAAATGCCTGGATCAGATGGTTACCCGTGAAGGAGAAGATGATCGAAGGCACGATGGCGATGAGCGCCAAAAAGACAGCGCTGGGAAGCGTGATCTTGTTGAGCGCGTTCTTGATGTAGGCCGCGGTAGCCCTACCCGGACGGACGCCCGGAATAAAGCCGCCCTGCTTCTTAAGGTTATCGGCCGTGTCATCGGGGTTGAACACCATGGAGGTGTAGAAGTACGCGAAGAACACGATGAGGACAACGTTAAGCACCCAGTTGAGCCAACCGGTCGAAAGCGCGGAGGCAACTGCCTGAATCCAGCCGATGCCGGGGAAGAACACGGCAATCTGAGCCGGGAAGTACAGCAGCGCCGAAGCGAAGATGATCGGCACGACACCCGCGGTGTTGACCTTGATGGGCAGGTAGGTGGTCTGGCCACCCATCATGCGACGGCCCACGACGCGCTTAGCGTAGGAGACCGGGATGCGGCGCTGGCCGCGCTCAAGGAAAACAATCAGTGGGATAACCAGCAGGATGATGGCGCAGATGATCACCATGGTGATGATGCCACCGGCATTGCCCTCGGTGCTGGAGAAGATAGCCTGCGGCAGACCGGCCATGATGTTCGCAAAGATGATCAGCGACATGCCATTGCCGATACCGCGCTGGGTGATGAGCTCACCGATCCACATGATCAGCATGGCGCCCGCGGTGAGCGTACCGACGATCATGAGGTCGAAGATGATCTCGGGAGCGCCGGCGCCATTAAAGCTGATGCCGAAGCTCTTAAAGAGGAAGAGGTAACCCACGGAGTTGAGGATTGCCAGAGCCAGGGTGAGGTAACGCGAATACTGCGTAATCTTTGTCTGACCGACCTCGCCCTCGCGGGCAAGCTCATGCAGGGAAGGCACGACGGCCTGGAGCATCTGGAGGATGATCGAGCTGGTGATGTAAGGCATGATGCCCAGCGAAAACACCGACACATAGCTCAACGCGCCGCCAGAGAAAAGATTCAGGAGGGCCATAGCACCTGCGGCGACCGAATTGTTATCGGTCGAGAAAAGGCCCAGCATCCCCTGGAAGGGAATGCCGGGCACAGGAACGTGCGCACCAATGCGGTACACGACGAGCATAGCTATGGTAAAAAGAATCTTTTCGCGCAATTCTTTGATGCGGAAAGCATTCTTAAGACCATTTAGCACGGCAGCTCGACCTTTCCGCCGGCGGCCTCGATCTTGGCCTGCGCAGAAGCGCTGACCTTGTCGACCTTGACCGTGAACTTCTTGGTGAGCTCACCATTGCCGAGCACCTTGACGGGCTCGAACTCGCTCTTGGTGATGCGAGCGGCCTTAAGAGCGGCACCGTCGATCACAGCGCCGTCCTCGAACTTACGCTCGAGACGCTCAACGTTAACAGCGGTGTACTCGATACGACGGGGGTTGCGGAAGCCCGGAAGCTTGGGCAGGCGCATAGCCAGCGGAGTCTGGCCACCCTCGAAGCCGGCACCCTTGGTGCCGCCAGAGCGGGAACCCTGGCCCTTCTGGCCGCGGCCAGAAGTGGTGCCGTGACCCGAAGAATTGCCACGGCCGACGCGCTTGCGGTTCTTGGTGGAACCGGGCGCGGGAGTAAGATCGTGAAGCTGCATTTGCTACTCCTCTACAATCTCGACAAGGTGCTTGACCTTGAAGATCATGCCGCGGACGGACTCGTTGTCAGCAATCTCGCGAACCTCGCGGATCCTGTGGAGACCGAGGGCACGGACAGTACGGACCTGGTCCTGCTTGCAACCGTTGGTGCTGCGGACCTGCTTGATCTTGATGGTGTCAGCCATGCTTAGTTCTCCTTACCGACGAACATCTCGGAGACCGTCAGGCCACGGCGAGCCGCGACGTCCTCAGGGCTGGAGAGCTCCTTGAGGCCCTCGACGGCAGCCTTGATGATGTTGAGGCCGTTGTCGGTACCGAGGGACTTGGACAGGACGTTCTTGATGCCAGCAAGCTCAAAGAGGGGACGCACAGCGCCGCCGGCGATAACGCCGGTACCCTCGACAGCGGGCTTGATGATGATGCGGCCGGCACCAAAGTGGCCGAGAACCTCGTGCGGGATGGTGCCCTGCTCGGTCACCGGCACGTGGAACATGTTCTTCTTGGCATCGAGAGATGCCTTGGAGATGGCCATGGGCACCTCAGCGGACTTGCCCATGCCAACGCCGACGTTGCCCTTGCCGTCGCCAACGACGACGAGAGCGACGAGGCTCATGCGACGACCGCCCTTGACGGTCTTCGACACGCGGTTGATGTAAACGACGCGCTCCTCGAACTCGGAGGCCTCGCGCTGCTGCTTCTGATTACGAGCCATGTGCTACATACCTCCTAGAACTCGAGACCGGCGGCACGAGCACCGTCGGCGAGGGCCTTGACGCGGCCATGGTAGATACGGCCACCGCGATCGAAGGCGACCTTGGTGATGCCGGCCTCGATGGCGCGCTTGCCAACGAGCTGACCGACCTTCTCCGCAGCCTCCTTGTTCGAGGTGTGGGTGCCCTTGAACTCGGCCTCGAGGGTCGAGGCAGAGACGAGCGTCAGGCTGGAGCCCTTGCTGTCGTCGATGATCTGGGCATAGATGTTGGCGTTAGTACGGGTCACGCGAAGACGCGGACGCTCGGAGGTACCCGAGACCTTGCCGCGAACACGACGCTGACGACGCTTGAGGCCTTCCAGCTTCGCCTTATGCTTGTTCATACGTAAACTCCTAAAAAGGTTGATCTTGCCAGCACCTGACGGGGTGCTGGTCTTATGCGAGTGAGTCGGTTACGACTACTTGGCGGCCTTACCCAGCTTGCGGCGGATGTGCTCGCCAACGTAGTGGATACCCTTGCCCTTGTAAGGCTCGGGAGGACGATGGCCGCGGATCTCAGCGGCGATCTGACCGACCTGCTGCTTGTTGATACCCTTGACGTTCACGTGGGTGTTGTCGGGAACCTCGAAGGTGATGCCCTCGGGAGCCTCGACGATCACGGGGTGCGAGAAGCCCAGGGAGAACTCGAGGTTCTTGCCCTTCTGCTGCACGCGGTAACCGACGCCGGCGAGCTCGAGCTTCTTCTCGAAGCCCTCGGAAACGCCAACAACCATGTTGTGGATGAGGGCGCGGGTGAGGCCGTGGCGGGCACGGGTCTCACGCTCGTCGTCGGGACGGGAAACGGTGAGGACGTTGTCCTCGACGTTGATAGCGAGCTTCTCAAAGACATCGAGCTCGAGCTGGCCCTTGGGGCCCTTGACGACAACGTTGTTGCCGTTGACTGCCACTTCGACTCCGGCGGGAATCTGGACAGGCTTATTACCGATACGAGACACGGTGATCTCCTTTCCTTCTACCTACCGAGCGAATTACCAGACGTAAGCGATGATCTCGCCGCCGACGTTGTGCTTGCGAGCATCGCGGTCGGTCATGACGCCATGGCTGGTGGAAATAATGGCGGTACCAAGGCCACCGCGGACGCGGGGCATGTCGGCAACGCCGGTGTACTTACGCAGGCCCGGCTTGGAAATGCGGCGGATGCCGTTGATGACCTTAGCCTTCTTGGGACCATACTTAAGCGTGATGTGCAGAGTCTTCTGGGGAACGGTGTCCTCGACATCGTAGCCCTCGATGTAGCCCTCCTCGTGCAGAACACGAGCGATCTCGACGAGCTTCTTGCTGCTCGGCATGGAGACCGTGGCCTTGTTCACAGAGTTAGCGTTACGGATGCGCGTAAGCATATCTGCGATCGGGTCTGTAAGGTTCATACAGATTCTCCTTCGTTCTTGATGAACACGTGCTCTTGGTTCTTCGCCGCCCTTAACAGCAAAGCCTTTTTAGCGCGTTTTCCCTGTTCCAAACTGATGCTTGAAACGCTGGTAGTGACTTACCAGCTGGCCTTCTTAACGCCGGGAAGCTCGCCCTTGAGTGCAAGCTCGCGGAAGCAGACACGGCACAGGCCGAACTTGCGGTACACAGAGTGCGGACGGCCGCAGCGCTGGCAGCGCGTGTACTCACGAGTAGAGAACTTCTGCTTGCGATTGCACTTGACGATCATCGATGTCTTAGCCACTTATATCCTCCTCACATAGAGTATTGTTCGCCCCAAGCGCCGCCCCCTTGTGGGAACGGCGCTTATAGGGCAGGTGAACCTATTTCTTGAACGGGAAACCGAAGGCGTCCAGAAGGGCCTTGGCCTCCTCATCGGTGTTGGCGGTGGTCACGAAAGTGATGTCCATACCACGCTGGTGATCGACGGAATCGAAGTCGATCTCGGGGAAGATGAGCTGCTCGGTGACGCCCATGGAGAAGTTACCACGGCCGTCGAAGCTCTTGGCGGAGATGCCGCGGAAGTCGCGGATACGGGGAATCGCGACGGAGGTCAGACGATCGAAGAACTCCCACATACGGTCGCCACGCAGGGTAACCTTGCAGCCGATCGGCATACCAGCGCGCAGGCGGAAGGTAGCGATGGACTTGCGGGCACGGGTAATCATCGGCTGCTGGCCGGTGATGGCGCGCAGGTCGCGCACGGCACCGTCGATGGCCTTGGAATCGGTAGCGGCCTCGCCGACACCCATGTTCACGACGATCTTCTCAAACTTGGGGATCATCATGACGTTCTCGTACTGAAACTTGTCCTGAAGCTGCTGCTTGACCTCGTTGTTGTACTTGGTCTTCAGACGCGGCACATACTTCTCTTCTGCCATTGTTCACTCCTTCTTGGGGTTTTAAGCACGGGGCGTGGCCACGATGGGTTGTCCTCGTGCCTCCTGGCTGCATCCGCGCCGCTCATGGCATTTCGCGGTTTGGACTCGACGCAGCAGGAGCCGACAAAACAATCGGTACTATACGCGCATCGGGAGCGTATTTCCAGAAAAACCTCGTCTGCCTGCACAACTCCACAACTCCCCCGCACAAATGGATCCCAAAAAGCAGTTGCGGTGAAATAGGGACTGTTGGGCGGCCTAACAGGCTTAAACAATCCGTATTTCACCGCAACTTATTGGTGGGGATGCGATTAGCGCTTGCGGGGGACGAGCTTGGTGCGGCGCAGGTGGATCATCTCGGCGGCGATGGAGATGGCGATCTCCTCGGGGTCCTCGGCCTCGATGGCAACGCCGATCGGAAGGTGCAGCTCGCCGATCTGGTCCTGCGTAAAGCCTTCCTGCTCCAGGCGGGCACGCACAAAGGCCGTCTTGCGGCGCGAGCCCAGACAGCCCAGGTAGGCAGGCTTGGCGCGCATGGCCTGAATCACCACGTCGATATCGGACTTGTGACCCGCCGTGGCGACGACCACCAGGTCGCGCGGGCCGATGGGGCACAGCTCGCTCAGGTTCTTGTAATCGACCAAGCGACGATCGTAGACACCGGGCACCCAATCGGGGGTCAGCGTGCCGGGGCGGTCGTCGCACGCCACGACGGCAAAGCCCGCCGCCGTGAGCACCCGCGCCGTCGCGGCGCCCACGTGGCCGCAGCCAAAGATATAGGTCAGGCCCTCGGGGCAGAGCGTCTCGATGTGCGCCGCGGGAATCTCGGAGGCGGCGTTGGTGTAGGTGACCTTACTCCCCTCCTCCACCAGCGAAAGCTCGGGGCAGCCGGCAATGGTATGGCGCGATGCCTCGCCATGGTACTCGACCACATCGCCCTCCAGGGCCTGAATGACAAACGGTTCAAAGTCGATGACGAAGTCGCCGATACGTCGATACGTCAAGACGTCGGCAATTTCCTGGAACAACGGTGCCTGAGTCGCATCCAGATGCAGGTAGCACAGGCAGATGGCTCCGCCGCAGATCATGCCGGTATCGGAGTTCTCGCTGCCCATGGTGTAGCGGACCAGACGCGATTGCCCCGCGGCCAGCAGCTCTCGCGCCTCGTCCAGCGCAAAGAGCTCGATCTTGCCGCCGCCGATGGTGCCCGCCTGGCTACCGTCGGCAAAGACGGCCATCCAGGCGCCCACGCCGCGCGGCGACGACCCCGCCGTGCCGGCCACGACCACGAGCTCGCACATCTTGCCAGCACGCAGGGCGACAAGCGCCGCATTCACAACATCGAGCTTTTCCATTGCCGCCTTCTATCCTCTAAAGATATCGGTGAGCATAGCGAGTGCCTCGAGCACGCCGCCGCCGACCGACGTCGCCTTGTCCGAAATGTAGTTGATATAGCTGGCATCGCCGCGCGGATCGACATCGGCGCATTTAAAGCCCTCAGTCACCCGCACGCCGTTCGCCAAAAGCCCGCGCAGACAGCCATCGATCTGCGTGCACATGGGCGTATCGTCCGCGTAGCCAATCACGTCTCCGGCGCTCACGATGTCGCCGATTGCGCGGTCGGACCGAAACACGCCGGCGGCGGGGCTGTGGATAACGCGCTCCTTGCCATAGCCGGCGATCACGCCCGGCACGCCCGTGTTGGGCTGGGGCGAGCCCTGGGTAATGACACGGCCCAAAAAATGCCCGCGCATGGTCTCGACCACGGCGTCGCAATCGACCGGCGCGGTAAAGCCCGGCCCCACGGCGATGACGGTAGGCGCCATGTCGCGCGTGGTGCCCAGGTTGCGCTTGGCCAGAATCGCGTCGACCACAGCCGCGGGTTTAAGCTCATCGAGCATCTTGGCCTGAGGGTCCACCACGACGGCAACATCCCCCGCTTGGGTAATCTCGAGCGCCTCTGCCGGCGTCTGCGCCAAGCGAGCGCGAATGCCCTCGACCTGGACCTCGCCCAGACGAATAGCCTCGCAAAAACTGATTGTGCGGCGGATGCACGTGGGAACCGCGATATCGGCCATAACGACCGACACGCCGGCGTGCACCAAGCGAGCGGCGACACCCGTGGCGATATCGCCGGCGCCGCGAACATAAACGAGCATTCCCGGGGCACCTCCCTGTGCTACGGTTTGAGCAGAGCAAAAGCGGTTCGACCGCTACTCTGATGATTATTTATTATCACAGTATTATACGGCGGTGAACAGATGGAAACGGTTAGCGGCAATCTTGCCTCGGCGCTCAGGATCGAGCCGGGCATTACCGCGATTATCGGCAGCGGCGGCAAGTCGACGTTGCTCAAAACGCTGGGTCTTGAGCTCATGCGCGCTGGCGGCCGCGTGCTCCTCTGCACCACCACGCATATGCTTCCCGTTGCCGGCGTGCCATGGGACGGGTCGAATCGTCGCCTGGACGCCGCGCCTTGGAAGCCGGGCGCCTCGCATGTCCCCGGTTGCACCTGCGAGGCATGCGCGGGCATGAGCCGCGGAAGTATCTGCCAGGCGGGTGTTTTGGACCCGGAGACGGGCAAACTCTCCTCCCCTGCCGAGCCGCTCGACCAGCTGGCGCAGCGCTTTGACTACGTCCTGGCCGAGGCGGACGGCAGCAAGCGGCTCCCGCTCAAGGCGCATGCCCCGTGGGAGCCGGTCGTTCCCGCCGGCACGGCCAACGTCATCTGGCTCGTCGGCGCCTCGGGGCTCAGCAAGCCCATCAACGAAGCCGTCCACCGCCCCGAGCTCTTTTGCGAGCGTTGCGGCTGCGAGCTCACCGACATCGCCACGCCCGAGCGCGTCGCCCAGGTGCTCAATGCCGAGCTGCGGATGCTGAACCTCAACAATGCCCGTATCATGCTCAACCAAGTCGACACGCTCAGCGACCCCACGATGGCAGATCGCTTCGAGGCAGCCCTCAACCGCCCCCTCATCGCCACCAGCCTCAAGTAGCCGGCCCCATCTCGTCAGTTGCGGTGAAATACGGACTGTTTGCGGCCGTTAGGCGGCCAAACAGTCCGTATTTCACCGCAACTGCGGAGGGGACACGGCATCTTTGCTGCTAGCGGGGGACGTAGCGGCCGGGTTGGGCTCCGGTGGGCTCGCCGTCGCGTGCCGCCAGCACGCCGTTCACAAACACGGCTTTGGCGCGGCCATGTGCCTCAAAACCCTCGAGCGGCGTGTAGTCCACGGCCTGATGCTGCGTCGCCGCGCGAATGGTCCAGCGCGCCTGGGGATCCCACACGCACACGTCGGCATCGGCACCCTCGGCAAGACAGCCCTTGCGCGGGTACATGCCAAACACGCGCGCCGGGTTCTCGCTCATCAGGCGGCAGAGGTCCTCGGGGCCCAGTTGCCCCTCAAAGCTCGTGGCGATCGCGACGGGACGATGCTCCACGCCGGGCCCGCCGTTGGGAATCGCGCGGAAATCGTCGCGCCCGCGGTCCTTTTGCCCGTGCAGGTTAAAGCTGCAATGATCGGTTGCAATAGTATCGATCTCGCCAGCCACAAGCGCCTCGCGCAACGCGGCACGGTCACCGGCATGGCGCAGCGGCGGGCTCATCACGTACTTGGCGCCCGCAAAGCCGTCCTCGCCCTGTTCCAGATAGCAGGTGTCGTCGAGCATCAGATACTGGGGGCAGGTCTCGACATAGATATTCTTCTGCCCGCGCGCTTTGGCAGCACGGATGGCCTCGAGCCCCAGCTTGGTCGAAAGGTGCACCACGTTGACCGGAGCGTCCCCGGCCAGGTGCGCCAGATACAGCAGGCGGCTCACGGCCTCACCCTCGCACACGTCCGGACGGCTGAGCGCATGGCCCTCGGGCCCGTGGATGCCCTGCTCAAACACGCGCTTCTGCAGCGCATTCACCAGCGTGCCGTTCTCGCAATGCACGCACAGGATACCGCCCACGCGCTTGAGCTCCTCCAACACCTCGAGCGTCTCGGCATCGTCCAAGCGCAGGTGGTCATAGGCAAAGTAGGTCTTAAACGACGACACGCCCGCCTCGCGCATGGCCGAAAGATCGGCGCGGTTGCGCTCATTCCACTCGGCGAGCGCCATATGAAAGGCGTAGTTGGCGGTGCAGGTGCCGTCGGCGCGATGATGCCACTCGACCAAGGCATCGGGCATGGTCACGCCGCGATCGGCCGTCGCGTAGTCGACGATGGTCGTGGTACCGCCGCAGACAGCCGCACGTGTGCCGGTCTCAAAGCTATCGGCCGTCCAGTCCATGCCGGTCCAACACTGCATGTGCGTGTGCCCATCGATAAAGCCCGGGAACACCCAACAGTCCGTGGCGTCCTGGACGGTATCGTCCTCGCCCGGCTCAATCGCCGCGGCAATCCGCACGATCTTGTCGCCCTCCATGGCAAGGTCGGCGCGGCGAAGCCCCTGGGGCGTCACGAGCGCGCCGTTTTTGATGATGATCATAATTGCTCCTTATTGATTGATGCAGTTGGCCACGCGATCAAAATACGAGCAGGCGGCAATATGCTCTGTTATGCAGCGCTGTCCCTTGACGGTATCGACGTCCCACAGCTCGTAGGCACGCGCCTCGACCAGCACCACGTCGGTACGGTCCTTGAGGATCGAGCCCCCGCCGTCCTTGCCCTCAAGACGCATGAGCGCATCGAACAGTTCCGCCGGAAAGAGCACCGGACTCGAAGGCTCACCGTTGCACGCAAGACGCACCGGATGCTTGCGGCCACACTCGTCAAATGCACGAACCATAGCCTCAAAAGAATCCGAACTCACGAGCGGCTGGTCGCCCGGCAAAAAGAGGCAACCTTTCCAGTTGCGTTCGACTCCCCACGAAAGGCCCGCACGGACGCTTTCGCTGCGCAGCTCGCCATCGTGCAGCACGCACGGGCAATGCTTGTCCTCGCAAATCTGAGCGACCCCGGGCCAACGCGTCGAAACCACGACGTCAAAGCCCCGGGGAACCGAATCGATGGTCCGGGCAATCAGCGGCTCGCCATAGATATCGGCAAGCATCTTGTTAGAGCCAAACCGCTTGCCCTCGCCCGAAGCCATAATGACGCATCCAAGTTTCATGGTGATACCTCCCCTGAAACCATCGTACCCATAACTCGCGCCGCGGGCATCCACATCGAAAGCGCTTATCCCGCACGCCCGCGATACAAAAAAAGGGGCACCCCGCCGGTTGGCAGAGCGTCCCCTTTACATGGCTTACCTCAACCCGGCTTTAGGCCTGGAGCCAACGGGCGGTGTTGCGCTCGTCGAGGGCCTTGAGGGTAGCGGCGGGATCGGCAACCTTCTGCAGGAACATCATGGCAGCGATGGCATACGGCTTGTAGCTGGCCTCCTTGTACATGCCCACGCGGTGCATGTCGAAGACGTCGGCGTTAACCTCGCCGTGCTCGCAGGAGACACCGGAGATGTCGGCGGGCAGCGGGTGCATAAAGATGGTGTCCTGGCCGTTGGCAGTCTTCTCCATGAGCTCGGTCGTAGAGCACCAGTCCTGATGGGTGGCGTTCTGGGCGAGCAGCTCCTTCTCGAGCGCAGCGATGCCGGCGTCGTCGCCCTCGGCGTACAGGTTGGTACGCTTCTCCATGGCGGCAAACGGAGCCCAGCTCTTGGGGATCACGATGTCGGCGCCCTCGAAGGCCTCGGCCATGGTGTTGACCTGCTTAAAGGTGGTGCCGGACTCGGCGGCATAGCCCTTGGCGCGCTCGACGACCTCGGGCATGAGGTCGTAGCCCTCGGGGTGGGCCAGGGTGACGTCCATGCCAAAGCGGGGCAGCAGGCTGATCAGCGACTGCGGGCAGGACAGCGGCTTGCCGTAAGAGGGCGAATAGGCCCAAGTGACGGCAACCTTCTTGCCCTTGAGGTTCTCGAGGCCGCCAAACTCGCTGATGAGGTAGAGCATGTCGGCAGAGGACTGCGTGGGGTGGTCGGAATCGGACTGCAGAGAGATGAGCGTGGGACGGTGATCCAGAACGCCGTCCTCGTAGGCCTGCTGCACGGACTCGGAGACCTCGGCCATGTAGGCATCGCCCTTGCCGATGTACATGTCGTCGCGGATGCCGATGACGTCGGCCATAAAGGAGATCATGGTAGCGGTCTCGCGGACGGTCTCGCCGTGAGCGATCTGGGACTTCTTCTCGTCCAGGTCCTGCAGCTCAAGGCCGAGCAGGTTGGCGGCCTTAGAGAAGGAGAAGCGCGTACGGGTGGAGTTGTCGCGGAACAGGGAGACGGCCAGGCCCGAGTCGAAGATCTTGGACGAAACGTTGTTCTCACGCAGCTCGCGCAGGGCGTCAGCGACGATGTAGAGAGCCTTGAGCTCATCGGTGGTCTTGTCCCAGGTGTGCAGGAAGTCGCTGCCGTACATACCCTTAAAATCGAGGCCGTTCAGCTGCTCGACGAGTTCGGTAAACTTAGCGTCCATGGAAATGTCCTTTCGAAAAGATGAAACGATCGCAATGAGTAGATGTGCTCCGGCATGCGCGTGTGGCTAGAACATGCAGAGCACCATGACGAGGACCCGCCACCGTTGAGGAAGCATGGGAGATAACGACCGCGGGCCCCAAGTCAACAGGGGGTGCCGGGGACACAAGCGGCCCCCGGCTCAACAAAATCGAGGAATGGGACTAGTCGATCTTGTTGTTGGTCAGACCGGCGCGGAACACGGTGGCGTCGCCATCGGCCTGGCTCGGATCGTAGAGGTTCAGGGCAGCCACGTACATGGCGGCAGCGGTGACCAGGTCGTCCTTGTAGGTGACCTCGTTGGGAGCGTGAGCCTGAGACTCGGCACCCGGGCCAAAGCCCACGCAGGGGATGCCATAGCGGCCCTGGATGGAGACGCAGTTCGTGGAGAAGGTCCACTTGTCGCACAGCGGACGACCGATGCGCTTGTCCATGCTGGGCTCGCAGCCGATGCGCTCGTCACCGAACATGGCCTTGTGGGCGTCGACGAGGGCCTTGACGTGCGGAGCGGTCTCCTTGTTGATCCACGTGGGGAAGTAAGCCTCGGTCTCGTAGACCTCGCCGGTCCAGGACGGACGGTCGTACATGTACATGGAGACCTTCACGTCGTCGCCGTACTTCTTGGCGGCCGGCAGGTTGCGAATCTCGTCCAGGCAGGACTCCCAGGTCTCGCCGGCGGTCATGCGACGGTCGATGGAGATGGCGCAGGAATCAGCCACGGCGCAGCGGCTGGGGCTGGTGTAGAAGATCTGGCTGACGGTGCAGGTGCCGCGACCCAGGAAGCGAGCATCCTCGAAGTGCTCGGGATTGTACTTGGGGTCGAGCATCTTGACGAGACCCTTGATGTCGGTCGACTCGTCGCAGCCGTTGTTGTTGAGGGCGCGGACGTCGGCGATGATGTCGGCCATCTTGTAGATGGCGTTGTCGCCGCGGTCGGGAGCGGAGCCGTGGCAGGAGGTGCCGTGAACGTCGACGCGGATCTCCATGCGGCCGCGGTGACCGCGGTAGATGCCGCCGTCGGTGGGCTCGGTGGAAATGACGAACTCGGGCTTAATGCCGTCCTTGTTGTAGATGTACTGCCAGCACATGCCGTCGCAGTCCTCTTCCTGGACGGTGCCGACGACCATGATCTTGTAGCCCTCGGGGATGAGGCCCATGTCCTTCATCATCTTGGCAGCGTAGGTAGCAGAAGCCATGCCGCCCTCCTGGTCGGAGCCGCCGCGGCCGTAGATGATCTCGTCGGTCTCGTAGCCCTCATAGGGATCGGCGTCCCAGTTCTCGATGTTGCCGATGCCGACGGTGTCGATGTGGGAGTCGATGGCGATGATCTTGTCGCCCTCGCCCATAAAGCCCATAACGTTGCCCAGGCCGTCGACCTTGACCTCGTCATAGCCAAGGCTCTCCATCTCGGCCTTAATGCAGGCAACAACCTCACCCTCCTCGCAAGACTCAGAGGGGTGGGAGATCATAGCGCGCAGGAAGCGGGTCATATCAGCACGATGGGACTCAGCAGCAGCCTTGATAGCGTCGAAATCGAGTTCTTTAGCCATTGTTCATAACCTTTCAAACGAAGGAATCTACCTGTGAGGTGGCGGAGCGATACCTATTTACTCCGCCCCAACGATTAGCAAGTGGGATATTCGCCTTCCCAAACAATGCGGCGATACTGGTCGGGATCGGTGTCGCCCTCGGTGGAGAAGCAGAGCACGGAGCTCGTCTTGTCCAGGCCGATGAGTTCCTTGAGCTCGGCGTACTCGGGATCGAGCATGAGGGTCTCGACCAGGCCGGTGGTCACAGCGCCGGACTCGCCGGAGATGACGCGCGGGTCGCCCTTCTCGGGAGCGCCCAGGGTGCGCATGCCGCGAGCGGTGACCCAGTCGGGGCAGGACACGAAGGCGGTGACGTGGTTGCGCAGGATATCCCAGCCCAGAATGTTGGGCTCGCCGCAGCACAGACCGGCCATGATGGAGGGCATGTCGCCGTCCACGATGCGCGGATCGCCGTCGCCGGCGGCAGCGCCCTTGTACAGACAGGCGGCAGGCGCGCACTCAGCCACGACGAAGGTGGGCGGGTTATCGGGATACAGGTTGGTGAAGTAGCCCACCACGGCGCCGGCGAGCGAACCCACGCCAGCCTGGACAAACACGTGCGTCGGGCGGTTGATGGCCATCTCGCGCAGCTGCTCGGCAGCCTCGGAAGCCATGGTGCCGTAACCCTCCATGATCCAGGACGGGATCTTCTCGTAGCCCTCCCAGGCGGTGTCCTGAACGATGACGCCGCGCTCGCAGGCGTCGGCCTCGGCAGCGGCCATGCGCACGCACTCGTCGTAGTTGACCTCTTCGATGGTCACCGTTGCGCCCTCGGCGGCGATGTTATCGAAGCGGGGCTTAGTGGAACCCTTGGGCATGTGAACGACGGCCTTCTGGCCCAGCTTGTTGGCAGCCCATGCCACGCCGCGGCCATGGTTGCCGTCGGTGGCGGTAAAGAAGGTGGCCTGGCCAAAGTCCTTGGCAAGTTGATCGGAGGTCAGGTAATCGAAGGTGCACTCGGCAACGTCCTTGCCGGTCTCGTCGGCAATGTAGTTGGCCATGGCAAACGAACCGCCCAGAACCTTAAAGGCGTTGAGGCCAAAGCGATAGCTCTCGTCCTTAACGCACAGGTTGGACAGGCCCAGGCGCGCAGCCTGGCCGTCCAGGCGGGCAAGCGGAGTGACGGTATATTGGGGGAACGACTGGTGGAAGGCGCGGGCCTTCTTCACGTGGTCGAGGCTCATGATTCCCAAGTGCTTGTCATCGCTCTTGGGCATCGTGTTGCTCGCCCACTGGATCTTATCGGCCATACGGTGAACTCCTTAAGTCCTCTCTTGCCGGCCCCCGCATACGCGTTTCAGCCCATTCCCATTCATGCGACTGAACTTTTATGTGGATGCCAAACAAAAAGTTTGTTAGTAATGTTCTATCACACTTTTTGATTGGTATACCTAACGAATTGTTTGTTGCCGCAATCGGTACTTTTTCGCCGCCGAACGGTCATGAATTGCCTTGTTGATGGATTTGTTTGCGGTCATGTGTGGTTTATGGCACAGTGAGCCCAAACTAATTTTTAGGAAGGCACCTATGACCCCCGCACAGATTGAGTTTTATAAGCGCCTTGCACACGGCCTGGCGCTCCAATTTGGCCCCAACTGCGAAATCGTCGTCCACGATCTGGAGACCGATGACGTGGACCACTCCATCGTAGTGATTGAAAACGGCCACGTCAGCGGGCGCAAACTGGGTGACGGCCCCAGCCATATCGTGTTTGAGTCCATGCACGAGGGCGCCACCGATGTACACGACCGCGAGCCGTACCTCACTAAAACCACCGACGGTAAGCTGCTCAAATCGTCGACGATCTTTATCCGCAACGACGAGGGCAAGCCCGTCGGCATTTTGGGCATCAACTTTGACATTACGCTTATGAAGGCTTTTGAGCGTTCGCTCGACGCCTTTACCGGCACCGGCGGCACGGGCTATACCGAGCCCGAGCCCATTACCAAGAACATCGGCGACCTGCTCGAGGACCTGCTGCACGAGTGCGAGCAGTTTGTGGGCAAGCCCGCGGCACTCATGACCAAAGACGAGCGCATTCGTGCCATTGGCTACCTCGACCGTCGCGGCGCCTTCCTCATTTCCAAGTCGAGCGAGCGCGCCTGCGAGTTCTTTGGCATCTCCAAGTACAGCTTCTATAGCTACCTCAATGAGGCCAAGGCTGCTGCCGGCGACAAGTAGGCACTCGCCTGGATTGCCCCTCCCCTTTTGGGCGCGAGTTCTGGAAAGCACGAATCCAAGACCGAGCCGCTTGGGAAGTTCCATATAATCGATGTCATTAGTATTTCGAAAGGATGGAACAGAATGGCGTTGAGCAAGGCATCATGCACCGGTCGCGGATTGATTCCGGCAATTGGTGGACATGTGCACCGCATGTTCGATGAGAGTGAAGACGACCTGTTTTCGCTGAGCCTTGACGACGTGATGGATGATCGCCCGTGGACCGCCGACGAACTCATGGGCGGCGGGGCTCGCCCGTCAAGTCCCAATCCCGCACTTGCGCCTAAGCCCGCATCTGCGCCGACGCCCGCGCCTACGCCCGCACCCACTTCGGCGCCCACGACCGCTCCCCGCCCCGCAAGCGACCCGTCCGAGACGGCGGCATTTCTCGCTGCGGCGACGCAGGGCAAATCGGCCGACAGCACCGTTATGTACAACGCCCAGCAGTTGCCCGTTCCTGCGGCACGCAAGCCTCCGGTCACAAGGCTCGATGAGCCCGTTGCCCATCAGGTTGCCTACGATTCCTGGGCTGCAACCGATCTGGATGAGACCTCTACCGGCATGCCGGCGCTCGACGTTCCAGTTAACCCGCTTTTTGCCGCCAACACGAGCGCCGCGGACTATGAGGGCGGTGCGGCATATTCCGATTATTCCGATGGCTATGCTGGCAACGGTCGCATCGAGACCGAGAACTATGGCACCGCATCGAGCGATTATCTCAACGATCCGTACGCCGCCACGCCTGCACCGGAATATGACCCGGAGGCCGCGTCCGCGCCGGCGTATACCAAAAGCACGGGCGAAGAGCGCTTTGCCGATTATTACGCCGAGGAAAAGGCGCTGCGTTTCTCGGAATTTCCGCAGGCAGTCAAGGTTGCCTTTATCGCCATTATCATTGCCCTGCTCGGTGTCATTGCGTTTGAGGGGTTCCAGCTGTTCCGCGGCCCCACCCAAGCGGAGTCGGAGACCCAGCAAAAAGAGGACGATAACCAGTACCTGGACATCAACACCCTCAAGGGCGACCCCAACGACGGAGACGACGAGTAGCGAGAGCTGAAGGCGGCCGCAGGATCCCGCATCCAGCACCGGCTTCTAAGTGCTGTTTTGTCATCCAGCTACACTTTTCCGAAGTTTTAAGGTGCCTATTTCGACACTTTTCCGGATTTTATACTCTGTCCCTCCAGATGCGCTTTACGGTGCAGGCGTTGGAAGAAGGGCCATGTGCCGCTGGCGGCCCACATGTTCTGCAGATCAAGCTGCTCGGAGACGGCTCGCGCGAGCCGTCCAGCTGGAAGCTTTTTGCCGACGGTGCGTGCGTTGCGGACGGATCCGGCGCCTTTGCCCGCGAGTGCTTCTGCGAGGGCGCCGAGGTGTTCCTGGACCTGTGTCGCGACGCCGTGCACGCGGCCGAGCTGCACCAGTGGAGCCAGAGGGAGTACGAGCTGCTGAGCGCGGCGCGCGGGATTGCGGGGGTGTAGGTGGGCAGATAAGCCATCGGCAATTCCGAGATGGCAAGGGCCGGGAATTAGATTCCCGGCCTTTAACCTAGCACTGCTTTATAAGATCGAGCACCGCGGGAATGTCATCGGCATTACGAAGAGCAACATAGGTCGGTAGGCCTGGGCCAAATCCACCCTGCGTACGTTTGTCCTGGCACATGTCCTCTGGATCAATTAGGTCATCCACGCTCTTTGCCAGGCCGACGGCAATCCAGCCACCGTTGCTGGTCCTACCTTCTAACACGGCATGCAGTTTTCGCTTGCCCGACCTGAAGCCTACATAGTACTTGGCTATGTAGGACTCCCACGAAGGGTTACCACTCAGAACGGACTCGCGCACCTCATCGAAAAGCTTCTGGTTGAGCCCACCTTCGGCAAAGGTGGGGTGGTTCTCATGCAGAGTCCAGACAGGAGCCTCGTCAGGCTCCCCACGAGAAGGACGGTACTTGTCGACGACGTCTGCCGGAAGGTCGGGATACTTCCATATCTCGCACGCTTCTTTCGCCAGCTCGTCCGCGCGCTGCCCAATCTCTTCCTCACCCCATTTTTCATGCGAGACAATCGATTTGTTTAGGTAGAGCGGGCTGCACTTAAATCCGACGTCAGGCAGATTGAGCTTGTCCGAGAACGACCGGTTTGAGTACTCCTGGTTGTAGCCCGTCAGCGTAAGATTTCCCAAGTTGTTGCACAGCCTGTCGTGGACGTCTTCCCAGTTCTCACCAAGCGATTCCTTCCAGCCGTGCTCATCATCAATCGTCTGGGGCATGATGTGCTCGATCTGGTAATCGTCGGCTGAGATGGACTCCTTCGGGTGGTGCCAGTTCTCCATGCGTTCCAGGTAATAGCGCTTTTTAGAGAAGCGGTTGTAGCAGTCACGCGCCTTAAACTCCTCGACAAAATGCTCGTCTGTCGGAAAGTATGCGGTCATACCGCTGCTGTGGATAAGGAGCATCGCCGTAACGTACTCCTCGATATCGTCCTGCTGCTCGAGATTGCGATACATGCCGGCAAAGAAATTATTTAGGCCCGTGGTAAGTCTGCCGCAAACCGCTCGCCTGAACAGAAACGACTCGATAGTCTCGCAGATACGTAAAAACGCATTGCGGTCTAGTCCATTCCCCTCGTAAACCGAATAAAGCAACATTAAGAGGGGCCTTATCTGCTTCACGTCGAGGCTTACGATTCTGCCGAACACTCGGCGCAGTCCGTCGTCCTTCTCCTTACCAAGGAACAGACTGGCGTATCTATGTGCATACCCGCGCAGCTCCTTAAGCAGGCCCTCGGTGTCACCATCGTAGTCGTCGGCGAAATAGCGCTTAAACTCGTAGTAGGCCTCGTTCTCCTTCGGCATCCTATTGGGAACTTTAAGCCACAGCCAGTACCAGATAAATGCATTGAACTCGTCCTCGCCGCCTTTTCCGAACAAGCACTCGAGTGGATGCCAATAACCCTCATAAAGCTTGGTCTGTTCGTCGTTGGGAAGCGACATTAGAACGTAGTTACGGATGAGGTCAATGGGCGTGAGCGGCTTGCCCTTGGAGTTCATGGACTCAAATATGAGCTGGGCATTATCAACGCCAGCGGTGAGCTTAGTGTCGATGACCTGCACGCGGTTTAGCCCCGCCCAAAGCCTTGCCGGGTCAAATGATTTACCACGCATCTTCTCGCGGAAGAACGCATGGTTCTCGACAATCCGATCCGATTTTTCATCTGGCACGGGAGCCCCAGACACGATGGAGAACAGCGTCTCTTTATCGTCCTGCGAGAGCACCAGCTTGTAGCGTGCCAGACCGTTGTAGTCGTCATCGTTAAAGAGGTAATTTTTCCTCAGCGCCGAGATTTTGAGGTCGCCAAGGAAGCCAGCCTTGTCGGGGTTGCTCTCCAAATAGTCAGCCAAAGCTGCAATCATCAACGAAAACGTCGTCATGCGCTGCTGTCCGTCAATCAGAAGCACGCGCGAAATGCTCGTGGCAGAGCTCTCGGACTCGGGGATATAAAGCATTGACCCCACGAAGTGCGATACGCCATCACGACCCGCTCGCATGACGTCATCCCAAAGCACCTCGCACTCTTTTACACTCCACGAGTAAACTCGCTGGTACACGGGAATGACAAACTGCATCTTCGCCACGCCCATAAGGTCGAGCAGATTCGCCTCGGTTGCTTTCATTTACGCTTGTCCCCTTTCTTGTTTACGCCGCTTGCGGTCAGTCCCCCACTGAACGAAAGACGCTAAAGACCAGAGCATCGAAGCGCTGGAGCAACCGGGATGCTCGTCTCACTAGATTTTACAACGCTTGTCGCGAATACAGTTGAAAGCCAATCCGGTTCCGATGGCTCCCCCTATGAGAAGCACGTGGACACTAAGGGACGCGTTCTGAGCGACAAGTGCATCGCGGACGAGGTTCCGTTTGGGATTCCGGAAAGCTGGGCCTGGGCGAGATTTAGTGAAGTCATTGGAATTGCAGCGCGTTTGGTCGACCCGTTGAAATATCAGGACTTTCCTCATATCGCGCCTGACAACATCCAAAAAGGCACCGGAAAGCTCTTGTTCTGTCATAGTGTTAAGGCCGACGAGGTTAAGAGCGCCAATCACCTGTTCTCTGCAGGACAGATTCTCTATTCGAAGATTCGTCCAGCTCTTCGAAAGGCGGTTATCGCCCCTTTTGATGGGCTGTGTAGTGCGGATATGTATCCGCTCAACACCAAGCTGCAACCTGAATATGTCCTCACGGTTCTCCTCAGCAATTTCTTCACTGAGGAGACGCTTAAGGGTGATACGCGTGTCAAAATGCCAAAGACTAATCAGAAGTCATTGAACGTCATTCTGGTCCCAGTTCCGCCTCTCGCCGAGCAGCGCCGCATCGTCGAGCGGGTGAACGAGCTCATGCCCCTGGTCGAGGAGTACGGTGAGCTCGAGGACGCCCGCGAGGAGCTCGACGCCGCGCTGCCCGGCCGCCTGCGCAAGTCGGTGCTGCAGCTGGCGGTTCAGGGAGGGCTCGTGCCGCAGGACCCCGCAGACGAGCCCGCCGGCGTTCTGCTGGAGCGCATCCGCGGGCAGCGCCGGCAGCTCGTGGCCGAGGGGGAGATGAAGGCCCCGAAGGGCGGTGAGTCGATCATCTTCGCCGGTTCCGATGGCCGCCGCTATGAGAAGAGGGTGGACGCCAGGGGCCGCGAGTCCGAGCCCGTCTGCATCGAGGACGAGATCCCGTTCGAGATACCCGAGAGCTGGGAGTGGGCGAGGCTCGAGAGCGTCACCACTTACATCCAGAGGGGCAAGTCGCCGAAGTATTCGACCGTCGAGAAATACCCCGTGATCGCCCAAAAGTGCAACCAATGGAGCGGATTCTCCGTGGAAAAGGCGAGGTTCATCGACCCAGCCACCGTATCCAAGTACGCGGATGAGCGGATTCTGAAGGATGGTGACCTTCTCTGGAACTCGACCGGCCTCGGCACGTTGGGCAGGATGGCGGTCTATGACTCGGCGAAAAACAGATACGGCTGGGCCGTCGCCGACAGCCACGTGACGGTGATCAGGACGCGGGAAGATTGGCTTGATCACCGGTTTGCCTTCGCCTATTTCGCGGGGCCGTCAGTCCAGTCTGAAATTGAAGACCAGGCAAGCGGCAGCACGAAGCAGAAAGAGCTTGCGCAGGAGACGGTCAGAAACTACCTAATCCCAGTTCCGCCCCTCGCCGAGCAGCGTCGCATCGTTTATGAAGTTGACTGGCTTTTCAAAATACTTGTCTAACTGTTTTCATGACCTCGTCGAAAGGAAGATGTCATGAGAATGTTTGTACAATACTTGCAGGAAAAGGGTTATGCGGAAAACACTGTTGATTCTTATTCCTTTGCAATATGCCAGCTTATCGATAAAACTCAGTCTCTAACAAACCAGTCACTTCTTGCGCACAAAGAGTGGCTGGTTTCTTCATTCGCTCCGAAAACGGTTAACAACCGCATCGGCGCAATTAACACCTACCTTGATTTCATCGCTTTCGATGGAATCCGACTCAAAGGAGTGCGAATTCAACAGAAGCCGTTTCTCGACAATGTCATCAGCAATGAACAATACATGCAGTTAATCAGCGGCCTGAAGCAAGACGGTGATTGGTTTTGGTATTTCATCGTTCGCTTTCTTGGTTGTACGGGTGCGAGAGTAAGTGAGTTAAGACAGTTCAAAGTAGAACACGTTACCGCTGGATATATGGACATTGTTTCAAAAGGCCAGAAGCTCAGGAGAATTTGGATACCTGACTCTTTGCGTGAAGAAAGTCTTACATGGAAAGCCAAGCCAATGAATGGCCTTCTATTTCCAGGCAAAAACGACAACGCGATTACTTCGCGCGGCATATCCGTAGGGTTGAAGCGTGCCGCACTGCGCTATGGCGTCGACCAAGACGTCGTATACCCGCATTCATTTCGGCACTTGTTCGCAAAAAACTTTATCAACCGCAACCCAGATATTTCACTGCTTGCTGATCTTATGGGACACGAAAGCATTGAGACAACGCGAATCTATCTGCGGCGCACTGCCGATGAACAGCGCGCCGCGGTTGATGAAGCAGTCAATTGGTAAGAGCAAATACTTCGGTGACTCTAGAAACAATTCGTTTCTGCTCGCTGGCCGGGGGAACAGTGTTAGCGCCGGGCGATTTTAGCCGCTAATAGTCAAACGATTTTGACCAATCCCGGTCACCGAATAATGGCCACCGTGCCTCCCCGCCGCCACTACGCTGGTGGTGCCAACACGCCGGCGTTAGGAGGACCATTGAGGTGAACGAGAGACACGATGACCTACAGGAGATTATAGACGCGGCGCTCCGGGAGATGGCCGCGGAGGAGGGCGACGGGTTCGACCCGCAGGCATGCAACCTCGCGGAGTTCTGCAGGAGGACGGGGCTCACCCGCTCCCGCGCGAGGACGGTCAGGGCACACGGGTTCAGGGCCCTGCCCCACGGGAACAGCGGGAGGAGGGCCGCGCCGGGCGTGCTCGCCGGCCACACCGGCCTGGTGGACGACCTCCTGCGGAAGGGCGTCACCAACTCGCAGGTGATATTCGAGCGGCTGCTCGGCCAGGGCTACGCCGGCGGCCTCACCACGGTGAAGACCTATATCGCCGCGCACCGGGACCTCGTGCCCGCGAAGAGGCGGCAGGCGGCCCCGCAGGGCTGCCGCGGCCAGCGCTTCAGGACGGCGCCCGGAGAGGCCTACCAGATGGACTGGGGCTTCGTCGCGGTCGAGCGCCCCGGCGGGGAGCGGGCGCGGATCGCCTGCTTCGCCATGGTCTGCCACCATTGCGGGGGCGCCCACGTCGAGTTCTTCCCGAACGCGCGCCAGGAGAACCTCCTCATCGGGATGCTGCACGCGTTCTCGGCGCTGGGCGTGCCCGCGACCGTGCTCACCGACAACATGAAGAGCGTGGTCGTCCGCCGCGATGCCGACGGCCGGCCCGTCTGGCAGGCCGACTACGCCGAGTTCATGGGCGTCGTCGGCTTCCGCACCAGGCTGTGCAGGCCGCGCCACCCCTATACGAAGGGCAAGGTGGAGAGGCTCGTCCGCTTCGTGAAGGGGAACTTCCTCGCGGGAAGGTCCTTTACCGACCTTGACGCCCTCAACCGGGAGGCCGCCCTCTGGTGCGCCGAGCAGGGAGGCCGCTGGCGGCGCGCGGCGGCATGCGTCCCGATGCGCGAGCACGAGGCGGCGTGCTCGGCGAACACCAGGCCGCTCGAGGTCACGGCCGAGGTCGAGCGGTACCTGTGCCCGCGCCGGAAGATCTCCTTCGACGGCTTCGTGAGCTTCGAGGGGCACCGCTACGGCGTGCCCTACTGGTACGTCCGCCGCGAGTGCAGGGTGAACCGGGAGGGGCGCGTGGTGCACATATACAGCGACGACCTCTCCCGCGAGCTCGTCGCCCACGCCGTCGGCACCGGCGCCGACAGCTGGTGCGAGGGGCAGTGGGAGACATCGCCGGCGCAGCCCGAGGAGCTGCCGACCCAGCCGGTGGGGACCGTGGTCGAGCAAATCGCCCCGCCCAGGACGAAACCCGGTTTCGAGAGGTTCGACTTCGGGAGGGCCGAATGATGGCGGGCGCGGGGGCGAGCCCCTACGAGCTCGCGAGCGACGCCGCGTCGAGGCTCGGGATCGCCGTCGGGGCGGAGGAGCTCGCGACCCTCGCCTCGGACCTCGACCTCGGCGACGGGGAGATGGCCGCCGTGGCAGCCACCTTCTCCTACCTTGCGGAGAAGAGGAGGCTCGCCTCCATCGAGACGCTGCTGAGGCTGAGCAGGCTGCCCAGGCGCGAGCCCAAGACCTTCGAGGGCTTCGACTTCTCCAGGATCCAGGGCCGGGACGCGGCCGCGCTGGGCAAGCTCCCGTCGCTGGCCGACCTCTACGCGCACCGCAACGTCGCCTTCGTCGGGCCCGGCGGCATAGGGAAGACGCACCTCGCGCAGGCCTACGGGCGCGAGTGCTGCATGCGGGGGCTCAAGACCTACTACATAAAGGCGACCGAGCTCAGGGACAGGTTCCAGAAGGCCGTCCAGCGGGGAAACACCTCGCGGGTCGTCTCCTCGCTCGTCAAGCCGTCGTGCCTCATCGTTGACGAGGTGGGGAGATGCGTCTACGACAGGCCGTGCACCGACCTGTTCTTCGATGTCGTCGACAGGCGCTACGAGAAGGAGGGGCCGAACGCGATGGTCCTCACGAGCAACATCGCCCCGAGCGGGTGGGATGAGTTCTTCACGGGCGACGACACGCTCCTCTGCGCCCTCGACAGGCTGTTCGACAAGGCGTCGGTGTTCGTGATGCGGGGCCCGAGCTACCGCGGCAGGGAGCTTGACACCTACTCGGTGGAGGCCGTCCCCCAGGCGGTGAAGGTGAGGGGGATCCAGCCCGAGGGGATGTAGGAATGCGATAGGAAAGTCATAGATGCGGGCGTGTTGGCTAAAATGGGTCGGCCGGGATTGGTCAATCTCGGCCGACTATATTTGGCTAAAATAATCCGGCGCTAACAACAGGAACTAGAGCGCGATACAGCCTGTTGTCATTGATTGCCGGATAGGCAACCCCCTTCGCGTTCTCATTGGCATTTGCATAAGAGTCAAAGCTAGGAGAAACCAAAAAGTAGAGAAGAAAACTAGGAAGGAATCCGTCAAGACATGAAAGGACAGCAAACCCAGTACTTGCGATGGGCTTAATATTAAAATCCTTATCTACGATACAGGCATTATGCAAATAAGGGCGGACGGTCGCATAGAGCACATCATTCTTTGCGACTAGCTTTCTTGCTCGTGAGGGCGCGTCAGCTGCATTTATAACAGTTTCTTGTCCGAGCTTTTGGTTCACATTGTCAATCGACGAGATGTCGATATAGGCAAAACGCGCCTCAGGCCTCTTCTGCCCGCGATTCAAGACAAGAGACCCTAAACGACGCCACTCCCAGCTCTCGGGTATCTCGAACGGGATCTCGTCCTCGATGCAGACGGGCTCGGACTCGCGGCCCCTGGCGTCCACCCTCTTCTCATAGCGGCGGCCATCGGAACCGGCGAAGATGATCGACTCACCGCCCTTCGGGGCCTTCATCTCCCCCTCGGCCACGAGCTGCCGGCGCTGCCCGCGGATGCGCTCCAGCAGAACGCCGGCGGGCTCGTCTGCGGGGTCCTGCGGCACGAGCCCTCCCTGAACCGCCAGCTGCAGCACCGACTTGCGCAGGCGGCCGGGCAGCGCGGCGTCGAGCTCCTCGCGGGCGTCCTCGAGCTCACCGTACTCCTCGACCAGGGGCATGAGCTCGTTCACCCGCTCGACGATGCGGCGCTGCTCGGCGAGAGGCGGAATCGGAAGAAATAGCTCTTTTAGCACTGCTGCTTTGATTCCTTTTGCGGTCGTCCCCGTGGCATGATCCTTAACTTGAATTTGGAACAGTGGAGATAGAATTATTTGGCAGAACAGGGCATTGTCTGGACCAACTGTGCCGTAATTCTGAAGGGTAATGACACGCTGTCCACAGCTGCAACGTTTCATTTCGCATATCGCGCAATACCCCATCGGGGCTTCGGTTGTAAACAGCAAATCGCCACGGTGGGTCTCTCCGCGAGACAAGCGTGTTGCATATTCGTCTTCTGAAATATACTCCTCGCGTGTGTAATCAATATAGCCTTGGCGAATGTTGCTCGCAGTCATTAGTCGAACACCTGAAGGTGATTTGTGAGGTGTTTTACCCCTGTAATCAATGAAGTTATATACGGTTTCCAGCCTTGCCCAAGCCCACCCCTCGGGCAGCTCCTCAAACGGCACTTCGTTCGCGATGCACTTATCGCTAGTCACGCGACCCTTGGCATCCACCTTCTTCTCATAGGGGGAGCCATCGGAACCGATATAGATAATGCTCTCCCCGCCCTTCGGGAATTTAGCCTTACCCTCAGCAATAAGCTTATGCTTCTCTTCACGAATACGCTCAAGCAGGACGCTTGCAGGCTCATCACTCGGGTCTTGTGGAACGAGCTTTCCCTCAATCGCCATTTGCAGGATTGAGTTCTTCAGGTCTTTTGCCTTCATCTACGCCTCAATCCCAAGAATCTCGCAAATACGAGCAAGCTTCTGGTCAATCTCGGCATCGAGCTTAGCGCGCTCTTCTTTGTAGTTCCTGATCAGTTCGTCAGGCGGTAAGATCTCCTCTTCCTCGTGAGGATAGCCGCACACGTCAAAGTTAAAACCGCCGTCTCGCAACTCGTCAACCGTATAGTACTTGGCCTTGGGATTGCCGTCTTCCTCGATATCCCGACGGTTCTCCCACCATTCCTTTACAGGTGCAAAATGTTCGATCCTAATGGGCTTGGTCTTAGAGAAGTGTTTATACCCCTCGGGCATGTCCATGCGATAGAACCAAACGCCCTCAGAGGCCCCCGTATTATCGAAGAACAGAACGTTAGTAGTGATGCTCGTGTACGGAGCGAAAACACTCTGTGGAAGGCGCAAGACAGTATGCAAGTTCATGTCCTCAAGCAGGCGACGCTTGATCTCCGTCTTTGCACTATCCTGGCCAAAGAGAAAACCATCCGGAATGATAACAGCAGCGCGGCCGCCTCGCTTAAGACGATAAAGAATGAGTCCAAGGAATAGATCTGCGGTCTCGGAGCTACGGAGTGCAACAGGGAAGTTGTTTTGCACCGATGCACTCTCGGACCCGCCATAGGGCGGGTTCATAAGTACGACGTCAAACTGGCCGTCAGGCTTGTGCTTCCACTCGCGAACATCCTTCTCGAGAGAGTTATCGTGAAAGACTTCAGGATTATCAATATCGTGCAACAGCATGTTGGTCACGCACAGCAGGTAAGGGAGCTGCTTCTTCTCGATGCCGTAGACCGATCTTGCATAGAGTTCACGATCGGCTGGAGTCTGAACCTGGGAGTCGAGAATCTTGAGGGCGCTCGTCAAAAAGCCGCCCGTGCCACACGCGAAGTCAGCCACAGTCTCGCCGAGCTTGGGCGCAAGTGCCTGGGCCATAAAGTCAGTCACCGCTCGGGGCGTGTAAAACTCGCCGGCATTACCCGCGGACTGTAAGTCTTTCAGGATGGTCTCGTAAATTTCACCGAAGGCGTGGCGCTCTTTGTACTCGGTAAAATCAACCGACTCGTCAATCTCGTTGATGACTTGACGAAGTAGAATCCCATCCTTCATGTAGTTGTTGGCGTCAGTAAAAGCAGCCTTGACGACGACGTGTCGCAAAGGCGCATCAGGTGCAAGCTCAAGACTCTCAAGAGTCTTGAATAGATCATTGTTCACAAAGTCGAGAAGCTCATCGCCAGTAAGCGCCTTGCCGTCTTTCGCATCGTGCGCCCAGCTATACCAGCGCAGGCGCTCGGGGATGATGGACTGATAGGAGTCATCGTGAAACTCCCACTCCTGCTCCTTGGCATCGTAAATCTTGAGGAAGAAAAGCCAAGTCATCTGCTCAATGCGCTGCGCATCGCCATTGATGCCGGCGTCTTTGCGCATGATGTTCTGCAGGGTCTTTACGAGAGATCCCAGTGCCATTTGCTATCGTTACCTTTCTCTATGCGATGTAGAGCTCGTCCTCGAGCATCTGCGCTGCCTGAATGTACTGTTGTTTGCCGCCGAATGCGGCGACGATCTTCATTGGGCTGCCAAACCGACGGAATTCCTCGAGGTCGAGGACGTGGGTGTCGTCCAAGTCTACGAGGTTCGACGTCGCATATTTGTCGAGAAGCGCTTCAAGGACCTCACGCGCGACGCCGGCATACTCATAGAGCACGCCCTTTTTCTTGACACTATTGGCTCTCTCGCTGCGCGTAAGAGGTCTCTGGTCGTAAGCAATGTGGCAAATGAGGTCAAAGTCGCTCATTTGCTCCTGTCCAGTCTCGAGCCGCAGCTCATCCAGGAATACGCCACGCGCGCGCAGCTCATCGATAATCGCTTGTTTCTTATGTTCAGAGTTCCACGCCGCTAGGAAGTGGTCAAGAGTGTCGTATTCGCCGAGAATGTTTTTTCGCGTATAGTCCTTAAGGCTCTCAGTTACAAGAAGGCCATCGGAGGAGTAATACTGCACCATCTCCGACACTACATAGACGTCGGCCCCATGAACGTGATATTTCACATGGGAGGACGGATCGTCCGGCGGCAATACGGGTGGGTCTACGATCGGAGACGGAGGCGGAACGGGACTGCCGCCATTGCCGCCGGGACCCGGATCCGCAATGGGGTCACCCGGATTAGGCTCAAACACAACAACAGGTTCGCCATCAAACTCGGGATCTGCAAACAAACGCGATGCGTCACGAAAATCGAGGATGGTGAAATAGAGTTTGTCGTAGTCCTCACAGATACGGGTTCCGCGGCCGATAATCTGCTTGAACTCCGTCATTCCGTGCTCACCGAACTTGTTGTCGAGCACGACTACCTTACACGTCTTGCAATTAACACCAGTGGTGAGAAGCTTCGAAGTCGTAACGATGGTCGGGTATTTCTCGTCGGGGTCGATGAAGTTATCTAACTGAGCCTTACCTTCCCTGTCGTCACCCGTAATCTTCATGATGTAGGTGGGGTGATCTCTTACGATATCGGCGTTCTCGTTTACAAGGGCACGTCGCATATTTTCGGCATGCTCGATGTCAACGCAAAAGACTATGGTCTTGGAGTAACGATCCGTCTCCTTTAGAAATTGAGTTATCCGCTTGGCAACTTCCTCGTAGCGCTCTTTGATGACAATCTCGCTGTCGAAGTCTTGCTTCTCGAAAACACGTTTGGGCAGAGCTTCGCCGCGATCATCTATGGTGCCTTCCTCAGTACGGTATCCGTAAATGTCGACGTTCAGCTTAGGACGAATAACTTTATACGGGGCGAGAAAGCCATCCTCGATTCCCTGTTTAAGGGAGTAGGTGTAGACAGGTTCGCCGAAGTAGGTAATGTTTGAAACCTCTTCAGTCTCCTTTGGCGTAGCCGGGTAGCGCACAGAGATGTGGTGTAAGAGGCGGGGCATGCCCCGCCTCCGCCCTTTCTTGAAAGGGAGGGGACACCGCCTAGAATTCGTCGTTGGAGTAATGAAGGTGACGAATGGAAGGAAAGGCGATGCCCCAAGAAGAGAGTGTACTGCGCCTCGGCCGCGACGAGGCCCTCGAGGCGGCGAGGCTTTGGCAGGAGTGCGGCGACGCGCGCGAGTTCGCGTGCAGGGTGCTGGGCGGCGTGATGAACGCACTGATGGACTCCGAGGCCCAGCAGATGTGCGGCGCGAGCCGCAATGAGCGCAGCGACGGCAGGGAGAACAGTCGCAACGGCTACCGCCCCAGGTCGCTCAAGACCGCCGTGGGCGACGTGGAGCTCGAGATACCCAAGCTCAGGCACGGCACCTACTACCCCGAGGGCATGCTCGCGCGATGGTCGCGCGTCGACACCTCGGTGGCCGCCATCGTGCAGGAGATGTACGTGTGCGGCGTATCCACCCGCAAGGTCGAGCGCGTGGCGTCCAGGCTGGGCATATCCTCGCTGTCGAGCTCGGAGGTCTCGAGCCTCTGCTCCGACCTCGACGCCGAGGTGGCGGAGTTCCGCCGCCGCGACCTGTCGGGCACGCCGTGCTGCTACCTGTGGCTCGACGCCACCTACATGAGCTGCAGGGTCGGCTCGTCGGTCGTCTCGCAGGGCGTCGTGACCGCGATCGGGCTGGGCGCCGACGGGCGCAAGCACTTCCTGGGCTGCGACGTGGTCGACACCGAGAGCGAGGACTCCTGGGCGGCATTCTGTTAGCGTCAATCTATTTTTCACCAGTTTCGCTAAACAGGCGTGCCGTTCGCGCAAAGGCGGTTTCACCGGTTGCGCTAACGTATTTTCACCGATTCCGGTCACGGCTTGACGGGACCGTCCCTCGGCAGGTCCTTCAGCCTGTAGGACCTGCCCGTTATCTTGACCAGGTGGCAGTGGTGGCACACCCTGTCCGCGATCGCGCTCGCCGCCACGTCGTCCCCGAACACCCTGCCCCAGCCGCTGATCCCCACGTTGGTGGTGATGATCGTCGAGCGCTGCTCGTAGCGCGTCGATATCAGCTGGAACAGCAGGTCCGCGCCCGCGCTACCGACGTCGAGGTAGCCGAGCTCGTCGATGATCAGCAGCCTCGAGTGGGCGTAGTACTTGAGCCTCTTCTTGAGGATGCCGCGCGACGAGGCGTCCTCCAGGTCCTCGACGAGCCGGGCGCAGTCCACGAACCTGACCTCGCGCCCCGCCCTGACCGCCTCGATGCCCAGCGCGACGGCGAGGTGCGTCTTGCCCACGCCGGGGCTCCCCACGAACAGGACGTTCTCGGCCCGCTCGACGAACCTCAGGGTCGCGAGCTCCTCGATCTCGGCGCGCGGGACCGACGGCTGGAAGTCCCAGTCGAAGTCCGCCAGCCCCTTGACGTAGGGGAACCCCGACGACCGTATGCGCTGGCTGGTAATCCTGACCTCCCGGGCGGCGACCTCGACGCGCGTCATCTCCTCGAGGGCGGAGGCGAAGCCCCGCTCGCCCGCGGCGACCATCCTCACGTAGTCGGGCAGGGACGCCGCCATCTCGTGCAGCCCGAGCGCGGAGAGGTTCGCCTGCGCCCTGATCGAGGGGCTACCCTCCGCGACGGCGCCCATCACGCCCCTCCGAGCGAGTCGAGCAGCGCGAGGTTGGCGCGCGCGGCCTCGGCGATGTCCGCGTCGGCCAGGCCGCGCTTCCCCTCGAGGGCCTGCCCATAGTGGTCGGGGTCGTAGTTGATGGGCCTCGACGGCCCGGACGCGGCGTCGTGGACGGCGACCTCCTCGCCGGCCATCCTCACCACGACCTGGCCGCCGGGCATCGCTATGACGCTCACGCGCCGGCCGATGCAGCGCCTGGGCACGGACCACTCCCTGCCGGCGGCCCTGACGAGCATGGTCGGCGGGACGGTCTGGACGCTCACGTCGCCCACCATCGACTCGAGGAGACGGAGGTTCCCGATGGGTCGCAGGCTCTCCTTCTCCCGCATGAACAGCGCGTCAGGCGGCAGGCCGGTGGTGCGGTTCGGCTCCGAGTTTGCCTGGGCCTCGATCCGGGCCACCGCCTCGGCGAGGCCGCTCCACCCGGTGAACTCGCCGCCGTAGGCGAGCAGGCGGTTCAGGAAGCGGTTGGCCGACTCGTCCTTGCCCTTGGTCTGCGGCGAGCGCGGCGCGCAGAGCCTGAGCTCGAAGCCGGCCTCCCGCGCGAACCGCCACGCCCTCTCCTGCCTGGTCCTCCTGCGGCCCGAGACGGTCACCAGGCACGACATGTTGTCCGTGATGCACTCCTCCGGGACGCCGCCGAGGCGGGTGAAGGTGGCGAGCAGGCAGGACAGCAGGTCGTCGAGCGTGCGGCTCCTGACCGGTATGAAGCGGTGCTTCCGGGAATAGCCGAGCGTCGCGGTGAACACGCTGAACTCGAAGACCTCGCCCTCCGAGTCGACGAGCCTCATGCCCTCCTTCCAGTCGAACTGCAGCTGCCTGCCCGGGGGCGTCTCGAACCGCGGGTGCGGCTCGCGGCCGCCCACACCCCCGAAGGGCACGTCGCGGCCCCGGCACCATGCGGTGAAGGCGCCGTACCCGGGCAGCCCCTCCCCGCGGCCCTCGCGCAGGAACGCGTACACGGCCATCTTGGTCATCCCGGGCAGCTGGGCCTTCGCGCGGATCACCTCCTCGAGCGGGTCGAAGGCGCTGCCCCTCGCGGACCTCCCGTCGGCGGCGGCCTCGCCCTCCCGCCAGTACTTGGCGACCGTGTGCCGGTCCATGCCGTGCCTCCTCGCGATCTCGCTGAAGTTCGGCTTCGCGCCGGACCCCCTGTAGACGTTCAGCTCTCCCATTACGTTTCGCTCCATATCCCGCTCCTCCCGGGTCGGATACCCGATCGGAGCATAGTTCCGTTAGCGCAGTTGGTGAAAGTACGTTAGCGGGGTCGGCGAAAGCGCGTTAGCGCATTCGGCGAGATGCGTTTGCGAAAGTGGTTAATTTTAGATTAGCGCTAACACATTCCTCGGCGGGCTGCGCGAGCGCGGGCTGGCCGGCGTTCGCCTCGTGGTCTCCGACAGCCACGCCGGGCTCGTGGCCGCCGTCTCGCGCCTGTTCCAGGGCTGCGCCTGGCAGCGCTGCGTGACGCACCTGCAGCGCAACCTCCAGAGCGCCTGCTCGGGCAGGCCCGAGGACTCCAAGGCGGCCGTCAGGGACCTCGTGCATGCCGCGGTCTACCAGGACGACCCCGACCTCGCGCGCTGCGTGTGGGCCGAGGCGGCGCCCTGGGTGGCGTCGGTGTCCGCCAGGGCCGGCGAGGTCTTCGAGCAGGCCGAGGACTCCGCGCTGGCGTTCACGGCCTTCCCCAGGGCGCACTGGGCCAAGCTCCGCACCAACAACGTCCAGGAGCGCGCCAACCGCGAGATCAAGCGCCGCTACAGGGTCGTGCAGTCCTTCCCCTCGAGGGAGTCGATGCTGCGCCTGACGTGCGCGAGCCTCATGGAGACCGAGGGACAGTGGTCCCAGCAGCGCGTGTTCTCCGAGGCCTCGGCCGCCGAGGGCTTCGCCGAGCCCGCGGACAGGCCGGCCCCGACAGAGGGGAGGCGCCGCGCGCTCGGGCGGCGCGCCAGGGAGATAGTGGACGAGATAGTCGAGAGGCGCGGCCTCAAGAAGGAGTAATATCGGGACTTGCAGCGACGGACCTCAGGACGCTCTTACACCACGTCTGCGCGCGCCACCCGTAGCCGTCATACCGATTTGAATTGCACAATTGAAATACTCAAGTACCTTACGCCATGCGGAGTCCGCCGCGGCGCTTCCGCGATGGCACTCGTCGACGATAATCAAATCGAAGAATTCCGAGTCGAACTCGCGGAATATTTCTTCACCGTTTTCTCCAACAAGCTGTTGGTAGAGCGAGAAATAGACCTCGTAAGCAGAATCGAGCTTTCGACCTACGACCTTGGTTGTAACCCTCTTGAGAGGCTTGAAATCGCCGTCTATGGTCTGATCGACGAGAATATTGCGGTCCGCCAGATAGAGAACCTTACGAACCTCGGTAGTCTGTCGCAAGCGATGAACGATTTGAAAAGCCGTAAAAGTCTTTCCCGTTCCCGTTGCCATAACGAGCAAGATGCGATTCTTACCTCGCGCAATAGCTTCAAGCGTACGATTGATGGCGATGCACTGATAGTAGCGAGGATGATTGCCGCCGTGCTCCTGGTAATACGGAGCGGTCACAATCTCCTGGCTATACGGATGTTCAAGCCCCTTAGCTTTTGAGTATCGTGTCCAAAGTTCCGCCGGAGTGGGAAACTCGTCCATGGCAAGAGCGCGCTCTTTCCCGGTAAGAAAATCGTGCTCAACAAAACCCTTTCCGTTTGAGCTGTACGCAAACGGAATATCGAGCAGCTGGGCATATCCCATCCCCTGTTGGAGACCGGCATCAACGGTGTGCTCCGTATCCTTAGCCTCGACGATTGCGATAGGGATGCCCGGAGCATACATCAGAAGGTAGTCAGCCTTCTTCTTGTCTTTACGGGTGACCATACTTCCGCGCACAACAATCTCGCCACTGGTAAAGAAATACTCAGTGAAGACTTGGGTATTGCGATCCCACGACTTCATAATCGCAGGATCAATGAGTTTAAGCCGTGTGTCAGACTCGTTCATACGTCTCGGAACCCCTCATTGCGCAAAGCGACAGCTATTGATGTTGAGTTGATTAATTTTATCATCACTATGCAATCTAGCAGCCGCTTTATACTAAATGAGACGAAGTAAAGTCAGCCCCGTGAGAAAGCTCCAAAGAAAGCAAAATGAGCCCCGTTGACTTGAGTCAGAGGTCATTCCCGGAGCCCCGCCTACCTCCCCTCCGCCTTCAGCTTCAGCAGCAGGTCGCCCAGCTCGGGGCACTTGTTGGAAAGGCGCATCTGGGCTCGATCGCCCATCCTCCACCGCTGGCGGATCTCCTGAGCACGCGGACTCACGCGATAGTCCCCGTCCATCACCTGCTTGAGCAACTTGGCGGTCACGCGCGCGTCGGCTAGGGCACTGTGGGCGTGACCCGTCGACTCGTCAAACTCGATGCCAAACCACGTCGCCGCGTCATTCAAAGAGACGCACTCGTGGCTGCCCACGTCCATGATCGAGGTGTAAAACGCCTGCAGATCGGCCCAGTCCGTAGGAAATGCGGCAAGGTCGATTTGCTTTGCCTGGCACTCGGTCATAAGCTGTCGACGGTCCGTCCCGCTCCAGCAAACTATCTGGGCGGAGTAGCGGCCGATCCAATCGCTGAGCCTTTTGATCACCATGTAGAGCGGGTCGGCCATCGCGGTGTCCACGGCCGATATACCTGTGAGCTCGCGGACGGGAAACGCAACGCCTTCGGTAAATTCCGTCTGCACAAACTGCGAGAACTCGCCCATAACGTTGCCGTGGTAGTCGAGCTTGACGGCGCCGACCTCGATAATCTCATTGCGCATTCCACGGCGCTGGCGCTGCTTTGGCACCGGCGCAAACTCAAAATCCAGCACAATCTGGCGCGCAAAGTTCGTCGTATCGATAGCCGAGATACACGGCGTCTTTTCAGCTGACACGGTTAGGGCCTTTCTCCGTTGCTGGCCGCTTACTACACAGGCGGCTACATTGCTGTAAGGATAGGCGCCCGTGCGGACGTGAAAGCGGGGCGCAATACCATGCGCCAAGCACACGCCATGCAGACGGCCCCAAGAGAGTCGCCCGCTCTATTCAAATGTGTGAAAAAAATTTAGGCCCGGTGACTTGAATCAGCGGTCATCCCGGGCCCATCAGAGCTCGTAGAGCTCTTGGTTGCTTTGGTCTCGCTCTTCACGACGCTTATCGAACTTTCCGAGGCACTCAAGCAGCATTCGAAGCATAACAAGTCGCTGCCATTAAGGCACTGACCTCTTGACCAAGCAACGGCGCTGCCCAGCTATCACCCTTGGGCTGCCGTCAACTTTATTCTATCCGCGAGCATCTGGTTTACCAAATGGATTTTCGGTAAAGGAAGCACGGCACGCCCGCAAAACCACTACGCCCCAAGTGCCGCCATGGGAATCACCGCCACGCCGTCGTCGCGTGTGTAGGCAATGCTCCCCTTTCCAACCACGACCGCCAAAAACGCCGGCGCGGCATTCTGGGCGGCAGGATTGGAGAGCACTTTCCTCTCCAGCGCCTTGAGATTTCTCGCTCCATCGTCTGCTTTCGCATCACTCAGCTTGACCTCGATGGCTCCCCAGCGCCCGTCGTGCTCAACGATCAGATCGACCTCAAGGCCCTTCTCATCTCGGAAATAATGGACACTGTTGTCGACACCGCCGTAGGTGGAAAGGAACACGCGCACGTCGCGCAGGACGAGATTCTCAAAGAGCATCCCCAGCGTTTGCATATCGCCAAGCAGCCGCTCAGGGGTAGCCCCCAGCAACGCCGCCGCAAGTGACGGGTCACAGAAGTAGCGCTTGGGGCGCACGCGAACGCGGGCCTTCGAGCGCATGGGCGGCTCCCATCCGCACAGGTCCTCGGTCAGCTTGAGCCTGTTGAAGAGGTCCAAGTACGCAGCGATGGTCCTCTCGTCGGGGCCCGCCTCACCGTACGAGGCGTCCTTTACGAGCGTCTTGTACGTGACAGCCTGGCTCTCGTTCATGGCAAGAGCTCGCAAAAGGCCGTGTGCAAGCTCGGGCGACATGCCCTCGTCCAGCACGTTGACGTCGAGCACCGAGTGCACGTACTGGCTTGCCGTCTCTCGCGCAAGATCTTCCGAAAGCCCAAGATTTGCAGGCCAACCGCCCCTGCAGCACCAGCGGGCGACGTCATCCACCGTGCTCTCGCGACGCTGAGGGGCAAAATCCTCGCCCTTAAAGAGGCTTGCCAGTGACACGAGCGGCTCGCCGTCGCCCGACTCACACAGGGCCATGGGGCGCATTGACAGACGGGCGATCCTACCCGTGCCGGAATGACGAACATGGCTGCGCTCCTCGCTTTTGAGCGCGGTCGAGCCCGTGAGCAAAAGTGTCCCCCGTTCGTTGCCGCTCGCGTCCACGAAACGCCGGGCGGCATCCCAAACCTCGGGCACCTCCTGCCATTCATCGACCAGGTGTGGCGCATCGCCGATGAGCGCCAGGCTTGGGTCGACCTCTGCCGCCGCACGCTGCGCAGGCTCATCGAGCCTGGAGACGCTCGCCGAGCGAGAGAGCGCCGTCCAGGTCTTGCCGCACCATTTGGGGCCGTTGATCTCCACACAGCCAAACGCCCGCATAAGGGTGTCGAGGCGCTCCTCTATGAGCCGGGGCCTATATCCCTTTTGGGTCAATCTCTTTGGTGCATCCATAGACGGCCGTCCCTCTCTATCACGCGATATGCGATATTACGCCATTCTCAATGCTGATTTTACGCTACTTTCAATGTAGTTTTTACGCCATGACAGATGTAGTTTTTACGCCATTTTCATTGAAGGTTTTACGCTTGGCATCCTTAGCGCGACCCATTCCGAGCATCACATCAGAGCGTGCTTGGTTATCTCCGCTCGCACATCTCGGCAAACGAAATCAGCTTGGCATCTCCCCTGCTCGCCGCAGCTTCCTGACATCCTTGCGTAAAGCCTCGCTTCGAGAAGATCGCATAGCTTTTGTGCTGCCGCCTAAAGAGCTCGCTTCGATGCACGAGCTTTTGCAGCACGTCTTCGCCCACCGGTTCATTGCGCCATTTGCATTCCGCAAACAGCGCAGTGCCCTCGCCATCGTCAACAATCAAGTCGATTTCTTCCTGCGTATGCGTGCGATTATCCGTCCCCCACCAGCGCCCAACGCTTGCCGGAACCACATCAAGCTGGCCCGCCCGCGCGAGTTCGTACACGTATTGTCTGCATATAAGCTCAAAGACCGTACCCATGTAATCCGATACGTGCGGCTCAATGCGCTCATACGCCATCTCGGCCATATCGTTTTGAATCAGCCCGATGTTCTGCGGAACAAACTTGTACCAGAACCTAAACATCTGATCGCTCAGCAGATACACGGCTCGCTTATTGCTCGTCTCGTTTAGGGGCAGCTCGCGCTCGACAATCCCAAGCGACGCCAGCTTATCCACATAGCTCTTTACGTTGCTCGCAGGGATTCCCGTAGAGCTCGCAATCTCCGAGATCTTCGAGCGCCCCTGGGCAATTGCTTGCACGATCGCATCATATTGCTCGGGATTGCGGCACTCCTGCAATAGCAGGTTACTCGGCTCCTCAAAGAGATAGCCCGTAGAAGTAAGAAAAAGACGTTTGATGTTGTCCTTGAGCGATGCGGCAGGATCGACTCTCTCGATATATGCAGGAATGCCGCCCGTCATACCATAGCAAACTGCAGCGTCTTCGCGACTCATGCTCTGCCACAGGCCGAGGGTCGTCGTAAAATCGAGCGGCATGATCTTAAACTGGGCCGTACGCCTACCGTATAGTGGGCTCTCGTAGCCCAACACCTGTTCCTCCATAAACGAAAGAGACGAGCCGCATAGAATCAGCATGAGCCTAGTCTCTTTGTACAAGTGATCAATCTTGTCTTGCAGCAACGAACTGATCTCGGGATTCGATTGGGCGAGATAGGGATACTCGTCAATCACGACAATCAAACGTTCCGTGCGAGCCATGGTGGCCAATGCATCGAACGCCTCGTCAAAACTACGAAACGACACGCCTGCAGCACCAACCGAACCCGCAAGTATCGCCTGGCTAAAGCCGTGCAGGTTTGCCTCTGCATTGGTACGACGAGCTTGAAAGTAAATAGCCTTCTTGTCTTGGATGAATTCTGTGATAAGACGCGTTTTGCCCACACGACGACGGCCGTAAATCACAGGCATCTCAAAGGAGCCCGTGCCATACAGTCGATTGAGCTCGGACATTTCCACTGTTCTTCCGATAAACATAGGGCCATCCTTCCTTTACGTTATAGCTAGCTATATTATACCTTCCTATAATATAGCTAGCTATAACGTAATTCGACAAGCGGCGCACGCAAAAGGGGCGGTACACCACCGCACGTGGACCGTTCCGGAAAATGTATCCCGTTCTGGAGCCAAAAACTGGGCCGTAGTTTCCGCCAAGCATCCCATCCGGAAAGCGTGTCCCGTTCTGAGCGCCAAATCCGGGACGCAGTTTCCACTCCAAACAAAAGGCCTCGGCTCGCGATGGAGCCGGGGCCAAAGGCGCAGCGTATGTAGTTGATGTTGAGCGCGAACGGCCCATCAGCAATGGTCGTCCGCGCTCTACCCTAGCCGCGGTGACGGGCGCGGCTGTACGGCGTATCCACCATGGGCAGATCCGGACGCAGCTTGCCGTCAAACGCGCGGTAGGCGTTCTGCACGGCGGGCGCCGTGGGAATCGTTGCGATCTCGCCGATGCCCTTGCCGCCGTATGCCACGGGCAGCAGCTCGTCCTTCTCCACGTAGATGGCATGGATATCCGGAATCTCGGGCGCACGGAACAACCCGAGCGTACCGTACCTTGCCTGGGGTACGCAGTCCTTGAGCGGCCAGTCCTCGGTAAGTGCGTAACCCATACCCATGAGCACACCGCCTTCGATCTGACCCTGGATGGAGATGGGGTTGACCACCTTGCCGGAATCGTGCGCGGCGTAGACCTCGCTCACGCGGCCGTCATCATCCAGAATGACCACATGCGTGGCAAAGCCGTAGCAGATATGGCTCTTGGGGTTGGGAACATCCGCACCCAGTTTGTCGGTCGGCTCCAGGTACACGTAGCCAAACTCGCATCCCTCAAGCGCCTTGATGGCGGCCGCGGGATCCTGAGGATGCATACCCTGGCCGGCGACGAGCTCCTGCGTGCGCAGCTGGTAGGCGCGACCGTCATCGTACTCGATCTTGACGCCGTCGCCATGCGCGCTCACGGGAGCATCGGGCGCGGGCTTGCCGGCCTCGATGCCAACCATGGCATCGCGCAGCAGGAAGGCGGCGCCGCGCACGGCCTCGCCGGTCACGACCGTCTGACGCGAACCAGACGTGGTGCCGGAGTCGGGAGCGTTCTCGGTGGAGCACTCGCCGTTGGCGATGCAGCGAAGCGGCAGGCCGCATGCCTCGGCAACGTCCTGCAAAAAGACGGTGTTACAGCCCTGGCCAATGTCGGACGTGGCGGCATAGACCACGGCCGCGCCGTTCTCGATGCGAATCTTGCAGCGGCCGGCATCGGGCAGGCCCACGCCCACGCCGGCGTTCTTCATGGCGCAGGCAATGCCGGCGTGTCCGGGATGCGCATAGTAGGCATCCTTGACCTCGAGCAGTGTCTCCTTCAGCGCCGTGGAGCAGTCGGCAATCTGACCGTTGGGCAAAACCTCGCCCGGCTCGATGGCGTTGCGGTAGCGAATCTCCCACGGATCCAGGCCGACCTTCTCGGCCAGCAGGTCGATTAGGCTCTCGAGCGCAAACTCGGACTGGCAAACGCCAAAGCCGCGGTACGCGCCGGCGGGCGGGTTGTTGGTGTAGTAGCCATAACCGCGAATATCGGTGTTCTGGTACTTGTAGGGGCCGACGGCATGTGTGCAGGCGCGCTCGAGCACCGGGCCACACAGCGACGCGTAGGCGCCGGTGTCAAAGTTGATCTCGCAGTCCAGACCGGTAAAGTTGCCCTCGGCGTCGCAGCCCAGCGTAAAGGTACCGTCCATGGCATGGCGCTTGGGATGGAAAGCGAGCGACTCGGCACGCGTGAGCTTGCACTTCACAGGACGCTGAAACTTATATGCGGCGAGCGCGGCCAGATGCTGGATGGACACGTCCTCCTTACCGCCAAAGCCGCCGCCCACGAGCATGGTCTCGACGACCACGCGCTCGGGTTCGTTGTCCCAGCCAAACATGTGGGCACACTCTTTGCGCGTGTCGTAGGCGCCCTGGTCGGTCGACTGCACCTTGACGCCGTTCTTGTACGGGAAGGCAACGGCACACTCGGGCTCCAAGAAGGCATGCTCGGTAAAGGGCGTGGTAAAGCGCTGCGTCACGGTGAACGCGCTTTCGGCCAGCGCCTTGGCGGCGTCGCCGCGCGTCACGTGGCGGCTCTGGCACACGTTGTCCTTGAGCTCCACCGTGTTGCCAAAGGCAAAGAAGCTGTCATGCAGGCGCGGAGCGTCGGCGGCCCTGGCCTCGACAATGTTGCGCACGGGCTCCAGCGGCTCGTAGTCAATCTTTACGAGCTTCTTGGCCTTCTCGAGCGTCGCCTCGTCCTCGGCGACCACCAGCACGATGGCATCGCCCACGCAGCGGGTGATATCGCCCTGAGCGATCATGACGTCCCAGTCCTGGATAAGGTGGCCGACCTGGTTGACCGGCACGTCCTCGGCGCGCAGGATGCCCACCACACCGGGCAGGGCCTCGGCCTTGGAGGTGTCGATGGAGAGCACGCGGGCGCGCGGATACTTGGAGCGCACGGCGCTGGCATAGGTCAGGCCCGGCTGATCGAGCTCGTCGATGTCGTCGGGATACTTGCCCTCGCCGAGCACCTTCTTGCGCACGTCAATACGAAAGGCGCGCTTGCCCACGCCGTAGTCATCGCCGCGCTCCAGGTCCTCGTCGATCTGCTTTTCGCCGCGGAGCGCCGCAGCGGCCAGCGAGATGCCCTCGATAATCTTTTTGTAGCCGGTGCAGCGACAGACGTTACCGCGAATGGCGTACTTGATCTGCTCCTCGGTGGGCTCGGGGTCCTCGGCGATGAGCGCCGCACCCGCCATGACCATGCCGGGAATGCAAAAACCGCACTGCACGGCGCCCACGGCGCCAAAGGCGTACACAAAGGCCTCGCGCACGTCCTCGGGCAGGCCCTCGACGGTCACGATGTTGCGGCCGGCGGCAAGAGCGGTGGTCAGCACGCACGCCTTGACGGCCGCACCGTCCACATGGATGGTGCAGGTGCCGCAGGCGCCCTCGGAGCAGCCGTCCTTGGCGGAGTGAATGTGCAGGTCGTCGCGCAGATAGCGCAGCAGTGGTTTATTCTCCGTCGTCGTGTGCTCGACACCGTTAACGGTAAAAGTGAATTCCTGTGCCATGGTGATTCCCTTCTACACGCCGGCGGCGATGCCGGTGCGGTCGTGGATGGCGCCATGCGGGCAGACGACGGCGCACATGCCGCACGACAGGCAGTCCACGCCGTCGATATGGGCGCAGTTGTCCTCGATGCGGATAGCGCCGGCAGGGCACTTTTTGGCGCACATACCGCAACCGATGCAGCTCGTGTCGCAAATCTTGCGCGCAATGGCACCCTTATCGGTGTTGTTGCAGCGCACCAGAATGTTCTGGTAGCCGGGGACGAAGGCAATCACGCGCTGCGGGCACGCCATGCCGCACAGGCCACAGCCCGTGCACTTTGAGCGATCCACGCGGGCGATGCCATCGACCAGCGCAATGGCACCGTGGGGGCAGGCCGTGACGCAGGCGCCACAGCCAATGCAGCCTTCGCTGCAGCGGGCGTCGCCGCCTGCGGAGGCGCAACCGCTTCCGCAGGCAACGTAGGCCACGTTATGTTGAATGGATTTGGCCATAAGAGACTCGCCTATTTCTTAAGGAGATACGGATAGTTGTCGCGCACAGCCCTGATGGTCAGGCGGACGGCCTCGGGAAGGCCGGTGTTGACGGCATCGACCGAGACGGTGCGGACCGTGCCGGCGACGCGGACCTTAAAGTGGTCCTCGTCCACAGCCAGGAAGCCCTCGTTCTCGGAGTTCTCCATGTCCTGCTCGCTCCAGAACAGGGTGAGCTTGTCCTTGTAGGGACGGCCCTCCTGGTAGGGACAGAACACGGCGCAGTTGCCGCACTCGTTGCACATGCCATCGACGTGGACGACCTGATGCTTGGCCAGGCCCGGCACCTTAATTGCCACGTTGGCACGGTTGGGGCACACATCGCAGCAGACCTCGCACACCGAGCCGCAGCCCAGGCAGCGAGTCTTGGTGCAGTTGCGCTTGTCGCGGCACAGCGACCCCTTGCGCTCGTAGCAAGTGTCCTCGCGGCCGGCCTGCTCGTTGCAGTCGGCGTACTTGTTAAAGTCCACGCCGGCGATGGCGCGGGCGACCTCGGCGGCATCGGCAATAGCCTCGACCACGGTGGCAGGACCGCGGCGGCAGTCGCCCGCAGCCCAAACGCCCTCGACGCCAGTGGAGGTGGCGGCAAGGCGGCCGCGACGGTCGTGCTCGACACCCGCGGCATCGTACAGGCTGGCATCGATGCCCTCGCCCACGGCGCAGATCACCGTGGTGGCGGAAAGCTCGACGGTCTCGCCCGTGGCGACGGGGCTGCGACGGCCGCTTGCATCCGGCTCGCCAAGCTCCATGACGTCGCAGGTCAGCACGGCGCCGTTAAGCGCCTTGGGGGCCAGCAGCTCGCAGAACTCAACACCATCGGCAAGAGCAAGATCAAGCTCTTCCTCGTCGGCGGGCATCTGCTTCTTGGTGCGGCGATACACCAGGCGCACGTTCTTCACGCCAGCCAGGCGCTTGGCCACGCGGGCCGCATCCATGGCGGTGTTGCCGGCGCCAATGACCACGACGTCCTCGCCCAGCTCGAGCTTCTCGCCCCTCTTGGCGGCCTCGAGGAACTCCAGCACGTCGAGCTCGGCATCCTCGCCCAGGCCCGCAGAGCCGGGCATCCAGGCGCCGGTGGCCACGACCACGTCGGTAAAGCCCTGGGCCTTGAGCTCGTCAATGGACTCCACGCGGGCATTGAGCTGCACCTTGGCACCAAAGGCCAGGCAGAGCTCGGCATCGTGGGAGATGTCATCGCTCGCAATGCGGAACTCGGGGATGACGTGACGGACCACGCCGCCGAGCGAATCGCGGGCCTCGAAGATGGTGACGGGCACGCCAGCGCGCGTCAGGAAGAACGCCGTCGCCAAGCCGGCCGGGCCGCCGCCGATAACGGCAACGTTGCGCTCGCCGTCGTTGGCGATGGCCTGGGCGCGCAGCTTGGGCAGCACGGCGGTCATGGCCTCGCGGGCGGCCTTGAGCTTGCTGGCGCGGATCTGGGCGCCCTCGGGCTCGTAGAACGCACGCTCGCAGGCACGGCCGCAGGGATGCGGGCAGATAGTGCCGGTAATGAACGGCAGAGCGTTGCGCTCGATGATGATGTTGAGTGCGTCCTCGTAGCGGCCCTCGTCAACAGCCGCCAAGTAGGCGGGAATATCCTGCTGGATGGGGCAGCTCGTGCGGCACGGCGTGGTAAAGCAGTCGGAAAGCGGGCTCTTGCCGGCGACCTTGCGGTCGGGCAGCGGGCGCAGCGGCTTCTTGTATAGCGGGTTGGTGAGCGAATCGGTCTGGATCGCAGTCACAGCCTCGAGAGAGACACCCGCGAACGGCTTGCCGTCCAGATCGGTAAACTCGCCGGCCATCTGGCTAAAGCGCTCGTAGCCACCGGGCTTGAGCACGTCGGTCGCCAGGGTAACGGGCCAAATGCCGGCATCGTACAGGGCGCGGATGTTGTAGACCGTGGCACCGCCAGAGTAGCTAATGCGTAGTTTGCCATCGAACTGCTCGGCAATGCGGCGGGCAGCCTCGATGGTCAGCGAGAACAGCGAACGGCCGGACATGTACATCTCGGTGGAGGGCAGCTCGTTCCTCGTCACGTCGACGGGGAACGTGTTGGTCAGCTTGACGCCAAACTCCAGGCCGCGCTCGGCGCACAGGGCAATCAGGCGCTCGAACATAGGCACGGCATCGGCCCACTGCAGGTCCTCGCGGAAGTGCGTGTCATCGAAGACGATGTAGTCAAAGCCCAGCTCGTTGAGGCGCTGGCGGGCAAACTCATAGCCCAGCAGCGTGGGGTTGCACTTGATGTAGGTGTTGAGGCCCTTCTCGGTGATCAGATAGGTCGCGATGCGCTCGATCTCGGCCGGCGGGCAGCCATGCAGCGTGGACTCGGTGATGGAGTTGGACACGCGCGCCGGAATGGACTCGACAAACGCGGCGTCGACATGCTCAAACTTGTCCAGGTTGGCGAGCGCCCATGCGCGGCACTCGTTCCAGACGTCGGAGCCGCTGGCGTCCTTCATGCCCTCGATGTAGGCGTCGACCTTGGGGCTCTTGATGCCCTCGAGGTCATAGCCCACGGACATGTTAAAGACAAAACCGTCCGGGCTGCCCAGACCGTACTCGCGAGCGATCAGGTGGCAGGCAAACCATGCCTTCACGTACTCGGCAAAGGCCTGCGGAACCTCGAGCTCGGTCGACCACTCGCAGTTGTAGCACTCGTCCTGTGCCACGATGCAGGGTTTGTTCACACACTTGGAGAGCTCCTCGCCGTCCATAACCTGAACGGTCTTGAGCTCAAAGAAGCGGGAACCGGCCACATAAGAGGCCACGATGTTCTGGGCCAGCTGCGTGTTGGGGCCGGCGGCCGGGCCAAACGGAGTCTCGATGCGCTCGTCAAAAATGGGAAGCGCGCCCTCCTGGTTGGTCGTGACCATCTTGCGCACGCCAAAGATGGCGCCCTGGGTCTTGTGCTCCTCGATGATCCAGTTCATCAGCTGCGAAAACGGGATCGGCCTCATAATGTCGCTCATAATGAGCTCCTCTCTGTAACGCCCGGCGAGACCGCGCGGCGGGCGCAAATACGGTGTAGCGCTAGCACAGCGCCGGCGACCCCGCGGAGGCCGCCTATGCGCGCGCCGGATGCGGCGAAACATCCGACGCGCGCGAATCTCCAGTTGGATTAGTACACGCGATCGTTGAGCGTGCTCCAGAGCTTCTTGGACTCGGCCATGGTCCACGCGTTGATCTTGTCCTCATCGATACCGACAAACTCGCGATCCTTGTACAGGACACGACCGTTGATGATGGTGGTGCGGCAGTTTTTGCCCATCATGCCAAAGAGCATGTGGCCGTCGATGTTCTCCTCGCTCAGCGGCGTAAAGGGCTTGTAGTCCATAACGATGACGTCGGCGGCGGCGCCGGCCTCGAGCACGCCGAGTTTGCGATCGAAGTACTTGCTCGCCATCTTGGCGTTGTTCTCGAACAGCATCGTCATGGCCTCGCACCAGCCCACGTTGGGCATGGCGGCGTTGTGGCGCTGAATGATCAGGAAGACCTTGAGGCTCTCGAGCATATCGTGGGTGTAGGCGTCGGTGCCCATGCACACGGGGATACCGCGGCGGAAGAACTCGAGCACGGGGGCGCAGCCCACGGCGTTGCCCATATTGGATTCGGGGTTGTTGACGAGCCAGGTGCCGGACTCCTTGACGATATCCATCTCGGCAGGCGTCACGTGGATGCAGTGGCCGAGCATGGTGTCGGGACCCAGCAGGTTGTGCTGCAGTAGGCGCTCGACGGGGCTGATGCCGCCGCGGTTGAGGCGGGAGTCCCACACGTCGTTCATGCCCTCGCACACATGGATGTGGAAGCCGGTCAGGCCGTTGTTGGCCTCGGCCATCTTGTCCATGGTCTCGTCCGACAGCGTAAAGGTGGCGTGACCGCCAAACATGGCGGCGATCATGTGGTTATCGTTATCGCGACGCTCCTTGGCGGCCCACTGGGCAAACTCGGCGTTCTCGGCAATGGCCTGGTCGCATTTTTCCTGGCCGCGACGATCGGAGACCTCGTAGCACAGGCACGAACGCATGCCCAGCTCCTGCGCGGCATCCTTAATGGTAAAGAGGCTTCCCGGGATCTCGCAGAAGCTCGCATGGTGATCGAAGATCGTGGTGACGCCATCGCGGATGGAGTCAAGAATCGTGGCATAGGCGCTGGCCTTGGTGCCGTCGAGCGTCAGGTTGTCGTCGATCTTCCACCACTGCTGCTCAAGATTCTCCAGGAAGTTGGTGGGGTTGCAGCCCTTGATGGCAAGGCCGCGGGCCAGACCCGAGTAGATGTGGGTGTGGCAGTTGATGAGTCCGGGCATGATGAGGTTGCCCTGGGCGTCGACGTACTCGGCATCCGGGTACTTGGCCTTGAGCTCGCACTCGGGGCCCACTTCGACGATCGTATCTCCGTCAATGGCGACCGCACCGTTTGGAATGAACGGGGTCTGAGCGTTGCGGGTAAAAACGGAACCGTTAGCGACCAGAAGCATGGATGTTCCCTTCAACATCAGAGGCGGGGTTTGACACCTCTGACATGGCGGAGTGCGAAGCGCCGGCCTACACCGGAAACGGGCCCTCTCCCGTCAACGCTTCACCAAAGGGACAAACCCTTTGAAGTGCGGCTTGGCGCCGCATGGCGTCGGCGGACGAGGCGATGCGCCCGCCGACGAATAGCACCGAATTGGTTACTTCTTGCTCTCGGGCAAGACCAGATCCACGGCAGCGTCCTTGGCAGCATCGATGTGCTGAGCCACGACCGGCGTCTGCGGAAGGATCAGGTTAAGGACAATAGCCATGATGGCGGTGGGGGTTACAGCATTGGAGCCGATGACGGTGGGCACCCAAGTGGGCATACCCTCGCCGGCAAGGCAACCGCTGGCCATCCAGATACCCAGGCCAAAGACGACGGAGGTACCGACGATGGTGGTGGTGCGCTGCGTGAGGCCCTCGCGGGTGAACATGCGCACGCCGTTCATGGTGATGGTGCCAAAGACACCGACGGTCGCGCCGCCGATGACGGGCTGCGGGATAGCGGAAAGGACGGCAGAGAGCTGCGGGAACAGACCGGCGATGGCAAAGACGGCCGCGATGATCACAAAGACCCACTTGTTGACGACCTTGTTGGAGCAGATGATGCCCACGTTCTGGCCAAGGGCGCTGGTGGGAAGACCGCCCAGCAGGCCGCCGACCATAGAGGTGAGGCCCTGGGACACGATAGCGCCGGAGAGCTCGCGCTCGGTGGGCATACGGTCGATGGAGCCCAGGCAGGCGGCGGAGACGTCACCGATAACCTGGATGGCAACCATGGGGAACACGACGGCGAGGGTAATGCAGACCTCGGGATCAAACTCGAGCGCGTAGGGCATGAGCTTGGGAAGGGCGAAGACCTGAGCGGTGGCGACGCTGGAGAAGTCGATCATGCCAAAGGGGATCGAAACGATCATGCCAACGATCATGCCAAAGAACACGGATCCCAGCTTGAGCGTGCCCTTGCCAAAGTTGGCGAGCGCAAAGACCACGGCGAAGGTGATAAGAGCGACGCACCATGCCTGCGGGGTGCCCCACAGCGGCGTGCCCATACCGCCGGCCATATACTTGACGGCCGTGGGATACAGCGAAACGCCGATGGAGAAGATGACCGTACCGGTCACGACGGGCGGGAACAGCCACTTGATCTTGCTGTAGGCCAGACCAAAGAGGACCGCGACGGCACCGCCGACAATCTCGCCGCCCAGCAGCGCACCAAAGCTAAAGCCCGAGGCGCCCATGGCCTGAAGGGCCGGCAGGAACGCGAACGAGACGCCCATGACGATGGGCAGGCCGCCGCCGATGCGACGGAAGGGAGCGAACGCCTGAAGGGCCGTGTCGATTGCCGAAAGAATGAGCGCGACCTGAATGATGTCGGTACTCTGCTGGCTATTAAAGCCGTAGACGCCGGCCATGATGACCGCCGGGGTAATGATGCCGGCAAACGATGCCAGTACGTGCTGAAGGGCACACGGGATCATTTCCTTAACGGGAGGCATGCCTTCGCGAGTGAACAGGGCTTCAGTGCCGTTCGTAACCGTCTCCTGGGTCATTTGACCACCAATCCTCGAAGTAGTTGTTTCGCATCTAACGCTCTATTGTGACGCAGTGCGGGGTTGAGGTTGTGCCTTCGTTGCATATCGTATTAAAGATGATTCTCATTCTCAATAATAATTTTTTGTTATCAGACTATTCTTCAGCTGAGATAACGCATTTCCGCAGGTCAGGAAAGTGTCTGGTCAAAATAACATCTAACTTTTCTTTTGGTCGACCGTTTACCGCCAAATTCCTACCGCTCGTCTGTATTACGCAATGTACCTGCGGACATACGAGATGATGGGCAGCGTGTTACCATGAGAAAAAATTGTTATGAACATTTCCGATTTCACCCAAAGGAGTTACCCGTGAACGAGACCGTACGTCGCTTTTTGCCGATGGTCGATTTCCTTGAACAGGTGCTCGGCAAAAACAGCGAAATCGTGCTGCATGATTTCTCGGATCCCGACCATGCCATTGTCGATATTCGCAACGGTATCGTGAGCGGGCGCAAGATTGGCGGACCCGCTACCGATCTGGCACTCAAGATTATGCACGATGGTAAATATCGCGATCTGCCGTTCATTACGGGCTACGAAGGCCGCGGCGCCGGCGGCAAGACGCTGGAATCCGCAACGTACTTCATTCGCGAGGATGACGAGATCGTCGGCATGCTGTGCGTCAACACCGATCTTTCGGCCGTGCGCAACATCAACGCCATGGCCCAGCAGCTTATGGCCTGCTTCGACGCCGCGCCGGTCCGCACGGAGCCCTCCCCCATCGAGGTCGAAAGCCTTTCGGAGTCCACACAGGAGCTCATCGACCGCAGCATTTCCGAGCTGCTCGAAAGCCGCGGGCAGGATGTCGCCTCGCTTGGGCAGGCCGACCGCGTGGACGTTATCCGCCATCTCAACGGAAACGGCGTGTTTATGCTCAAGGGTGCCGTTGCCTGCGCCGCCGCCGCACTTGGAATCTCTGAGCCCAGCGTCTACCGCTATCTGCAAAAGGTCCGCAAGGAGGGCTAGCCCGCTGATCCTTGGGGACGGAGGGAAACGGATCATTTTTGTCGCATCGCTTGACAAAAGACCCTGCAGCTCGCACTGCAGGGTCTTTTTGCATGTCATGTTTAGTTGTTGCCAACGCCCTAGAGAGCGGCGACGACCTCGATCTCGACCAGACCGCCAGCCGGAAGGGCGGCAACCTGGAAGGCGCTGCGCGCGGGGAACGGGGCCTCGAACTTGGAGGCGTAAATCTCGTTCACAGCGGCGAAGTCGGCGATATCGGCCAGGTAGACCGTGGTCTTGACGACATCGGCAAACGTGGCGCCGGTAGCGGTCAGCAGGGCCTCGACGTTAGCGAGGGACTGCTTGGCCTGAGCCTCGACACCCTCGGGCATCTTGCCGGTCGCAGGGTCAATGCCCAGCTGGCCGGACAGGAACACCATGTTGCCGGTCTGGATACCGGGGGAATAGGGGCCGATGGCTGCGGGTGCGTTATCGGAAGACACGACGGTCTTGCTCATGTTTTTCTCCTTACGATCAAATAGAGAGCGTGAGCGCGGCGTTCGCACCGGGAGGCACAGTTCGGTCTGAACACCGCGCTTGATTGGGATAGTAGGGGATGATTTTGCGCTGTGCAAGATTATTATCACATTGCGAGAATATTTTATCGCCCAACGGCGCGTACGGGCCGATGAACGGCGTGACCGGCGACGTGCCCGAATACTGATCCCTTTTCCTCCGTCCCCTTCGGATCACGTGATCCCTTAGGGACGGAGGAAAAGGGATCATTTTTACATGAGAGGCTGCTGAAGACTTTGTCCTGCTTAGGCTGCGGGCATCGCCTGCCGCGACTGCACCACTATACTTTTGAGTATCTGAGCATTTTGAAAGGCAGGATATGACCGCAACCGCCAGTCGAACCACCAACCGCAGGCCCGAGCTCTTGGCCCCCGCCGGAGGCCCGGAGCCCTTTGCCGCCGCACTCGCTGCCGGGGCAGACGCCATCTACTGTGGCATGGGCAGCTTCAACGCCCGCCGCAAGGCAACGAACTTTACCGACGAGGCCTTTGAGCAGGCCTGCCGCGCCGCGCACCTGGCCGGCTCGCACGTCTACGTCACGGTCAACATCGTCATCAAGCAGTCCGAGATGAGCGATGCGCTGCAGCTCATCCATCGCTGCTCCACGCTGGGCGCCGATGCCTTCATTATCCAGGACTGGGGCCTGTTCTTTGAGGTCAAGCGCACCATGCCCGGCATCGAGACGCACATCTCGACCCAGGCGAACATCCACGATGACCGTGGGACCATCTGGTGCCGCGAGCAGGGCGCCGACCGCGTGACCCTCTCGCGCGAGCTCTCCATTGACGAGATCGCCGCCATTCACAACGCTGCGCCCGACGTTGACCTGGAGGTTTTTAGCCACGGCGCCATCTGCTTTTGTTACTCGGGCCTGTGCCTGCTGTCGAGCTTTGCCATGGCGGGCCGCTCGGCCAACCGCGGCATGTGCGCTCAGCCCTGTCGCCTGCCCTACGAGCTGATTGACGAGAACGGCCGCTCGCTCTCCCCTGCCGGTCGCGAGCGCGCGCTGTGCCCGCGCGACACCAACACGTCGCAGCTCGTTCGCCGTCTGTATGACGCCGGCGCCGCATCACTCAAGCTCGAGGGCCGCATGAAGGCCCCCGATTACGTGTATTCCATCGTCGACGTGTACCGTCATCAGATCGATGACATGCTGGCCGGGGTCGCCGTAGATAAGGACGAGGACGCCGCCCGCCAGCGCCAGCTCAAGCGCTGCTTTAACCGCGACTTTACGCACGCCTACCAAGACGGCACCTCGGGTGACGAGATGATGAGCTACGAGCGCTCCAACAACCGCGGCCAGATCGTGGGCACGGTGCTCGGCAGCCACCTGGCCAACCGCGATGTGCGCGGGCTCAAGCCCGACGATCGCCGTCGCCGCGCCGCCATCGCCCGCATTGAGTTGTTTGAGCCCGTGGGCAAGGGCGACCTGTTGGAGCTTCGCCACGACGATGAGTTCGACCAATTCCTGACCACCATTGCCGCCGATGATGCCGCCGCCGGTGACGTCATCGAGTGCCGCGTGCCCCGCAGCATGCCCGAGGGCTGCCGCGTCCGCGTGATTCGCAGCCAGCGCGCTATCGACGCCGCCGGCGCCGCGCTCAAGCGCGACGTGCTGCGCCGCCGTGCCGTAGATGTGTCTATCGTGGCGCGTCTGGGCGAGCCGTTTACCGTGACGCTCACCTGCTGCGACGACCCCGCGCTCGCTGCCACTGCGACCGGCTTTACCGTCGAGGCCGCCAAGACGCGCGCCGTCGAGGCATCCGATCTGGTGGAGCATGTGGGCCGCATGGGCTCCTCGCCCTTTGAGGCTGCGAGCTTTGATGTGACGCTCGATGAGGGCTGCGGCATGGGCTTCTCCGCCGTACATAAGGTGCGTGCCGCCGCTTGCAAGGCACTGGAGGAGGCCATTCTGGCGCCGTACGCGGAGCGCGCCCGCACGCTCGAGCTGCCGGCGATTGTCACCAGTGATTCCCGCCCCGCGCCCGAGCATTACCGCGATGAGCCGCAGATCTGCGCCACCGTCACCTCGCTCGAGGCCGCCGAGGCCGCTCGCGCCGAGGGTGCAACGCGCATCTACATGACCACCGACGCGCTCCAGGCCGCCGGTGTCTCCCCCGCCGATGCGTTTGAGCAGGGCATCGTACCCGTACTCGACGAGATCTGCCGCGCCGTCGACCACGAGCGCGTCGATTCGTGGATACAGGCTGGGGCCACCATCGCTGTCGGTAACATCTCTGAGCTTGCCCTGGCCGCCCAGGTTGGCGCCACGGCCGAAATTCGATCCTGCCTGCCCGTGCACAACACGCCTTGCATGGAGGCACTCGCCGAGCGCGGGGCCGGCGCTTTTTGGCTCTCGCCCGAGATTACGCTCGACGAGATTATCTCGCTTGGCCCCTCCGCGCCCGCAGCCCTGGGCATCACCGTTTTCGGCCGCCCGCGCGTTATGACGAGCGAGCACTGCATCCTGCAGGTTGCCAACGGCTGCATCCACGATTGCGCCAACTGCCGCCTGCGCGCCCGCAAGCTGTCGCTCAAGAATATCGACGGCAAGGTCATGCCCGTGCGCACCGACATCCATGGCCGCTCTCGCTTGTACGACGCCTACCCCATCGACCTTACGCCGCAGGTACCACAGCTGCTCGACGCCGGCGTGCGCCGTCTTATGGTTGACGGAACCCTGCTCGAAGCCGATGAGATTGGCCGTGCCGTTGCTCGTGTCCGCCGCGCCATTGAGGCAGCTCAGGCAGGTCGCAAGCCCGCTGCCCGCCTGCGCGGCGCCACCTCGGGCTGCATGTTTGTGGGAATTAGCTAACCGAAAGGCTTACACGTGAACGAAGAACCTCAAGTCCTCTACTGCGACGCCTGGCTCATGGCCATCGATAAGCCCGCCGGCATGATCGTCCACGGCGACGGCACCGGTGAGCGCACACTTACCGACTACGCCAGCGACCTTTTGCTGGCGATGGGCGACGGCTTTGCCGCGACCGACATGCAGCCGCTCAACCGCCTGGACCGCAACACCACCGGCGTGGTGCTGTTCTCGCTCGACAAACAGACGCAGCCCGCCTTTGACCAGATGGTGAACGACCACGCCTTCGAAAAGCACTATCTGGCGCTGGCCGAGGGCAAGATCGACTGGAACGAGAAGCTCATCGACAAGCCCATCGCCCGCGACCGCCACGACAGCCGCAAGATGCGCGTCGGCGCCAGCGGCAAGCCGTCGCAGACGCGCGTGAAGGTGCTCAAGCGCCTTAAGAGCCGCCGAGGTCTGCCCACGCGTTCGTATATCGATGTCGAGCTGCTCACCGGCCGCAAGCATCAGATTCGCGTCCACCTGGCCAGTGAGCATCACCCCCTGGTCGGCGACGACCTGTACGGCACTGCTCGCCCCTGTGGATTGATGCTCCACGCCCACAGCGTGTCCTTTACGCATCCCGTTACCGGCGAGCACATCCACATCGAAGCCCCCTGCCCCTGGGAGCCTTAAACCACCACAAAGGTGCCTGTGAACTGCGCCCCGAAACTTGGACTGAATAAATAGCGACTACGCCGCAAGGGCCCGGTTCCGGAACTCCTCCGGCGTCAGGCCCTTCAATCTTACCTGCCTGCGCCGCGTGTTCCAATGGGCTATGTACTCCTCCAGGTCGCGCTTGAAGTCCCCGAAGCTGCCCCACTCCCTGCCGCGGTAGAACTCGTCCTTCACGTGGCCGAAGAGCTGCTCGGTGGCGGCGTTGTCGATGCAGTTCCCCTTGCGCGACATGCTCTGGGTGATGCCCGCCCCCTCCAGCCTGGAGGCGTAGGACTCGTGCTGGTACTGCCAGCCCATGTCCGAGTGCATGGTCGGCGCCGCCCCGCCGGGCAGGGCCTCGAGGAGCCGGTCGAGCATCCCGTGCTGCTGGGCGAGGTCCGGCGAGGTCGATATGTCGCTCGCCACGATCTCCTTCGTGCAGAAGTCGAGCACCGGGGCCCAGTAGGCCTTGGCGCCGGCCACCTTGAACTCGGTGACGTCGGTGCCGAGCTTCTGCCACGGCCCCTCGGCGCCGAAGTCCCTCGCGATGACGTTCTCGAACGTGCTCCCCACGAGCCCCCTGTAGGAGCTGTACCGGCGGCGGGAGCCCCGGCGGCGCATCCCGCACCGGATGCCCATCTCGCGCATCATCTTGAGCACGGTCTTGTCGGCCACGACCGCGCCCAGCTCGGCGCGCAGGCACATGGCTATCTGCCGGTGCCCGCAGCCGTTGGCGGTGCGCGAGAATATCTCGGCCGCGGCGTCGCGCAGCTCGGGCCTGGTCGGCCTCCGCGGGTGCGCCAGCGCGTAGTAGTAGGTCGACCTTCTGAGCCCCGAGCACTCCAGCAGGTGGCGCAGGGAGTGCCCCTCCGCCCTCAGCGCCCTCACCGCCTCGGCCGCCGCCCTGGTCAGAGCCCGTCCCGCTCGACCAGGGCGCGCAATTTTTTTAGGTAGGCGACCTCGGCCTCGAGCCTGCGGCAGCGCTCCTCGAGCTCCTGCTCGCGGGTGCGGGCCCGGGGTTTCGACCTCGACCCCCTCGGCCTGCCCTTCGGGCGGGGCCGCAGCGCCTCGGCGCCGCCCTCGCGGTAGAGCCTGCACCAGCGCTCCAGCGGGGACTTCGACCTGATCCCGAACTCGGCCATGGCGTCGGCCTTCGCCATCCCGCCGTCGACCACGGCCGACGCCGCGGCGACCCTCTGCTCGAATGTGTAACTGGATTGTTTCCCGCCCATGGACAGCAGCGCCTCGCTTCCGAACGCCCGGTATACCCACTGCCATTCTCTCACGGTCTCGCGGGGGACGGACAGGGCCTCGGCCGCCGGCTTGCAGCCGACGCCGGCGTCGAAGAGCTCGACGGCCCGCCTCCTGGACTCCAGGTCGTGCTTCACCCTGAGGTCTTTACTCATGGAAAACCTCCCATTTCCCGATGTCCAAGAAATGGGAGGCAGTTCACAGGCACCTTTGCGGTGGTTTTGACGCAATGGCTTAGCCGCGGTCCCAAAACGTCTCGATCTGTAACAGTTAGAACCCATTTTCCGGTCTATCTGTTACAGATCGAGACACTCAAATCCCCCTCAAGGGAAAATCTCAATCTGTAACAGTAACTCGGCAAAATCCGTCCCAGATGTTACAGATTGAGACAAAGGGACGGCGCGGTTCGGAAGTATCTCAATCTGTAACACCTAGCCTACTTTTAACGGTCCAGTTGTTACAGACTTAGACAAGCCGGCAGACAACGAAAGCGGCAACGCCCGTGATGGACGTTGCCGCTTTTCTAATGGGAAAACTACTCGGTTTTCGTTACTAACCGCCACAATGGGGACAGGCACCTTTGCGGTGGTTTTGGCCTTAACCTGCCTCTGCTTGCTAGACCGTGATGACGTTGTCCATTGCCCGGTACTTGGCGGGGACCTCGCCTGCGGTAATAATCGTTGCGTCGCGGAAGTCCGCAAACTTGACGGGCGCCACCATGCCAAATTTGCTGGCGTCCGAGATTACGAAGCGCTTGGCCGTATGGCGCATCGAGATGCGCTTTACTTGCGCCTCCTCGATATCTGGCGCCGTGAAGCCCTGCTCGGCAGCAATGCCGTTAGAACCCCAAAAGCCACAGTTGAAGTTGTAGTGGTCTAGGGTTGCCAAGGCATCGGGGCCAACGAGCGCCTCGGTCTCGGGCTTGAGCTCGCCACCCAACACCACAGTGCGCATGCCGCGCAGGGCGAGATGCTGAGCATGGAGCACGGAGTCGGTCACGTAGGTGACACCTTCAAGGTGTGGAAGATGCTCGATGAGCTTGAGCGTCGTCGAGCCCGAGTCGATGTATACAAAGCTCTCGGGCTCCACAAGCGCCGCCGCACGGGCGCAGATACGCTCCTTGTCGTCGTTATGGAGGTCGCTGCGCTCATTGAGCGTTAGGTCGCGCGTCACGTGCGCGCGTTCAAGACTCGTCGCTCCGCCGTGGACCTTGGCGATGCGGTGCGCTCGATCGAGCGTCTGCAGGTCGCGCCGAATGGTAGACGCCGTCACGCCCAGGGTATCGGCAAGCTCTGGCACAGTAACCGAGCCAGCCTGCTGCACCATCGACACAATCGCGTTGAGCCTATCTTCCGCAAGCATCGCTTACTCCTCCTCGGGGTACACGACTCCCCAGTCGGCGCGGAGCTTGGTCATAAGCTCCATAACATCATAAGCATAATCCAGCAGCTCGCGCTTGGAGTCGTCGCCGGCAACCGCCTTCTCGAGGTCGGCCATCTCGTAGCACAGGGCATAAGCCTCGGTGCCGGCGTGGACCTCCTCGCGGTGGCCGTCCGCAGTCCACACAATGGTCGCGTGATCGGCACGCGGATACTCGTTGACCTCGATATAGCACTTGTCAAAGCTGATGACCGAGCGCTTGGGCTGCTTGGAGTGAAGCGTAAGACTCACAACACCCAGCTGCTGCTCGGCATTACGGCAGACGATGCCGCCCGCAACGTCAACGCCGGTCTCACAGGTGTTGCCCAGCGAAACGACCTCAGCGGGCTGGCTTGCCATAAAGAGGCGCATAACGGACAGAGCATAGACGCCAATGTCGAGCATGGCACCGCCAGCAAGGTTGCGATTGTAGAAACGGTTGGTCAGATCGCCGTACTCCTTGTAGCTGCCAAAGTTGAGCTGAGCGAGGTTCATGCGGCCAAACTCAGCGGCATCCATGCGGCGGCGCAGCTCTTGATATAAGGGCATGTGGAGCACCGTTGTAGCGTCCATAAGGACCACGTTATGCTCGTCGGCAATGGCACGTGCCTCGTCGAGCTCGGCGGAGTTGAGGGTAATGGCCTTTTCGCAGAGCACGTGCTTGCCAGCTGCCAGGGCGGCGCGCAGGTAGGTGATATGCGTGTTATGCGGAGTGGTGATATAGATTGCGTCGATGTTAGGGTCGGCATAGAGGTCCTCGGCCGTTTCATAGACCTTCTCGATGCCATACTGCTCGGCAAAAGCTTGAGCCTTTGACAGCGTGCGGTTAGCGACGCCCGCAAGCTTGCGACCGGCAAGAGCGAGAGACTGGGCCATCTGGTTGGCGATAACGCCGCACCCAATCACAGCCCAACGAAGCTCGGGAGCCGTAAAGATATCATCGGGGAACGGCTTGCCCTGGACCGAAGCGAACGCTGCCTTTGCGGCTGCCGCGGAGTCGAGTGGAGCCTGCTTGGAATCTGCCATATGTGCCTCCTACATCGTGAAAAGTCTTTCATTTCTGACAGCTCTATATTCGCACAAATGCGCGTGTATGTGCGTGCTTCTGCGTGTATTACCGCTAAATGGTCAAAATTCAGGAGTTAACGGCGCATATACACGTATACTCACGCAATCATACGCACGCAGCTACGCACAGATGCGCATCACCTGATCCCCTGGGGACGGAGGAAAACGGATCATCTTTTACGCGGAAAGCTGTGATGATCCGTTGGGGACGGAGGAAAACGGATCATTTGAGGCGTCGCGCCAGCCAGCAGTTGCCCTTTTAACCGTTGCCTCACCGAGTTCGCAACAACGCACGAGCTGACCGACTGTCACGCCAGCCTTTCGCGCGCGCAACCACTCATTTAAGGCTGTCCCCAATGAGTACCCAATGAATAGGGATAGAAAAAAGGCCCGGGTGCCGTGGCATCCGGGCCTTTGCTAGCAACTTAACTGTTGCGGGCAGCTTAGAACTTGTGGCCGCACTTCTTGCAGACGCGCAGCTTGTTCTTGCCGTCCTTCTCGTGACCGACGCGGGTAACCTTACCGCACTCGGGGCAAACGAGATTGACGTTGGAGGCGTCGATGGGAGCCTCCTGCGAAACGATGCCGCCCTGCTGGTTGGCAGCGTTGGGCTTGACGGCCTTCTTGACGACCGAAACGCCCTCGACAACGACCTTGTTCTCGGCGGGGAGAGCACGCAGGACAACGCCCTGCTTGCCGCGATCCTTACCAGAGAGAACCTGGACCTTATCGCCCTTCTTGATATACATATATCTCCCCTAACTACAGGGTCTCGGGAGCGAGCGAGACGATCTTCATGTACTTCTTGTCACGAAGCTCGCGAGCGACGGGCCCGAAGATACGGGTGCCGACGGGCGAACCATCGTTGTTGATGACAACGCAGGCGTTCTCATCAAAGCGAATGTAGGAGCCATCCTTGCGGCGGATCTCCTTAACGGTGCGAACGACGACGCAACGGACAACGTCCTTCTTCTTGACGTTGGCGCCAGGGGTAGCCTCCTGGACAGCACCGATGAACACATCGCCGATGCCTGCATAACGACGCTTGGAACCGCCAAGCACCTTGATGCAGCGAATCTTGCGAGCGCCGGAGTTGTCGGCGACGTTCAGCATGGTTTGCATCTGAATCATGGTAGATGTTCCTCCGAACTAAGAACCGAAGAGAGGTGCGCAGCCTTTATACGGCCCGTGGTATGCAAGCCAGGCATACGCACATCTTCGGAAACGTACAAGTCGTAAGAGCGACTGCTTATTTAGCGCGCTCGACGACCTCGATGAGGCGCCAGCGCTTCATCTTGGACATAGGACGGGTCTCCATAACGCGGACGGTATCGCCCACGCCAGCCGTGCACTCCTCGTCGTGAGCGTGCAGCTTCTTGGAGCTGGTCATCATCTTGCCGTACTTGGGGTGACGCTTGCGCTCGGTGATGGTGACAACGATGGTCTTGGCACCGGAGACGGAGGTAACGACACCCGTACGGACCTTACGCGAGTTACGCGAATCAGTCATGTTCTCTCCTTAGGTCCTACTCGGCGACAGCGGACTTCTCCGCTGCGATCTCGCGGGCGCGCTGCTCCGTGAGGACGCGAGCGATGTCCTTCTTCACGGTGTTGACGCGAGCGGTGTTGTCCAGCTGGCTGGTGGCCATCTGGAAACGAAGGTTAAAGAGCTCGGCGCGCATTTCCTTCAGCTTCTCAACGAGCTGAGCGTCCGAGAGCTCACGAATCTCTGCGGGCTTCATTAGTTCTCCTCCTTGGCGGCGGCGGCGTCCTCAGCAGCCCACTTGGCCTCGAGAGCGGCCTCCTCAGCCATCTCCTTCTGGATGCGCTGCTCAGCGTTCTTGGCAGCAACAATCTTGGTCTTGATGGGAAGCTTGTGCTGTGCAAGACGCAGAGCCTCGCGAGCGACCTCCTCGGGCACGCCCTTGACCTCGAACATGATGCGGCCGGGCTTGACGACGGCCACCCACTCCTCGGGGTTACCCTTACCAGAACCCATGCGAGTCTCGGCAGGCTTCTTGGTGATGGGCTTATCGGGGAAGATCGTGATGTAGACACGACCGCCACGCTTCATGTAGCGGGTCATGGCAATACGAGCGGCCTCGATCTGACGGTTGGTGATCCAATGGGCCTCGAGAGCCTGGATACCAAACTCGCCGAAATGCAGCTCGGTATTACCCTTGGCCTGGCCCTTCATGGAGCCACGCTGCACCTTGCGGTGAAGAATACGCTTAGGGGCAAGCACTACTGACCCCTCCTCTCGGAGTTACGACGACGAGGACGGGAAGAGCCCTCGAGTGCAGGGTTGGGAACAGGCTGGCCCGGGAGCTTCTCGCCCAGGTAGATCCAGACCTTCACGCCGCAGGCACCCATGGTGGTGCTGGCGACAGCCGTGCCGTAGTCGATCTTGGCGCGGAGGGTGTGCAGAGGCACGCGACCCTCACGGTACCACTCACGACGGCCCATCTCGGCACCGCCGAGACGACCGGAGCACTGGATACGGATGCCCTTGGCGCCGGCCTTGCGGGCGGACTGGACAGCCTTGCGCATAGCGCGACGGAAGGCAACGCGGCCCTCGAGCTGCTCAGCGATGGACTGAGCAACGAGGTTGGCGTCGAGCTCGGGGCGCTTAATCTCGACAACGTCGACGGAGAGCTGGCCCTTGGAGACGCCAGCGACCTTCTCGAGCTCGGTGCGGAGGGTATCGATCTCGGCACCCTTCTTACCGATGACAACGCCGGGGCGAGCGGTGAGGATGATGACCTTCACCTTGTCGCCAGCGCGCTCGATCTCGACGCGGGAGACAGCTGCGCGGGAAAGACGCTTCTCGAGGTACTTGCGGATCTCGAGATCGTTACCGAGGGTCTTAGCGTAATCCTTCTCTGCGAACCAGCGGGAGCGCCAGTTCTCGGTGATGCCAAGACGGAAGCCGGTGGGGTAGACTTTCTGACCCATACAGCTTTACGCCTCCTTTCGAGGAGCAACGACGACGGTGATGTGGGAAGTACGCTTCAGAATGCGAGAAGCGGAACCCTTGGCGCGGGGACGGATGCGCTTAAGCGTCGGACCCTCGTCAACATAGGCAGCGGCGACAACCAGGTTGTCGGCACGCAGACCATTGTTGTTCTCGGCGTTCGCAACGGCGGAACGGAGAACCTTCTCGACATCCACGGCGACGGCGCGGTCGCAGAAGTGGAGGATGTCGAAGGCCTGAGCGACAGGCTTGCGGCGGATCAGATCGACCACCAGGCGGGCCTTGCTGGGGGAAACACGCACGTACTTAGCGACGGCGCGAACCTCGGTGGCCTCAGTTTCAATAGACTTAGTTGCCATTTACGGTTAACCCCCTATTTGGCCTTGTGGCCACGGAACGTACGAGTCGGCGCGAACTCGCCGAGCTTGTGACCAACCATGGACTCGGTAACATACACGGGCACATGCTTGCGGCCGTCGTGGACGGCGATGGTGTGACCAACCATCTCGGGGAAGATGGTGGACGCGCGGGACCAGGTCTTCACGACGTCCTTCTTGCCAGCCTCGTTCATCGCGGTGATACGCGAGAGAAGGCGAGTCTCCACGAACGGGCCCTTTTTGAGACTTCTGCTCATAAGTGCTTTCTCCTAAAACTCGGTATCCGAAATTACTTCTTACGGCGACGAATGATGTGCTGGTTCGAGACCTTCTTCTTCTTGCGCGTACGAAGGCCCTTCGTCGGCTTACCCCAGGGGGTAACAGAGGGACGACCAGAGGTGTGGTTCTTGCCCTCGCCACCGCCGTGCGGGTGGTCGACAGGGTTCATGACGGTACCGCGGACGGTCGGGCGCACGTTCATGTGACGCTTACGGCCGGCCTTGCCGATGACGATGTTGGAGTGATCGGCGTTGCCGACCTCACCGACGGTGGCGCGGCAGGTAACGAGGATGCGGCGCATCTCGGAGGAAGGCATACGGACGATAGCGTACTTGCCCTCCTTACCCATCAGCTGGCAGGAGTTACCGGCGGAACGGGCGATAGCAGCGCCCTTGCCCGGCTGGAACTCGACGGCGTGGATGAGCGTACCGACGGGGATGTCGGCAAGGGGCAGAGCGTTGCCCGGCTTGATGTCGGCGTCAGAACCGGACATGATGGTCTGACCGACCTCGAGGCCCTTGGGGGCCAGGATGTAGCGCTTCTCACCGTCAGCGTAGTGCAGCAGAGCGATGCGAGCGGAACGGTTCGGATCGTACTCGATCGTGGCAACCTTGGCGGGCACGCCGTCCTTGTTGCGCTTGAAGTCGATCACGCGGTAACGACGCTTCACGCCGCCGCCCTGGTGGCGGGTGGTGATGCGGCCGTTGTTGTTACGACCGGCCTTCTTGGGCAGGGGCTCGAGAAGAGACTTCTCGGGCTTGGTGCAGGTGATCTCGGAGAAGTCGGAGATCGTCTGCCAACGCCTACCAGCGGAGGTCGGCTTAAGGTGCTTTACAGCCATTACAATCCCTTTCAATAGGAATCCGTTAGCCATCGCAGACAGGGATTCGAGGTTCTGCCTCGGGTGCGATGACACCGGACGTATACACGGCTCCGGGCGTGTCCATTTTATACGCCCAAAACCTTGAGCTCTCGCCTCCCCTATTTGGGAGGCATGAGCTCACTCAACAGCAGCGAGTCTTAGGCCTGGTTGCCAAAGACCTCGATGGTGTCGCCCTCGGCCAGCGTGACGATGGCCTTCTTCCAAGAACGGGTCTTGCCGGCGACATAGCGCACGCGCTTGGTCTTGGGCTTGACCGTCAGGGTGTTCACGCGAACGACCTTGACGCCGAAGATCTCCTCGACAGCGTCCTTGATCTGATACTTGTTAGCATCCTTGGCGACCTCGAACGTGTACTTGTTCTGCTCCATGCCGGAGAAGGAACGCTCGGACACGATCGGACGGATGATGATCTCGTGGGCGGTCATTTAAGCAAGCACCTCCCCGAAGTGAGCGGCGATGTCGGCGGGCATCAGCACGGCGTTGTTGTTGACGAGATCGTAGGTGTTGGCCTCGTCGGCAGTGATGATGAACGTCTTGGGAATGTTGCGGAACGACAGGTAGGCGTTGACGTCCTCATCGCGAACGATGATGGTCAGACGCTTGCCCTCAAGGCCGAGAGCCTTGAGCATGGCGACGGCAGCCTTGGTGGAAGGCTTCTCGAAGCCGTAGTCGTCGACGAGCACGAGCTCGCCATCGGCCAGCTTGGCGGACAGCGCGGAGCGCATAGCCAGCTTGACCTCCTTGTTGTTCATACGCTTAGCGTAGGAACGGGGCTTGGGGGCGAAGACGACGCCACCGTGACGCCACTGGGCAGCACGGATGGAACCCTGGCGGGCACGGCCGGTGCCCTTCTGACGCCAAGGCTTCTTGCCGCCACCGGAAACCTCAGAGCGGCCCTTAGCGGACTGGGTGCCCTGACGCCAAGAGGCCATCTGGCACTTGACGATGTGGTGCATAACGTGGATGTTCGGCTCGATGCCGTACACCTCAGCGGCGAGCTCGGCCTCGGCGACCTTCTTGCCCTCGCTGTTCTTTACTTCAAACTTTGCCATTTAAGTGTTCTCCTTGGTATGACGCTGGGCTAAATGGGCTGGGCCCTTAGGCCATACGGATGGCGACGAGACCATTCTTGGCACCCGGGACAGCGCCCTTGACCAAGATGAGGTTCTGCTCGGCATCGATGCGGACAACGGAAAGGTTCTTGACGGTAACGCGCTCGTTACCCATGTGACCGGCCATCTTGACGCCCTTGAGGACGCGCGCAGGATAGGCGCACTGACCGATAGAACCGGGGTGACGCTGGAAGTGAGAACCATGCGTCATAGGACCGCGGCGCTGACCCCAGCGCTTGATGCGACCCTGGAAGCCCTTACCCTTGGAGGTACCGATGACGTCGACCTTCTCGACATCAGCGAAATCAGCGACGGTGACGACCTCGCCGACCTTGTGCTCCTCGCCGTTCTCGACGCGGACCTCACGAAGGAAGCGGACAGGCTCGACGCCAGCCTTGGCGAAGTGACCAGCCATGGGCTTGTTCACGTTCTTGGCCTTGATGTCGCCGAAACCGATCTGGACGGCATCATAGCCGTCGGTTGCCTGAGTTTTAACCTGCGAGACAGCGCAGGGGCCAGCCTGGATGACCGTGACGGGAACGACGTTGTCGTCCTCGTCCCAAACCTGGGTCATGCCAATCTTGCGGCCGAGAATCATGCTGATCAAGATATGATCCCAACTCTCGCGTGGTCTTGGGACAATGCGTACACCACCGAGCGTACGCCCCTAGAGGACCACTACTTACACGACGTGCTCCCCAGCCTTGTATTTCGCCCGGACTACCTGACAACCCTATTAAGCAGGCATTTTGTCCAGCCAGAATACTCCCCTGGTTACACACAGCTGTTTAGTATACACGGCTGCGGGCGTATCCATCGAGATTCATATTTCACTCACATTGTTTACGCAGGTAAAGTGCGTGGCACGTTCCCAGTGTGCGGCGGAGGGGGCGGGCCTGAGACATATTAAGGTTGCTGCTCTACAGTCCTGCTCACGACGGAGAGCACATTAAGTGCTCTCCTGTTCGTGCGGAACTCGCGACAACCTTAATATGTCTCAGGCCCGCCCCCTCCGCCGCACACTGGGAACGCCACGTTGATGTCTGCTAAACCTTGCTCGCTCAGGCTAATGACTTTGTTGGGGGTCCACTATTTGCTGGAGAGTGAACTTGCATTGGGGCCTGTCACTCTCTCCTTGCAAATCTTCTTCGTCAAAATCGAAGATCATGATGGCGCAGTTGGGGAGTTTTGTTGGGAGCTCGAAGCCCTCTGGGGCTGCAGCCTTAATGAATTGGCGGCTGGCGCTGCCGTGGCTTACTGCTAGGAGGGCTTCGATGCCCTCGGAGTCCATGAGATTAGTGAGGGTGCCTACCATGCGTTCTTGCAGCGCCTGGTTTCCTTCTCCTCCGAAGGGGACCAGGTCCTCGCCCGGATCCCAGACGTCGGTGGGCAGCGCGCCGTGCGGGCCTTCTTCGAAGGAGCCGTAGCAGCGCTCGATGATGCCTTCGCAGGGCTCGACTGCTGCGTCCGGGCCAAGGAGTTCGGTTGCGACGAGCTGAGCTGTGTCCATGGCTCGGCCTAAGGGTGATGAGACCACTTTGTCGGGGACAACGTCGTGGCTCTTGAGCCATGCGGCTGCCATTCCCGCTTGTTTGCGGCCCAGGTCGGTCAGCGGTGAATCGCAGCGGCCCTGGACCAGCTTTTTGACGTTGAACTCCGTCTGGCCGTGGCGGAGTAGATACAGCTTCTTCATGCTCTCCCCTTCTGCATAACCTGCTTTGCCGGCACAGCCTTACTCGTGGGTATGTCCTACGTAGTCTTCGTCGATCGTAATCTTGGCAATCGACTTGGGATATTCCGATTCGACCCGTTGTGCCAGCGCGTGCTTTACGTCTTCGGCACTCATCTGCAGATCCGAGGGACGCACGCAGTCAAAGATCACGTTGGTGTGCGTAGGGCCCGGCACGCAACGCAGATCGTGAATCGAAAGGCGGCTATTAATCTCCTGGGCCATAGCGTTGATGCGCAGGCGCATGCTCGCCACATTTGAATCGTCGGTCACGATGGGATCGTAATGGAGCGTGACGATCATGCCGTCTTCGTCCCTAAACGACTGCTCGATGTTATCGAGCGTGTCATGACTTTCCAGCGGGCTGGCCTCGGCTGACATCTCGGCGTGAGCGCTTGCGAACTTCCTGCCCGGGCCATAGTCGTGAACCATTAGGTCATGAACGCCCAAAACGCCGGGATAGCTCATGATCTTGTCTCGAATGTGCTTTACCAACTTGGGATCGGGTGCCTGGCCCAAAAGCGGACTCACCGTATCTTGGATAAGCTCAAAGCCGCTCCAGCCAATATAGGCGCCAACGGCAAGTCCAACCCAGGCATCAAGATTGATATGCGTCACCTGGGAAACAATTGCGCACGCCAGCACAGCACCCGTAGCAAGGACATCGTTCTTGGAATCCTGAGCGGTCGCATGCAGCGTCTCGGACTCAATGCGGTCACCGAGCTTTTGGTTGAGGGCTGCCATCCACAGCTTAACAATCATCGAAAGCACTAGAACTGCCACCAGGGCAAGCGAGAACTCGACAGGTTCGGGGTGGATGACGCGCTCAACCGAGGACTTCACCAGCTCAACGCCGATCAGCAGCACGAGCGCCGCCACGACCAGACCCGAGAGATACTCGTAGCGGCCATGTCCGTAAGGATGCTCGGGGTCCGCCGGCTTGCTCGCCAGCTTAAAGCCCAGCACACTCACGATATTCGAGCTGGCATCGGACAGGTTGTTCATGGCATCCGCCACAATCGAAACCGATCCCGACAGCACACCAATTGCGCCCTTCGCAGCACAAAGCGCAACATTAGCGAGAATACACACCATGCCCGTCAACGTGCCCACGCGCGCACGGTCGCCCTGCGCACGACGAACGATCCACTCGACCATCTTCATCAGCCCCCACGGTACTGCCTATATATATCTATTGCTCAAACGGTTTGTAGTGTAGCCACTTTGTCCTTCAGATACAAAAAGGCCGCGACCCACACGGGCCACGGCCTTGGAGCATGGCAAAGGAATCGTCCTTGTGTCGCACAGGTTTACGCGCTTACTTCGGCCACGCTCTTCGAGGTTTCGGGTGAATCGGCTCCGTCCCCCATCGTCTGCCCCTTCGCCGGCACCACGCCAAAGCAGTAGCTCAGCGCCGCAGACACCGCAAATGCCACACCGCCGGCAGCGCAGCACCACAGCAGGTTCGAGATGCCGCCCGTGGCAAAGCCAATGACCATGAAGACATTCGTCATGCCGATGGTATAGGCCGTAACGTGGCCCACGGCTGCAACAAGGCCTCCGACGGCGCCGCCAATGGCCATGCACGTCAGGCACCTGCCATATTTAAAGCCGCAACCGTACAGCGCCGGCTCGCTTACGCCGCCAAGAACACCCGAGATTGAATAGCCCAGCATGAGCGCCTTCTCGTCCTTATCCGCAACGCGAAGCGACGCGCCAAAGGGCATGCCCCAAACGGCGAACGTTGCCATCGTCGCGGCGATCAGGATGCACGAATCCGTTCCCACACTCATAAACTGCGCGTACGCAAGCGATAGAACGACGTTGCTGACACCCGCGATCTTAAGAAACTCCCAACCCGCGGCAAGCCCCATGAGCGTGAGCAGCGACACGATGCCACCGGAATTGCCAAGCATAAACATAAGCTGGCCCAACAGCATGCCCAGATAGCTGCCCGCCGGCGCCGTGATACACAGCGAAACCGGAACCATGACAAGCATGGTCGCAAACGGAACGAACGAAAACGCCACGGCCTTAGGGATAACGCGCTGAAAGAAACACTCCACTCGCCATAGCACGGGCACCGAGATGAGAATCGGAATAACAGTCGTCGTGTAATCGTTGACCGGCGCGGGAAGCAGACCATACACGGAAGTCATCGATGCCCCCGTCGTCGATGCGGCATCGACAAGCTTGAGTAAATCGGGTGCAATCAATACGCCGCCCAGCATCATGCCCAGCTGCTCCGAGCAACCGAGCTGGCGGGCGGCCGCCCAACCAAGATAAATGGGCAAAAAGTAGTAGCCGGCGTTATAGAGCCAACTGTAGAACAGGCGATAGATATCGGAATCGGCAGACCACAGGCCCAGCATGCCTTCGCCCATAATGACGGCGACGGTGCGGAACAACGCCGCGCAGACAATAAACGGCAGCGCCGACATCATGCTTTTGGACAGATAGTCCACCACGGCCATGGCGTTTGATGAAACCGACGTTGTAAACGAGGTGTTAGAAACTTGTGACATGGAACGCCTTTCCCAATGTGACATGCGAGCTTTCCCTTTGTCACATCGTGCGGTACTGACCGATTGCGCGGTACTTTTCGTAGCGGAGGTTTGTGAGGGTCGCGTCGTCGAGCTGCCCAAGCGTATCGAAGGCATCAAATGCCGAGGACATGACGGCACCGGCGATCTCCTCATGCGACAGGCCCCTATCGTCAACAATGCCGTCGATGATGCCGAGCGCCAACAGATCGGGGGCCGTGAGCTTAAGTGCCTCGGCGGCCTCATTCGCGCGCTCGGTATCCTTCCACAGGATCGACGCACAGGCCTCGGGGCTCACGACCGAATAGGCCGAGCTCGAGAGCATCAGGATGCGGTCGGCCACGGATAGCGCCAGCGCGCCACCAGAGCCGCCCTCGCCTGTCACCACCGAGACAATCGGCGTCTTAAGGCCGCTCATCTCCATGAGATTCTGGGCAATCGCCTCGCCCTGGCCGCGCTCCTCGGCACCGATGCCGCAAAACGCGCCCGAAGTATCGACCAGGCACAGAACCGGTCGACCAAACTTTTCGGCCTGGCGCATCAGGCGACGCGCTTTGCGGTAGCCCTCGGGATGTGCCATACCAAAGTTGCGACGCATGCGCTCTTTGGTCGTGGTGCCGCGCTCGATGGCGATGACCGTTACGGGGCGTCCGTCTTTCCAGCCAATGCCAGCCACCACAGCAGCGTCGTCGCCAAAGTAGCGGTCGCCGTGCAGCTCCACAAATCCATCCAGGCCCAGCGAGATCATCTCGCCTGCCGTGGCGCGATCTGCCGAGCGGGTCTGCTTGACAATCTCGAACGCGGTTTTTGGTGCGGCCGAGCGCTTGAACAAGTGTCCCAGCTTTTTGCCGCGGCGACCCGTATGCACGATCTCATGCGGTGCCCCCAGGCCGGGCGCGTGCCCTTCGTGCAGCGCCAGCAGCTCGCCTACCGTGAGCGCAATCTCACCACGCGGAACAACGGCATCGCAAAAGCCGTGCTCCAGCAAAAACTCGGAGCGCTGGAATCCCTTGGGCAGGCGCTTGTGCATGTTCTGCTCGATCACGCGCGGGCCGGCAAATGCCGTCAGGGCATCGGGCTCGGCCAGGATAATGTCGCCCTCCATGGCAAAGCTCGCGGTTACGCCTCCGGTCGTGGGGTCGGTGAGCACCGTGATATACAGGCCGCCCGCCTCGCTGTGGCGCCTAACCGCCGCAGAAATCTTGGCCATCTGCATAAGCGATGTCACGCCCTCTTGCATGCGCGCACCGCCCGAAACGGTAAAGCCGACAACTGGCAATCCAAGCTCGGTCGCTCGCTCAAATGTGCGACAGATCTTCTCGCCCACCACGGAACCCATCGAGCCCATCATAAAGTTGGCGTCCATAAAGAAGAGCGCGGTATCGCAACCGCAGATTTTGCCCCTGCCGCACACAACGGCATCGTGCTCGCCCGAACGCTCGCTCACGCTCTTGAGCTTGTCGGCATAGCCGGGAAACGAGAGGAAGTCCTCCGGCGCCAGACTGGCATCCCATTCCTCAAACGTGCCCTCGTCAATCGTCATGCGCATGCGGTCGCGCCCGCTCACGCGAAAGTGTTTGCCGCAACGAGGGCAGACCTCGAGGTTGTCGTGCAGGCGCGCCTCATCGATCACGCGGCGGCACTCCGGGCACTTGATAAACACGTGGCGCGCGGGAAACTCGGCGCACGACTCGGTCATCGGTCCCTCGAGGACGTTGACCGTCTTCGCTTTTCTATTCATCAGCATAGAGATGCCCCATCAGATCGGTGTGATACATGCCCGACAAGAACTCGTCGTTTGCCAGCACGTCGAGCTGAAGCTCGCTGTTTTCGCTCACGCCCTCAATCACGAGCTCGCCCAGGGCCGAGCGCATCTTGCGAATGGCGCCGTCACGCGTGGGCGCACACACGATGAGCTTGCCAAGCATGGAGTCGTAGTACGGCGGAACTTTAGCACCGGTAAACATGGCGGAATCCCAGCGCACGCGCGGACCACCCGGCACACGCAACGCGGTGACCGTTCCGCATGACGGCAGAAAGTCCGGCGTTTCGGCATTGATGCGGCACTCCATGGCGTGGTTGCGGACCGGCATGTCCTCCTGCTCAAAGGGCAGAGGCTGGCCGGCTGCCACGCGCAGCTGCCACTTGACCAAGTCGGTATCGGTCACAAACTCCGTAACCGGATGCTCCACCTGCAAGCGCGTGTTCATTTCCATAAAGTAGAAATTGCCGTCGTCCGAATACAGGAACTCGATGGTACCGGCTCCTTCGTAGCCGACGGCACGAGCCAGGTCACGCGCTGCCTTGTGCATGCGAGCACGAATGTCGTCGTGTCCGTCGAGGCACGGCGCGGGGCTCTCCTCGATTAGCTTTTGGTTGCGCCGCTGCACCGAGCACTCGCGCTCGCCGAGCGAAAACACATGGCCCTGCTTATCGGCCATAATCTGTACCTCAACGTGATGCGCCGGCGCGACGAACTTCTCCATGTAGCACTCGCCGTCGCCAAAAACGGCCTCGCCCTCGGCTCGTGCTTCAATAAAGGCCTTTGCCGCATCTTCCACGCGCTCGACCTTACGAATACCGCGACCGCCGCCGCCCGCACGCGCCTTAATAAGCACGGGGCAGCCAATGCGCTCAGCCTCGGCCGTTGCCTCCTCGGGACTTTTGAGCAAATCGCAGCCCGGCACGATGGGCACGCCCGCCGCGGCAGCCGTTCGACGTGCGGCGTCCTTGTCGCCCATGCTGTCGATCACCTTGGCCGAAGGACCAACAAACGCCAGGCCATACTTGTCGCAGTCGCGCACGAAGCTCGCCTTCTCGGAAAAGAAGCCATAGCCGGGATGAATTGCCTTAGCTCCCGACTTTACGGCACAGGTGAGCACGGCATCGTCGTTGAGGTAGCTCTCGGCAAGACGCGGGCCACCGATGCAATACGCCTCGTCGGCAAGCTGCACGTGCAGCGCGTCCGCATCGGCCGTGGAATAAACAGCGACGGTCTTGATGCCCATATCGCGGCACGCGCGGATAACACGGACCGCGACTTCGCCGCGGTTGGCGATGAGCACTTTGTCGAACATGGAGCCTTCCTTAACTTTCGTGCATGAGTGCAAAAGACATATCGGCGCGGCAGCAAACCTCACCGTTGACGCTCGCGGTACCCGTCGCAAAGCGGAACGGCCCGCGCGCACGCGTGATGGAGCACACCAGATCCACCGTGTCGCCCGGGCGCACCGGACGCTTAAAGCGCACCTTGTCCAGACTCGTGTAGAACGGCGTCGCGCCGCGCGCCTCCTCATCGCCCATCAGCAGCACGCAGCAGTTTTGGGCGAGCATCTCGCACTGGATCACGCCGGGGACCACCGGGTTTCCCGGAAAATGCCCCTGCAAAAAGTATTCGTCGCCCGTAATCGTGATCTTGCCGTGGGCCTCGTCGCCCACCAGCTCGGCTTCGTCGAGCAAAAGCATCGGCTCGCGATGCGGCAACAGTTCCTTAAGCTCTTCTTTGTTCATGGATATCACCTATCCGATCCTCATGAGGCAGCTGCCAAACTCCACGAGGTCGCCGTCGGCCACGCAGATCTCGAGCACCTCGCCGTCTGCCTCTGCCGTTACCTCGTTGAGAACCTTCATGGCCTCGATGATGCAGAGCGTCTCGCCGGCCTTGACCTTAGAGCCCACGTGCACAAACGGCTCGTCGCCCGGCGCCGGGGCAGCATAGAAAACGCCGACCATGGGAGCGGTCACCTCGGTGCCCTTGGGCTCCGGTGCGGCGGCAGGTGTCTGCGCGGCGGGCTCCGGTGCGGCAGGCGCGACTGTGGGAGCTGCAACTGGAGCGGCCATAGCGCTCGGCATGGGCATGGGCGCGGCAACCGGCTGTGCGGCGCTCGCGCGCTCGAGTTCGACCGCGGTGCCATCGGGCTCCTCAACGCGTACGCGCGTGAGGCCGCGGTCCTCCATAACATCGGCTATCTCGGCAAGTCTTTTGGAATCCATGCTCTAGCTCCTCGTATATCTACGCAGCGCGATGGCGGCGTTGTGTCCGCCAAAGCCCAGGTTGGTCGAAAGCGCCCAGGTAAGGTCGGCGCGAACCGCGCGATTGGGCGTGTAGTCAAGATTGCAGGCGGGATCGGGCGTGTGGTAGTTAATGGTCGGCGGCACCACGCCCTGCTCGAGCGCCATGGCGCAGGCCATGACCTCGATGGCGCCCGTGGCACCGATCATGTGGCCGGTCATCGACTTAGTCGACGAGACGTGCGCGGCGCGCGCCGCGTCCTCGCCGAGCGCACGCTTAATGCCCGTCGTCTCGGACGAATCGTTGAGCTTGGTCGATGTGCCGTGGGCATTGATGTAGAGACCCTCGGAAGGCTTGACGTCGCCCTCGGTCACCGCCAGCGATATCGCGCGGGCAATGCCGGCAGCCTCGGGATCAGGACTCGTGATGTGATAGGCATCATCGGTGTTGCCGTAGCCCACGACCTCGGCATAAATGTGCGCACCGCGCGCCTGCGCATGTTCCATGCTCTCGAGTACCAGCACGCAGGCGCCCTCGCCCATCACAAAGCCGTCGCGGTCTGCATCGAACGGACGGCAGGCCGTCGCGGGATCGGGGTTGGTGGTCAATGCGCGGCAGGACGTAAAGCCCGCAACGGCATCGGGGATAATTGCAGCCTCGGCGCCGCCCGCGAGGATCGCGTCGGCATAGCCGTGCTTGATGGCGCGGAACGCCTCGCCCACCGCATGGGCCGAGGTTGCGCACGCGGTCACCACGGGCAGGGTCGGGCCCTTTGCCTTGTGGCGGATTGCGATATTGCCCGATGCCATGTTGGGGATCATCATCGCGATCATATAGGGCGATGCGCGGCGGGGCCCACGTTCGGCAATCGTATGGACGTTGTCGACGAGCGTCGTCATGCCGCCCACGCCCGAGCCCACGTAGACGCCCAGGCGCTCGCGATCGATGGCGCCTTCGACATCAAAGCCCGCATCGTGCATGGCTTCGTCCGAAGCCGCCATCGCAAACTGAACGCAGGGGTCGAGATGCTTGGCGTCACGCTTGCCAAAGTACTCGTTGCTGTCAAAGCCCTTGACCTCGGCTGCCACCTTGACGGCAAACGCATCGGTATCGAAGTGCGTGATCGGGCCGATGCCGCACGTGCCGGCGCACATGGCCGCCCAGGTGGCAAGCGCGGTGTTGCCGAGCGGCGACACGGCACCGATACCGGTGATTGCAACTCTCTGTTCCATCATGGTCTCCTCATCCAAGCCGTTCTTCGGCCCTGGTTTCTACATCGCCATTCCGCCGTCGACGCGTACGACTTCGCCCGTAATGTAGGCAGCCGCGTCGCTCGCCAAAAAGCGCACCACGCCGGCCACTTCCTCGGGACGCGCCATGCGCCTCAGGGGAATCTGCTCCTCGCACGCCGCACGCACCTTCTCCGAGAGCTTTGCCGTCATATCCGTCTCGACAAACCCGGGGGCAACCGCGTTCACTCGTACGCCGCGGGGCGCAAGCTCGCGCGCCACCGCCTTGGTCAGGCCGATCACGCCCGCCTTGGAGGCAGCGTAGTTGGCTTGCCCGGCATTGCCCATCAGGCCCACGACCGAGCTCATGTTGACGACGCAGCCGCCGCGCTGGCGCATAAAGGTCTTGGTGAGCGCGCGCGTCGTGTTAAACGTTCCTTTAAGATTGACATCGAGCACGCGATCGAAGGCGTCATCGCCCATGCGCATGAGCAGGCCATCGCGGGTGATGCCAGCGTTGTTGACGAGCGCCCAAATGGAGCCAAAGTCGTTGAGGACCGCTTCCACGCACGCGTTGACGGCAGCGGGGTCGGCCACGTCGCATTGATATGAGCGCGCCGTGGCGCCAGCCGCCTCGCAGGCGTCGCACGTCTCGCGCGCCGCATCGACGCTGCCGGCATAGACGACGGCGATATCGTAGCCATCCTCCGCCAGACCGATAGCGCAGGCGCGGCCGATACCCCGCGAGCCGCCCGTGACCAGTGCCACGCGACGTGAGTCGTTGCGCTCGAGCGCGCCATTGTTCAAGTTGCCCATGTCATTCCTTTCGGGTTACAGCCCTGTGGACTATGCGAGCTCGTCGGCAATAGCTGCGACCTGCTCGGCCGTCTCGCACGAATACACACGAACGTCGCTCAGCGTACGCTTGACCAGGCCGGACAGCGTTTTGCCGGGGCCGACCTCAATAAATGTGTCGATGCCTTGATCCTGCAGAGCATGCAGCGTATCGACCCAGCGTACGGCATGGCTCACCTGATTGGCCAAGACATCCGATGCCGTCTGGGGATCCGCCGGATAGGGCGCCGCTGTCATATTTGCCAAAACAGGAATGAGCAACGGGGACGGCGCGTGACCGGCCTCAATATATGCGGCAAGGCCACAGGTCGCCTCGGCCATATAGGGGCTATGAAATGCACCCGACACCGCGACCTTCATGGCGCGGCCGCCAGCCTCTTTTACTAGGACGTCGAGGGTCTGCAGCGCATCGGGCGCTCCGGCCACAACCGTCTGCTGGGGACTGTTGTAGTTGACCGGCCAGCAGTCCTCGCCGGCCTGCGCAGCCAGGTTCTCGACTTGCGCAGCATCAAGTTTGATGACGGCGCGCATGCCGCCGGGGTGACGCTCGGCCGCCGTGGCCATCAATGCCGCGCGCTCACACACGAGCTCAAAACCCGCTCGCGTATCGAATGCCCCCGCAAAGGTGAGTGCAGCGACCTCGCCCAGCGAGAATCCCGCACAGGCGGCAGGCACCACGCCGCGCTCGCGCAGGGCGACGGCGACAGCCAAGTTGTGCACGAACACGCAAGGCTGCGTGTTCTCGGTCTGCGAGAGCTCCTCCTTGGAGGCACTCCGGCACTGCTCGCTGGTCCCCGGGCGCACCTCGTCGGCAATGGCGAACACCTCGGCGGCCGCCGGCGATGTCTCGATCAAGTCGACGCCCATCGCGGGGTGCTGGGCACCCTGGCCGGCAAACAAAAACGCTACGCCACCCATGCGCACGCACCCTTCAGGACGTGCTCGGCGCCATCGACCAGGTCGTCAACGATTTCGCGTGCGCTCTGGCGCTCGTTGACCATGCCGGCAATCTGTCCACACAAAAACGAACCCTCTTCGTAGTTGCCGTCCTTGGCGGCCTTACGCAGCGCACCGGTTCCCATAGCACCGAGCTCCTCGGCACTCGCGCCGGAACCCTCGCTCTTGGCATAGGCGTTGGTGAAGGGGCTCTTGAGGGCGCGCACTGGATGTCCCGTCGAGCGACCGGTCGCACGCGTTGAAGTGTCGTTGGCCTTCAGGACCATCTCTTTGTACTGCTCCGAGACGGTGCACTCGTCTGCGACCAGAAAGCGCGTACCCACTTGCACGCCTTCGGCGCCCAGCATAAAGGCGGCCGCCACGCCGCGGCCGTCGGCAATACCGCCGGCGGCCACGACGGGAATGTCAACCGCATCGACGACCTGCGGCACCAGTGCCATCGTCGAGGTCTCGCCAATATGGCCGCCCGATTCGGTACCCTCGGCAACAACCGCCGTGGCTCCACGACGTGCCACGAGGCGCGCCAGCGCCACCGAGGCAACGACCGGGATGACCTTGATGCCCGCCTCGTTCCACGCCTTCATGTACTTGGCGGGATTGCCGGCGCCCGTCACGACGACCGGCACTCGCTCGTCAATCACGACCTGTGCAACCTCGTCGGCAAACGGGCTCATGAGCATGACGTTCACGCCAAAGGGCTTATCCGTCTTGGCGCGCAGCTCATGAATCTGGTCGCGAAGCCAGTTGGCGTCGGCGTTCATGGCCGCGATGATGCCTAAGCCACCCGCCTCGGACACTGCGGACGCCAGCGAGGCATCGGCAATCCAGGCCATACCGCCCTGGAACACGGGCTTTTCGATGCCGAGCAGATCGCAGAGAGGAGTCTTGAGCATCTCTACTTCTCCAATGCCGCCTCGACCGTATCGGCGAACTCGCCGACCGTCTTGGGGTTCTCCTCGGTATCGAGCTGGATGCCAAACTCGTCCTCGACGGCAACGAGGATCTCGACGGTGCCCAGGCTGTCGAGACCAATCTCCTCGAGCGTGGACTCGGGCTTCATCTCGACATCGTCAAGACCGGCGGTCTCGCGGATAACGTCGCAAACGCGCTCGAAGGTCTTCTGATCTGCCATGGTAGTTCTCCTTTGGTTGTGCCCTAGGGGCGTTTTTATTTCCTATGTGCGACTACTTCCAACGAAGCAGATAGCCACCTATATCCAGACCGGCGCCAAATCCAACCAAGGCGATGGTGTCGCCTGTGTGAAGTGCACCGGCGTTTGCCAGCCGGTCGAGGGCAAGCGGAATGCATGCGCTCGAAATGTTGCCGGTCTCGCGCAACGTGCGAACCACGCGCTCGTCCGGCACGCCCAGGCGCTTGACCGCCTGGCTCAGGATTCGTTCGTTAGCCTGATGGAATACAAAATGATCGATGTCTTCGACCAAAATGCCCGCATCGATCGCAAGCTTATGGACCGTGTCGCAGATGGCGTTGACGCCGAACTTGAACACGCGGCGGCCGTTCATGGACAGCACGCTCGCGCTATCTGCGGAAGCCTTAAACGGCGAGGTACCGACCAGACCGGGAACGCGCAACGTCTCGACGTCGGGCGCCGTCGAAAGCTCAATGGCAAGGGGACTGTCTCCCCCAGCCTCAATCACTGCGGCGCCTGCCCCATCGCCAAAGAGCACGCAGGTGGCACGGTCGGTCCAGTCGAGCGCGCGCGTCATCTGCTCGGCAGCAACGACAAGCACGCGCTCGGCGCGACCGCGGGCGATATAGCCCTCGGCGACATCGAGCGCAAATACGAAGCCGGCACAAGCCGCCGAGACATCGAAGGCAGGGCACGTCGCGCCTAGTCGCTCAGCAACGGCACACGCCTCAGCGGGAACAAGGTGGTCACCCGTCGTCGTCGAGCAGACGATCAGATCCAGCTGGCTCGCGTCGATTCCGGACACCTGGAGTGCCCGCTCACTCGCCGCTACGGCAAGGTCGTCAAGTGACTCGGTGGTGCAGACGTGGCGGCTCTTGATACCCGTGCGGGTAAAAATCCACTCATCCGAGGTATCGAGGAACTCAGACAGCTCGTCATTGGAAACACTGTGTTCAGGAAGCGCCGAGCCTGTTCCAAGAATCGTGAAACCCATCACTAACCTCCTTTGAGTTGTTGACGTGTTTACATCGACCAAGAGAGGATAACGCATTTCAGTCTTTGTTGACGTGTTAACATTAAATTGTCCAAATGCGACAAAGGCTTCACATTGTGTCTATCTCTCGACACCATTGCGTCATTCACTTATTCAATAAGGAGGTAGCAGCCGCTATGGATGCCCAATTAACGATTGTCGACGTAACCGGATCGACCAACGATGACCTGCTCGAAGCAGGAAAACAGGGAGCGCCGCACGGCACAGGACTTGCCGCCCGGGCTCAAACAGCAGGGCGCGGCCGGCGCGGGCACAAGTGGGACTCAACCGTCGGCAACTTATTGCTTTCGCTTGTCCTGCGCCCATGCGTTAATCCTGCAAAGTTCTCTGGTCTTGCCGCCGTCAGCGGCCTAGCGGTGCTCGAAGCACTCGAAAAGCAGGGTCTTGCAAACGAGATTCGTCTTAAATGGCCCAACGACCTTGTCGCGCGAGGACGCAAGCTCGGCGGCATTCTGGTCGAGGCCGCACGCGATAACGAAGGCAAACCTTTCGCCGTCTGCGGCATTGGCGTCAATGTGAACTATGCGCCCCAAGAGGTGCCCGATGGCGGCCTGCCGGCAATCGGCCTCTCGGATCTCAACGAGAGCGTACCTGCCGTCGACATGCTCCTCGATGAGGTCTATCACGCAGTTATAGACGCTGCAGATGCCTGGGCAGAGCGCCTCAACGCCAAGGAAGAAGATGCCGGTCCGCTCGCGCCCGTCCACGACGAATATATTGCCCACCTTAATTGGATCGGGAAGCACGTTATCGCCCGCTCCCCCGCTGGAGACGAGCTGGCACGAGGCATATTTAGAACGGTCGACGATTGCGGCCGCGCATGCATTGAGACCGAGAGCGGCTTGTGCGTCTTCCACTTCGAAGAAGCATCCTTGCGCCCCCTGAGCGAATAGGGCGCCGCAGCCGCCGGCTCGGCAGACGAATTCGCTATCCCAAAATCTAAATTCAAAACAAAAGGGCCCCGCTACCGTAACGGCAGCGGGGCCCTTTAAGCTATGAGCGATATCGCTTAGAGCTTGATGTCGATGTCGACGCCAGCGGGGAGGTCGAGACGCATGAGCGAATCAACGGTGCCCGAGGTAGGGTCGAGGATGTCGATGAGGCGCTTGTGGGTGCGCATCTCGAACTGCTCACGGGAGTCCTTGTTCACGTGCGGCGAGCGGATAACCGTGTACAGGTTGCGCTCGGTGGGCAGGGGGACAGGACCGGAAACGCGAGCGCCGGTCTTCTGAGCGGTCTCGACGATGAGCTTCGCGGACTGATCGACGACCTCGTGATCATAGCCCTTGAGGCGAATGCGGATCTTCTGGGTAGCCAACTTAAACCTCCAAAGAGTGCGAGAGATGTTCTCGCAGGATTACGTAACAGGGAGCTCGAACTTAGGCGTTCTTGCTCATGACCTCGTCCACGATGGACTTGGGCGCAGGCTCATAAGAGTCGAACTGCATCGTGTAGGATGCACGGCCCTGGGTCTGGGAGCGAAGGTCGGTAGCGTAACCGAACATCTCGCCCAGCGGCACCTTGGCACGGATGAGCTTACTGTTCTTGCGATCCTCCATGCCCTCGATCTTGCCGCGGCGACCGGAGAGGTTGCCCATAACGTCGCCCATGTACTGCTCGGGGGTCTCGACCTCGACAGCCATGATCGGCTCGAGCAGCTGCGGGTCGGACTTCTTGAGGGCGTCCTTGATAGCCATGGAACCGGCGATCTTGAAGGCGGCCTCGGAGGAGTCGACCTCGTGGTAAGAACCGTCGAACAGGGTGACCTTAACGTCGAGGACCGGGAAGCCGGCGATAACACCGGTGTTCAGGGCCTCCTGGATGCCCTTGTCGATGGACGGGATGTACTCCTTGGGCACGACGCCGCCGACGATAGCGTTGACGAACTCGTAGCCGAAGCCCTCCTCCATCTTCTCGAGCTTGATGACGGCGTGGCCGTACTGACCGCGACCGCCGGACTGACGGACGAACTTGCCCTCAGCCTTCTCGACGTCGTGACCAGCGGTCTCGCGGTAGGCAACCTGGGGCTTACCAACGTTAGCGTCAACCTTGAACTCACGGAGCAGACGGTCGACGATGATCTCGAGGTGCAGCTCGCCCATGCCGGCGATGATGGTCTGGCCGGTCTCGTGGTTGGTGGACACCTGGAAGGTCGGGTCCTCCTCGGCGAGCTTGGTCAGAGCCAGGGACATCTTGTCCTGCTCGGCCTTGGTCTTGGGCTCGATGGCAACGTCGATAACGGGCTTAGCGAACTCGATCTTCTCGAGGACGATCTCCTTGCCCTCGGCGCACAGGGTGTCGCCGGTGGTGGAGTTCTTGAAGCCGACGCAAGCGACGATGTCGCCGGCGGCAGCGTCGTCACGGTCGATACGCTCGGCGGCGTTCATCTCGAGGATGCGGCCGAGGCGCTCGCGCTGACCGTTGGAAGCGTTGACAACGTAGGAGCCGGACTCGGCGCGGCCGGAGTAAACGCGGACATAGGTGAGCTTACCGACGAACGGGTCGGTCATGATCTTGAAGACCAGGCCGGAGAAGGGCTCGTCGAAGGAAGGATGACGCTGGATCTCCTCGCCGGTGTCCGGATCGGTACCGGTGACGGCCTCAACGTCGAGCGGGCTGGGCAGGTAGTCGACGACAGCGTCGAGCAGCTCCTGAACGCCCTTGTTCTTGTAGGCGGAGCCCACGAAGACGAGGTTGAGATCGTTGGCCAGAACGCCCTTGCGCAGAGCGGCCTTAAGCTCCTCGACGGTGAAGTCCTCCTCCATGAGGATCTTCTCCATGAGCTCGTCGTCAAAGCTGGCAGCAGCGTCGAGGAGCTCCTCGCGCTTGGTGGCAGCGATGTCAGCGAACTCAGCCGGGATCTCGTCCATCGGCTCGGGGTAGGTCATACCCTTCTCGTCGGCCTTGAAGTCCCATGCAGTCATGGTGACCAGGTCGATGACGCCCCAGAAGTTGTCCTCGGCGCCCATCGGGACCTGAGCGGCCACGGCGTTAGCGTCGAGACGATCCTTCATGGTCTCGATAGCGTTGAAGAAGTCAGCGCCCACGCGGTCATACTTATTGATGAAGGCGATGCGGGGGACGTTGAAGGTAGAAGCCTGACGCCAAACGGTCTCAGACTGGGGCTGAACGCCGGCAACGGCGTCGAAGACGGCGACAGCGCCATCGAGGACGCGCAGGCAGCGCTCGACCTCGGCGGTGAAGTCAACGTGGCCCGGGGTGTCGATGATCTGGATGCGGTAGTCCTTACCGTCCTTATTCCAGAAGCACGTGGTAGCAGCGGAGGTAATGGTTACGCCGCGCTCCTGCTCCTGAACCATCCAGTCCATGGTGGCAGCGCCCTCATGGACCTCACCGATCTTGTGGGTCTTACCGGTGTAGTAAAGAATACGCTCGGTCGTGGTGGTCTTACCGGCATCGATGTGAGCCATGATGCCGATGTTACGGGTATCGGAAAGCTTGTACTTAGGCTTAGCCATGTTAGTTCCTTACCTTAACTTACCAACGATAGTGAGAGAACGCGCGGTTGGCCTCGGCCATCTTGAAGACGTCCTCACGCTTCTTGACGGAAGCGCCCAGGCCGTTGGAAGCGTCGAGGATCTCGTTGGCGAGACGCTCGGCCATGGTCTTCTCCTTGCGAGCGCGGGAGAAGTTGACGATCCAGCGGATACCCAGAGCGGTGGAACGACGGGAGTTGACCTCCATCGGGACCTGATAGGTAGCGCCACCGACACGCTTGGGCTTAACCTCGAGCGTGGGCTTGACGTTGTCCATAGCCTTCTTGAAGGTAGCGAGAGCGTCGCCACCCTCGGACTTCTCGGCAACGATCTCGAAAGCGGTGTAAACGATGCGCTCAGCGGTGGCCTTCTTGCCGTCAAGAAGGACCTTGTTGATGAGCTGAGTCACCAGGCGGTTGTTGTAAACGGCGTCAGGCTGAACCTCACGACGATTAGCTGCTGCACGACGCGGCATGTGAAATCTCCTTAAGTGTCTACCGTGCGGCGCTTAGGCGGCACACGGCGAAAGTATCAAAACGTTATCTGGCTTATTTGGCCTTGGGGCGCTTAGCACCGTACTTGGAACGGGCCTGCATACGGTTCTGGACCGGAGCAGCGTCGTAGGCGCCACGGATGACGTGATAACGGACACCAGGGAGGTCACGGACACGACCGCCGCGGACGAGCACGATGGAGTGCTCCTGCAGGTTGTGGCCCTCACCCGGGATGTAAGCAGTAACTTCGATGCCGTTGACAAGGCGAACACGGGCAACCTTACGAAGAGCCGAGTTCGGCTTCTTGGGGCTCGTGGTGAAGACGCGGGTGCACACGCCGCGCTTCTGGGAGTTGTGCTGCAGAGCAGCGTTCTTGGACTTCTTGGGCACGGAACGACGGCCCTGGCGAACCAGCTGGTTAATAGTAGGCAAAGCGTACTCCTTCTCGAATGATTCCAGCTTTCTGTAAAGTGCAACGGCTTGAATCGAGGGGTCAGCATCCCCCTACGAAACACGCAGTTCGATAGGATACGTGCCGTTAGCTGTGCCGTCAACAGACCACGCCGCCGGGCGTATCCCAAAATAGCCATATTTCCGCAAAGCCTACACAAAAGGAATCCCCTCCTGTGCGCGGGGGCGGATTCCCGGGCCGGGCGGCACAGGGGTTAAGTTTGCTGCTCTACAGTCCTGGCTCGCACGGAGGCCACATTAAGTGGCCTCCGGCTCGTGCGGAACTCGCGACAAACTTAAACCGCAGGCCGCCCGGCCCGGGAATCCGACATGCTCGTCGAGGCAACGTTCCTCACTCATTTCTTCATGTTGCGCAACTCGCAATGAACGTCAACGCAAGTGTATTCTTAGAAAACAGCTATAGAAACCCAAGGGAAGGAGACCGATGTTCTGTCCAGCATGCGGGACTAAAAACCCCGATGACGCAAGATTCTGCGCAAGCTGTGGCAAGCCGCTTCCGCAGGGGGGTGTTCCTATAGTTTTGTCAACTGGGCAATGCTGTTTTCGAGATTGAATCGCGACATGCTAACGCCAGGCCTTTCGGCCGATGGGCTCCAATCTGTTCGGAGCGCTTCGACTAGGCGGCGTAGGGCACCCTGTCCCGCATGATCGCGTAGATGACCTTCAGCCTCTTTCGTGCCAGCGCCTTGAGCGCCTTGCCGTGCGGCATGCCCCGCTCTCGGCACCTAGCGTAGTAATCGCCCCATCTTCCCTCTGTCCGGGTAAGGCAGTTGCACGAGAATATGAGCAGGTTCTTCAGCCTCTTGTTGCCTTGGCGCGATGCCGTCACCGAGGAGATCGAGGTCCCCGACTGGCGGTTGCGCGGCGCCAGGCCGCAGTACGACGCGAGCCTGTCGTGGCTTGGGAAGTCTTCGATATCTATGGAGATCGCGAGCTCGGAAGCGGTTTTGGGGCCGATCCCCGGCACCGTCAGGAGGCATCGGTAGGTATCGTCGCCCTCGAGGAGGGCGGATATCTCCGCCGTGATCACATCGATCTCCGCCGAGTTCTCGGAGATCCTGCGCGCGAGCAGCCTCACCGCCCGGTCCTCGGCGGCGATGGCCGCCGCGTCCGGCCTTGTCGAGGAGGCCGTCGAGCGGACGAGGGCCTCGATCTTGCCGCGCGCCGCCCCGCGCGTGAGCGCCGCCGCCCTGCGGGGCCCGGCGTCGGCCACCGACCAGGCCCCGCCGAGGGATGCCATGAGCCTCAGCTGGGGACCGTCGGACAGGTCGACCAACGCCTCGAAGGCGGGGCACGATTCCAGCAGGATGCTGCGCAGCCGGTTCTTGCTCCTGGTGTTTTCGCAGGTCAGGAAGTTTCTCTGGGCGGCCAGCGCCCTCGCCGCCGCGACCGTCGGGCCCGGATCCCCGACCGGCAGGAGTGCGTCGGGGATGCCCAGCGCCGTCTTCGCGATGACCATTGCGTCCCGCTCGTCGGTCTTGGCGTCGCCGGCGAAGAGCCTGGCGGCCCCGTGTGCCGCGAGTCCCGGCAGGTACGCCGCCGACATCCCGGCCGCCTTGGCGCGGGCGAGCGCGAGGGCGCCTATGTTGCGCGACTGGTCGACGACCACGAGCGCGTCGGGGAAGCGGCCGAACAGCGAGTCCAGATCGCCCTCCCTGTTCGCGACGGGGGCGCTCAGCAGTATCTCGCCGTCCCGGGTCGCGACGCATGCCCAATGGGACAATTTCCCGACATCGAGCCCGATGACGGCTTCCGGCATTCTAGGTGGTGCCACGGTGTTATCCTCCAATCGGTAGGCCGATCGGAACCCCTCCCTGCGACACCCACATTACCTGGCCGTGGCGCTTGCGCCCGGCAGTTTCCTATCAGTCGTCCGGAGCGGCGAGCGCCCCCGGTGGCAACACCCCCCGGGCCCTCTACGGGGCAGGGGCAGACGGCCATCCGGAGGCGCCCGATCGGCGGCCCCTCGGGGCTTGCCCGTATCGTAGGCAATGCGCCGAATGCTCGCCATCGAAATTTATCGGTGGCCCACTTCAGACTGTAATGGGTACAGCCGATTACTCGGTAAGCGCAGGCACGCCTAGTGCAATGCCAATGGGCGTCGTGCAGAAGCGCGGACACAAACCGCCTATGCCCGTCATCGTCGGAGGCATTGTTGCCGCCGTCATCGTTATCGCCGCTGCAGCCTTTGTCCTCATCCCCAAGGGCCCCGAAGTCAGGGGTTGTCTCAACGACTACTCGTGGGACGAAATCTCGCAGATCTCCCAGCTCATCTCCAAGAAGGGCGACCAGAACGGCGCCATCGAGGTCGCCAAAAAGTATCATCTCTGCACGAGCGACGGAAAGCTCGATGGCACCCAGACCAAGGACGTCACGCTCTCCGACGGCACCCAGACCAAAGTCATGATCATGGGTTTCAATCACGACGACAAGTCCGACGGCTCCGGTAAGGCCGGCATCACCTTCATCTTCACGGACGATGTCGCCAAACAAAACATGTGCGAGAAAACGGACATGGACAACCTGTTCCAAGAAATCCAAGACAACGGATCGGCCACGCTCAGTTGGGAGGACACCTCCCTGCATACATGGTTGAACGATTCATTTACCGGTCAGCTCCCCTCCGAGCTGAGCGACAAGATCGTCGCCGTAGACAAAACCGATGCGGTAATGCCGCTGGTTGCGACAACTCTGCCGTATTATGATGACGATAGCGACGAAGATGGTAGCCCTAGCGTAGGTTTGGAGGGCCACGAATCTACCCCAAAAGCAATTACAAGTTCGGATAAGTTGTGGCTGCCTTCCTACGTTGAGGTCTTAGCAACCGATGATCTCGGCTTTGATCCTTCGGATAATGATTTCAACTATCTACTTCAGGAAGGGTCCCAGTATCAAATCTATAAAGACGGTGGCGTAAAGCAGAATAAGCCAAACAAAATTCTCGGTACGTATGACTCTGAAAGGGGAGGCGGCTGGTGGCTGCGCTCATGGTCAACCTACGAAGTCGCCTACTTCACCACTCTTCGTCCTTGCTTTAGGGCATGCTTTTCCGATGGCGATGGGGAAGCGGCACGAATCACCAACGATAGCCAGCCCTATTCATACAACAAGGACGGCGACCCCATTGTTGGCGTAAGACCTGCGTTCTGCATCTAGCCCGCGAACTAGACATATCGTTCTACTCTCACAAAGTAGAGCTCCACCACAAGGGCCCGATTCGAAACTTCGGATCGGGCCCTTACTTTACCCGTGCACGACGCTCATTTGTTGCCCTAAACAGCATAGAGGTCGCACCTTCATGGCCATTCGTCTCCCCCATCGTTTATGAAACGACGCGTTTTTTCGGAAGTATGCGGCAAATTTTGAACTTGCTGAGCGCACAAGGGTTTTGCGATATTAAACCAGCAGGTAGAGCGCTTGAGCATATGCGGTGTGGTCGACCCATCAAGCTTTTGACGCATACTTCCGAAATCGCGCCTCAAAATGATCCGTTTTCCTCCGTCCCCAACGGACCAACGGAACGCAACAGGTTGAGCATACGCAAGCGAGCGGCCCCCAGAGCGTACAAGGTGGCATGAAAAAGGCAGGGCATTGACCTTTTGGTCATGCCCTGCCTTTTGAATGACAGATTGTAGCTCTGGGGGCCGCGCAGCGACGGAGGTCGCCGCCGTTCGTTAGAACGGCGGAACTAGTTACTCCTCGTCGTTGTCCTTGGCCTCTTCGGCGTCGTCGGTGTCCACGAGCTGGTTGAGCAGCTCGTCGAGGGAAGCCATGTCCTCGTTGATGGCACCGTTGGCGGGAGTCTTCTTGTCGTCGATCGGGGCGCCCAGGAGCTCCTCGTCGGCGTCGGCGTGATGCGTCGGCGCGGCGGAGGTGCCCAGCAGGATGTCGTCCGGACCGTCGGGGCTAAAGACCATCTGCAGCAGCTGCGAGAGGTCTTCCTCGTCGGCAACGTCGTCGTTGTTCTCGAGGATGTAGAGCAGGTCGTGGGCCTCCAGGCCGTCACGGAGCTCCTCGATCGCCTTGGCACCGATGCCATCGATGCGCAGCAGATCCTCCTCGGACTTGCCGACCAGGTCGCCGACCGTCTCGATGCCGACCTCGCTGAACTTGTTGGTCCAGCGCTGCGACACGCCCAGGTCGTCGAACAGGTACAGACGAGCCTTCTCGGCGGAGATGGTGTGGCCGTTGCGGGTGAACGAACCGTCAGCACCACCGAACTCGTCGTAGCCGGCCCAGTCGAGCTGCTGCGGGAGCTGCTCGTCCAGGTCCTTGAGCTCAACCGGAGCCCACTCGGGCAGCGACTTGGCGTTGGGCGAAGCCGGGCCGTCGATGTCCACGTAGCCGTCGGCCGTACGATACGTCAGCTTGGCGTTGGCGTACGGCTTGAGGCCGGTACCGGCCGGGATCTTCTTACCGACGATGACGTTGGACTTAAGGTCGAGCAGGTGGTCGACCTTGCCCTCGATGGCAGCCTCGGTAAGGACGCCGGCGGTACGGATGAACGAAGCGCTCGACAGCCAGGAGTCGATGTTGGACGCGACCTTGAGCGTACCCAGGATGACGGGCTCGGCCACAGGAGCCTGACCGCCCAGACGGGCAACGCGCTCGACCTCGTCGGCGAACTCGTAGCGGTCGACGTACTGACCAAGCAGGTACTTGGAGTCACCGGGGTTGGTGATCTGAACGCGACGCAGCATCTGACGTGCGAGCACCTCGATGTGCTTGTCGTTCAGGTCGACGCCCTGGCTGGTGTAGACGTCCTTGACGCTCTCGACGAAGGTGTGCATCGTCGACTCGATGTCGGTCAGCTTGCGCAGGTTGCGGAAGTTGACGAAGCCCTTGGTGATCTGGTCACCGGCGCGAACCTCGCAGCCGTCCTCGATCTCGGGCATAAAGCGCACCGAAGCGGGGACGCGACGCTCGTCGAGGACACGGGTGTGATCCTCGGAGTCGGTGAGCGTCAGCACGTACTCGGACTTCTCGGGCTTAATCGAGAGGTGGCCAGAGTACGGAGCCAGCTCGGCCTCGCGACCCAGGATCTTCTCGTTGACGTTGCCGACGATATCGAACATACGGCTGACCGTAGGCAGACCCTGCGTAATATCGTCGACGCCAGCGACGCCGCCGGAGTGAATGGTACGCATCGTAAGCTGCGTACCGGGCTCGCCGATGGACTGGGCGGCAATAATGCCGACCGCGGTACCGATGGCGACCGGACGACGGGTGGAAAGATCCCAGCCGTAGCACTTCTGGCACACGCCGTACTTGGAGCGGCAGGTGAGCAGCGCGCGAAGCTTGACCTTCTTGAGGCCCGCATCGACCATCTTCTGGATGTCGGCGACCTTCTCGATGTAGCCGTCCTGTTCAAAGAGCACGGTGCCATCGGGAGCCACGACGTCCTCAATGAAGCAACGGCCGACGAGGTCGGTGTTGAGGTCAGTGGTGCCGGGGATGATGAGGTTGTAGGTGACGCCCTCGTGCGTACCGCAGTCCTCCTCGCGGACGATGACGTCCTGGGCCACGTCGACCAGACGACGGGTCAGGTAACCAGAGTCCGAGGTGTGGGATGCGGTATCGACCAGGCCCTTACGGGCGCCGTAGGTCGAAATGAAGTACTCGAGCGGCAGCAGGCCCTCGCGGAAGTTCGCCTTAATGGGAAGGTCGATCGTCTCGCCGGACATGTCTGCCATCAGGCCACGCATGCCGCCGAGCTGACGCAGCTGGGTCTTAGAACCACGGGCGCCGGAGTCGGCCATCATGTACAGCGGGTTCTCCTCGTCGAACATGTCGAGCATGAGCGCTGCGACCTTGTCGGTACAAGCGGTCCACTCGTTAACGACTTCGATGTGGCGCTCCGTCTCGTTGATGAAGCCCTCCTCGAAGTACTCGTTGATCTGGTCGACGTTGGCCTGGGCGCGATCGAGCAGCTCCTGCTTCTCGGCAGGGATGAGAGCGTCCCACACCGAGATGGTGAGGCCGGCGCGGGTAGCGTAGTGGAAGCCAGAGTACTTGATGGCGTCGAGGATCGGGCCGACCTTGGCCTCGGGGTAACGATCGCAGCAGTCGGCAACCAGCTTGGCCACGTCGCCCTTGACCATCTTGTAGTTCATGAACTCATAGTCTTCGGGCAGGCACTGGCGGTTGAAGATGATGCGGCCGATGGAGGTCTCGAAGCGCGCGGTCTTGTTGCCGGTGACGTCGTAGTCGACAAACTCGTTCTTGCCGTTCTTAACGCGGAAGATACGGGTGCCGTCCTCGTTGATGACATTGGCGTCGGCAGCGGACACGCGGACCTGAATCTTGGCCTGCATGTCGACCTCGGAGCGGCAGTCATAGGCGTGCAGCGCGTCGTCGAAGCTGGCGAACACATGGTTCTCGCCCGGCAGACCGTCGCGGACCTGGGTGAGGTAGTACACACCGATGATCATGTCCTGCGAGGGGATGTTGACCGGCTTGCCGGATGCCGGCGAGCGCAGGTTGTTCGCAGAGAGCATGAGCACGCGGGCCTCGGCCTGAGCCTGGCTGGACAGCGGCACGTGGACAGACATCTGGTCGCCGTCGAAGTCGGCGTTGAAGGGCGAGCAGACCAGCGGGTGCAGGTGGATAGCCTTGCCCTCGACCAGCACCGGCTCAAAGGCCTGGATGGACAGACGGTGCAGGGTCGGTGCACGGTTGAGCAGCACGACGCGGCCGTCGATGACCTCTTCGAGGATATCCCACACAAAGGTGGCACCGCGGTCGATAGCGCGCTTGGCGCCCTTGATGTTCTCGACCTTGCCAAGCTCGACCAGGCGCTTCATGACGAAGGGCTTGAAGAGCTCCAGCGCCATGGTCTTGGGCAGACCGCACTGGTGCAGCAGCAGCTTGGGGTCGGTAACGATTACCGAACGGCCGGAGTAGTCGACACGCTTGCCCAGCAGGTTCTGACGGAAACGACCCTGCTTGCCCTTGAGGGCCTCGGCGAGCGACTTGAGCGGGCGACCGCCACGGCCAGAGACCGGGCGACCACGACGGCCGTTGTCGAACAGGGCGTCCACGGACTCCTGGAGCATGCGCTTCTCGTTATTCACGATGATCGCAGGGGCGTCCAGGTCGAGCAGGCGCTTGAGTCGGTTGTTACGGTTGATCACGCGACGGTACAGGTCGTTGAGGTCGGACGCGGCGAAACGGCCACCGTCAAGCTGGACCATCGGGCGCAAATCGGGCGGAATGACCGGAATGACGTCCAGGATCATGTTCGCGGGGCTGTTGCCGCCCTTCAGGAAGGCGTCAACGACCTCGAGGCGCTTAACGGCCTTCTCGCGCTTCTGCTTCTGGGAGTCCTCGTCGGCGATGATGGCCTTGAGCTTCTCGGCCTCGGAGGGGAGGTCGATGGCAGCGAGCAGGTCGCGGACGGCCTCGGCACCCATGCCGCCCTTGAAGTACATCGAGTAGTAGCGGGTCATCTCGCGGAACAGCGGCTCATCGGAAATGAGGTCGCGCTCGCTGAGCTTCATGAAGGCGTTGAAGGCGTCCGTGCGGAGCTGCTTCTCGTCCTTGCACTCTTCCTCGATGTCGACGATGCCAGAGGCGATCTCCTCGGGGGTCAGCGGCTCCTCGTCGGAGAACTCGTCAAAGTTCTCGGGGTTGCCCTGCTCCTTGAGGGACTCGATCTGGCGGGCGCACTCGGCATCGATCTCTTCCAGATCGGCGGCGAGCTCCTCGCGCAGGTCGTCGGCGTCGGCCTCGCGAGCCTCGTAGTCAACCTCGGTGATGATGTAGCTGGCAAAGTACAGAACCTTCTCGAGGTCCTTGGACTTGATGTCGAGCATACGGCTCATCGGGAAGCTCGTGGGGCTCTTGAAGTACCAGATGTGGGACACGGGAGCGGCGAGCTCGATGTGGCCCATGCGGTCGCGACGCACCTTGGCCGAGGTGACCTCGACGCCGCAGCGCTCGCAGACGATGCCCTTAAAGCGGATGCCCTTGTACTTGCCGCAGGAGCACTCCCAGTCCTTGGCGGGACCGAAGATCTTCTCGCAGAACAGGCCGTCCTTCTCGGGCTTGAGGGTACGGTAATTGATGGTCTCCGGCTTCTTGACCTCACCGTGCGACCAGGAACGGATCTGGTCGGCGGAGGCAAGGGAGATCTTTACCGAGTCAAAATCAGTAGCTTCGAAATCTGCCACAGTCAACTACTCCTTATCAGTGGTCGTGGCGGCGACAGCCTCGGGTGCCTCGGCGGTCTCGGCATCCTCGGCCTCGACGTCGGCGTCAACGCCGGCGAGCGCAGCCAGGTCGTCGAGAGCAGAGGTCTCCTCGGCGGTCACAGGGGCGGAGGCGTCCTCGTCGGCATCGTGCATGGGCTCGATGTCCAGTGCGAGGGAGCGAATCTCCTTGACGAGAACCTTGAAGGACTCGGGGATACCCGGGACAGGAACGTTCTCGCCCTTGACGATGGACTCGTAGGTCTTGACACGGCCCACGGTATCGTCGGACTTGACGGTCAGGATCTCCTGCAGGACGTTGGAAGCACCGTAAGCGTACAGTGCCCAAACTTCCATCTCGCCGAAGCGCTGGCCGCCGAACTGAGCCTTGCCGCCCAGAGGCTGCTGGGTAACCAGGCTGTAAGGGCCGGTCGAACGGGCGTGGATCTTGTCGTCGACCATGTGGCCGAGCTTGAGGATGTAGGACGTACCCACGGTAATGGGCTCGCGGAACTCCTCGCCGGTGCGGCCGTCGAACAGGCGGGTCTTGCCGCGCTCGTCAAGCTGGGTGACGAACTCGGGGCGCATGTGATCGCCAAAGGCAGCGGTAGCCTTGTTGAGCATGTTCTTGTTGGCACGACGGATGACCTCGGCGATCTCGTCCTCCTTGGCGCCGTCGAAGACGGGCGTGGCGGTGAAGAACGGACCGGGGACGTACTTGTCGGAGTCGGCCTGCTCGGTATCCCAACCGCACGCAGCAGCCCAGCCAAGGTGGCACTCGAGCAGCTGGCCGACGTTCATACGCGAAGGAACGCCCAGCGGGTTGAGGATAACGTCGATCGGGGTACCGTCAGCCATGTAGGGCATGTCCTCGACCGGCAGAACGTTGCAGATAACACCCTTGTTGCCGTGGCGGCCGGCGATCTTATCGCCCTGCTGGATCTTACGACGCTGGGCGACGTAGACGCGCACCTGCTCGTTGACGCCGGGGGCCAGGTCGTCGCCGTTCTCGCGGCTAAAGCGGACGACGTCGATGACGCGGCCGTAAGCGCCGTGAGGCATCTTAAGGGAGGTGTCGCGGACGTCGTGGGCCTTGGCACCGAAGATGGCGCGCAGCAGGCGCTCCTCGGCGGTCAGAGCGCTCTCGCCCTTAGGCGTGACCTTGCCGACCAAGATGTCGCCAGGGCCGACCTCGGCGCCGATGCGGATGATGCCGTCCTCGTCGAGGTTGGCAAGCATGTCCTCGGAGAGGTTCGGGATCTCGCGGGTGATCTCCTCGGGGCCGAGCTTGGTGTCGCGGGCGTCGATCTCGTGACGGGTGATGTTGATGGTCGTCAGCAGGTCCTCGGCCACCAGGCGCTCGGACACGACGATACCGTCCTCGTAGTTAAAGCCTTCCCACGGCATGTAGGCCACGGTGAGGTTCTGACCCAGTGCGAGCTCGCCGTGATCGGTCGAAGGACCGTCGGCCAGAGGCTCGCCCTGCTCAACGGTGTCACCAACGCGAACGAGCGGACGGTGGTTGATGCAGGTGGACTGGTTGGAGCGCTGGTACTTGGCCAGGTGGTACTCGTCCATGCCGCCGGCATGCTTGACGATGATCTTGGCGGCGTCGGCAAAGATGACCTCGCCGGCGTTCTTGGCCAGGGTGACCTCGCCGGAGTCCAGAGCGGCGCGACGCTCCATGCCGGTACCGACATAGGGAGCGGCGGGGTGAACCAGCGGCACGGCCTGACGCTGCATGTTGGCGCCCATCAGCGTACGCTTGGCGTCATCGTGCTCAAGGAACGGGATCAGCGTGGCTGCGACGGAGAGCATCTGACGCGGCGAGACGTCCATGTAGTCGACGTCCTCGACGGGCACGTCGGCGGGAGCGCCGAAGGAGCCGTCGAAGTCGCGGGTACGGGCGATCACGGTGTGCGGACGGACGATCTTACCCTCGGCATCGGTCGTGATGAACTCGTTGGTCTTGGGATCGAGCGGCGTGTTGGCCGGCGCGATGACGTGCTTCTCTTCCTCGTCAGCGGTCATCCAGTCGATCTGATCGGTGGCAACGCCGTTCTCGACGCGACGGAACGGGGCCTCGATGAAGCCATACTCGTTGACGCGGGCGTAGAGGGCGAGCGAGCCGATCAGGCCGATGTTGGGGCCTTCGGGGGTCTCGATCGGGCACATGCGGCTGTAGTGCGAATTGTGAACGTCGCGGACGGCCGTCGGCACGTTGGTGCGGCGGCTGGAGCCGGACTTGTGGCCGGCAAGACCACCAGGGCCGAGTGCGGACAGACGGCGCTTGTGGGTCAGACCGGTCAGGGGGTTCGCCTGGTCCATGAACTGCGAGAGCTGAGAGGAACCGAAGAACTCCTTGATGGAGGCCACGATCGGGCGGATGTTGATGAGCGACTGTGGGGTGATCTCGTCGATGTCCTGGGAGCTCATGCGCTCGCGGACGACGCGCTCCATACGGCTCATGCCGATACGGAACTGGTTGGCGACGAGCTCGCCGACGGTGCGGATACGGCGGTTACCGAAGTGGTCGATGTCGTCAACCTTGAAGCCCTGCTCGCCGGCAGCGAGGGACAGCAGGTAGCGCAGCGTCGCGACGATATCCTCGTCGGTGAGCACCGTGACCTCTTCCTCGGTGGTGAGGTTGAGCTTCTTGTTGACCTTGTAACGACCGACGCGGGCCAGATCATAGCGCTGCGGGTTAAAGAGCAGGCCCTCGAGCAGGCTGCGGGAAGCATCCACGGTGGGAGGCTCGCCCGGACGCAGGCGACGGTAGATCTCGATGAGGGCGTCCTCGCGAGTGAGGGCGGTGTCGCGCTCCAGGGTGCGCTTGATCACATCGGAGTTGCCGAGCAGCTCGATGATGTCGTCGTTGGTGACGGCGATGCCAAGGGCGCGCAGGAACATCGTGGCGCTCTGCTTGCGCTTACGGTCGATGGAGACCATGAGCTGGTCGCGCTTGTCGACCTCAAACTCAAGCCAGGCACCGCGGGACGGGATGATCTGGGCCTTGTAGATCTGCTTGCCCGAATCCATCTCGGAGCTGTAGTACACGCCCGGGGAGCGGACGAGCTGCGAGACGACGATACGCTCGGTACCGTTGATGATGAAGGTGCCCTGATCGGTCATCATGGGGAAGTCGCCCATGAAGACGAGCTGCTCCTTGATCTCGCCGGTCTCCTTGTTGGTGAGACGGACGTCGGTCAGAAGCGGAGCCTGATAGGTCATATCCTTCTCGCGGCACTCCTCGACGGTGTGCGCGGGGTCGCCGAACTGATGCTCGCCGAAGGTAACCTCGAGAACATGGTTCTGGCTCTGGATGGGGCTGGATTCCTTGAACGCCTCACGAAGGCCCTCGTCCTTAAAACGCTCAAAGGATTCCCTTTGAACAGAGATAAGGTTGGGGAGCTCCATGGCCTCCGGGATTTTCCCGAAGCTGACGCGCTTGCGCTCAGTGGCAGTGTATGCGTAGGTCACCAGGTTTTTCCTCCTTCACGGAAATGCTCGGTGGGTTGGCGAGGCATAGCTTCGCCAGTTATCGCAACCTAATAGTTTATCAGGTACCGACCGTTGGGCAAGAAAAGCCTTGACGCGATTGAGTTTTTGGAGTAGCAAAGTTTTTCGACAGAAAATGCGCAGGTAGATAGGTGTGTATCGAACACCTGTTCATATATTTTCTGTGAACAGAGAGTCGGCAATCGCAGCTCTTATAAAAAACGGGTGCAGACCGAAGTCTGCACCCGTAAATGTCGATGCCCGAAGGCTTATTTGCGCATCAAACCGCCGCGCTCGTCGATGGCGTCCCAGAATGCGCCGGCAAAGCGAGGATCGCTTGCAGCCATGAGGGCGTTGGTGGCCATCCAGCCAGACGGGGTGCCGGTGTCGTAGCCCGACAGCGGGTCGATGACGACGGCATACATGGCCTCGCGATCGAGCGAGCGGGCCATGGCGTCGGTGAGCTGGATCTCGCCGCCCTTGCCGGCCTGCTGATCGGCGAGCAGGTCCATGACCAGCGGGCTCAGCAGATAACGACCGACGATGTACAGGTTGGACGGAGCCGCCTCGGGAGCGGGCTTCTCGACCAGACCGCCGATGCGCCAAACGGCACCGGGCTCGTCGTCGGCAGCATTCTCAAAGCCCTCGAGCGAGCCAACGCGATCGCCGGCGATGACGCCATAGCGGCTGACTTCCTCGGGAGCGCACGCGGCAACGGCGATAACCGAAGCGCCACCGTGCTCCTTGGAGACGGCCAGCATCTTGTCGCAGATGTCGCGGTTGGGCACAACGTAGTCGCCCAGAAGAACCAGGAAGTTCTCCCCTGCCACAGCATCGGCGGCAGAGCGAATGGCGTGACCGAGGCCCTTGGGCTCGTACTGATAACGGAAGTCGACCGGCATACCGCCCGCATGGGCGACGGCGTCGGCGTAAGCATCCTTACCACGCTCGCGCAGCAGATTCTCGAGCGAACGATCGGGCTGGAAGTAGCTCAGCAGCTCGGGCTTACCGGGAGAGGTAACGATGATGGCGTCGTCGACCTCCTCGGGGTCGAGCGCCTCCTCGACGACATACTGGATGACCGGCTTGTCGAGCACCGGCAGCATCTCTTTGGGCGTGCACTTAGTGCCAGGCAGAAAACGCGTGCCAAGACCGGCGGCGGGGATGATTGCCTTCATGTTATTCAAGGATCCTTTCGCAGGCGCAGAATGCGCCCCATGCGTGCGGCACGGCGGCCGCAGACCAAATTGCGATACCGAAGTATCTTACCGCCGGAGACATACGTCACCGTAAGGCAAACGTAATTCTTCAGCAGGTCAACGCAAATTATTGCTCGAATGGTGCAATTTTACGCCCCAGCGGTAACGGGATTGGCACGGCGAAGACGGCAGTGTTCTGCGTGCCGAACAATGGGAATGAGGGGCCAAAACAAAAAAAGACGGGGCTCGCAATGCGAACCCCGTCTGCAAAGAAATCTGGCGAGAGAGCCTGATTACTTGAGGGTGACAGCAGCGCCAGCAGCCTCGAGCTTCTCCTTGGCAGCCTCGGCGTCCTCCTTCTTGGCACCCTCGAGAACAGCCTTGGGAGCGCCCTCGACGACCTCCTTGGCCTCCTTCAGGCCAAGGTTGGTGAGCTCACGGACGGCCTTGATGACCTGGATCTTGTTGTCGCCGAAGCCCTCGAGCACGACGTCAAACTCGGTCTTCTCCTCGGCCTCAGCAGCGCCAGCAGCGGGAGCGGCGACAACAGCGGCAGGAGCGGCGGCGGAAACGCCGAAGGTGTCCTCGATAGCCTTGACGAGCTCGGAAGCCTCGAGAAGGGTCATTTCCTTAAGAGCATCGATGATCTCATCGGTGGTAAGCTTAGCCATTTCTAAGTCCTTTCGGTTTCCGTGCGGATGCACGGAGATCAGTTAAAACACGGCGCGAATGCGCCAGGGGTGCGGCGTTGCCGCCGCGGGTGAAAACAGCGACTAGGCTGCCTTCTGCTCGGAGACCTGCTGGATCGAACGAGCGAGACCAGAGGAAACGCCGTTGACGCAGACAGCGATGTCGCGAGCGAAACCGGAGATGAGACCGGCGATCTGGCCGAGAAGCTGATCCTTGGTGGGCAGCTCGGCGATAGCCTTAACATCATCAGCGGAAACGGCCTTGCCGTCGGAGATACCGCCCTTGATCTCAAGGACGCCCTTGGACTTAGCGGAGAAGTCCTTAAGGGCCTTAGCGGCCTCGACCGGCTCGGACTCGTAGAACACATAAGCGACGGGGCCGGCGAGGATCTCGTCGAGCTCGGGCTGCTCCTGGTTCTTGAGAGCGATCTTGACCAGGTTGTTCTTGTAGACCTTCATCTCGGCGCCGCACTCGCGAAGCTGATGACGCAGCTCCTGAGCCTGCTTAACCGTCAGACCGTTGTAGTTGACGACGAACAGACCGGCGTTCTCGGCGATACGGGACTCGATCTCTGCAACCTTGTCGATTTTGTACTGCTGGGGCATGAATTACACCTCCTCGAATTCTTTCCGGGCACGGTCCGTCACAAGGACGTGACGGGGGCATGTCCAAAAAGAAAGCCCCCGCGCTGCATGAGCGACGGGGGCGAGAAGACATATCTACTCGACCACCTCGGCTGGCGGGATATCCCATTAAGCTCGCGGGCGATGCCCGTTTGCGCCGGCTGTCTCTGGCAGCGGATTCGTGCGTGAACCGAAAGTATTATGGCGGGGACCCCGGCGTCGGTCAACGGAAAACCGGGCTGCACACAATTCCACCATCCGGCACGCGCCGCCGAAGGCCAGGCGCAAGGTTTTCGCTCGGTCAAGTCCTGACTCGCACGAAGAGCACATTAAGTGCTCTTCGGCTCGTGCGGAATCTACGAAACCCTTGCGCCTGGCCTTCGGCGGCGCGTGCCTGCGTTGACTTTGGGCAGCCCGGGTTTTCGTTGGCTGACGCCCCCACTCATAATGCTTGGGTCGGTAGGCTGATGTGTTGCGTCCCGTTGGGCTATAGGGTTGACACGAAGTTGGACAGGCGGCGGAGACCTTCGTCCAGATTTTTGTCGGAGACGCAGTAGCTTAAGCGGACGTGGCCTTCGGTGCCGAAGCAGTCGCCCGGGACTAGGGCTATGTTTGCCTCTTTGATGGCTTTGATGCAGAAGTCTTCGCTGGTTAGGCCGAACTTTTTGATGCTCGGGAAAGTGTAGAAGGCTCCTGCGGGCTCTACTACGTCGAGGCCCATGGCGTCTAAGGCCGCGAGTACGCGTTCGCGACGGGCTCGGTAGACTTCGAGCATGGGGGTTGGGTCGACGGTCAGGGCTCGCGCTGCTGCGTCCATCTCAAATGAAACGGCACTCGATACTAGGTATTGGTGTGCTTTTGCGATCTCGGCGATGACGGGGGCTGCCGCTGCGAGCCAGCCCAGGCGCCAGCCGGTCATGGCCCAGGGCTTGGAGAAGCTCTCGATGACGACTGTCTGCTCGCGCAGCTCCGGGTGTCGCTGGGCGAAGCGCTCGTAGCCGTCCACATAGACGAGGCGGTTGTATACGTCGTCGCAGACTACGTAGATGCCCGCCTGCTCCGCCACGCGCGCCACGGCGTCGAGCGATGCCGCGTTAAGAATGCAGCCCGTGGGATTGTTGGGCGAGCAGATAACGATGGCCTTGGTCGCCGGGGTCACACAGGCGCGAAGCGCTTCCTCGTCAATCTGAAATTGCGCGGGCTCCGTATCCAAAAAGACTGTCTTGGCATGGTTAGCCACGACAATGCTCTCGTACAAACCAAAAGCCGGCGTAGGGATGATGACCTCGTCGCCGGGGTTGAGCATAGCCATGAATGTTGCCGACAGGGCCTCGGTCGCGCCGTCGGTCAGGATGACCTCGTCGGCCGAAAACGTAAGGTCCGCGTCCCCCATGTAGGCAGACAACGCCTCGCGCAGGGCGGGACGGCCGTTGTTGGGCGGATAGTGCGTGTCGCCGCGGTCGAGCGAGGCCGTCACCTCGGCGCTAATCACGTCGGGCGTGGGAAAATCGGGCTCGCCGAGCGCAAGCGCAATGCATCCCGGATGCTGGGCGGCGAGCGCGTTGATTCGGCGGATGCCGGAGGGCTTGAGCGTGGCAAGCGAGGTATTCATGGGCAGGCGCATAGCGTTCCTTTCGTAAGGGTTGCACTAGGATAGCGCGGCGGAGCGCCACCGGACGGTGTAACCTAAACGGAAACGGACTGGAAAGGAGATGGCATGGAGGTGACCGCGCGCGGCGATGTACCAAAAACACTGCATAACATCGCGTTTGTCAGTATTCCCGAGAGCGCCGATCTTGAGTTTTTGCTTTGGGACCTGCAGGATGCCATCGCCGCCTATGCTCAGCTTTCTGGCACGGCGCTCCCCCGCCCGATCGATTTGGAGGCGGATGATGCCGGTGCAGTCGATGGCATGGTGCTCGCTGTTGATGATGCATGTGATGATGAGGCTATGATCGCTGTCGAGGAGATACTCGATCGCTTTAAGAATACAGACGCGCGCGTCTATGTCGTCGTTCAGGCCCTGTCCAAAAACACCAAGCAGGCGGACGAAGCCCTCGACCGCCTATACCGGGCATGTATTCTACGTGACCTGCCATGGTGCGACGGCGTTGTCATCTGTGCTGGCAGCGGCATCGCAGCGCTTCGCCATTCCCCACGCATGGGCCTCTTGCGCCGACCATTTTCGGAAGCGATGGATAAGCTCGTGGGCGCCGTGCGCATGGGCTGCTCCATAGAGCATGCGCAGCTGCTTGGCGGTGGCAATGCCGAAAGCGTCGATGCCGACGGCATGGTGCGCGCCAAGCCCGCGCTGCCCGCACCGATCTGGCATGCCATCATGAAATGCCTCGGCACCCGCGCCCAACCAGATATCTAAATTACAGAGCGCCCCAATCAACGGCCTCGCGCCAGCGCTCGACAAGGCGTTCTAGGCGCCATGCCGCATTGGCGGGACTAGTCGACGGCAGAACGATGGCCGACAGCCCCGTGCGTTCTTGTAGATAGCGCTTGTAGAGCCGTCCTGCCGTGCCGCCGTTACAGACCACCTGCCCGATAGGAGCTGCACCGGTAATGCGCTCGACATGCGCCGGAACGACGTTTTTGATGCTCGCGTCGCTTGAGCCCTTGATGTCACAGCTCTCGATCACGTCCCACAGGGCCACACCGCCGTTGAGCAGCATAACCCGCTTGGCGGCAATCGAGGCGTCAAGCGTCGCGGGTTCGCCGCTCGCCAAAGAGTCTCCCTCGTTGGGCGGCACGGGCGCACCAAGGCACGCGGCCATCACGCGCCAAAAGCGGTTCTGCGGATTGCCATAGTAGAAGGCATTGGCACGCGAGAGCACCGAGGGAAACGACCCCAGCACCAAAACGCGCGAGTGCTCGTCAAACACGGGTTCAAACCCATGCTCAATATGTTGATAGCCCTCGTCCGGCGCGGCCACGAGCTAGGCCCTCAGCAGATAGCGCACCTCATAGGGTGCAAGCTCAAGGGCACCCGACAGCTCGACCGTGGGCGCATCGTCGGCAAGCAGGTCGACGAAGGAGCCGCTGAGTTCGCCAGCTCCAAAGGTGTAGGGCTCGTTCACGGCATTGACCGCCACGAACACCGTCGCATCGTCGCAGGCGCGCTCGAACAGCAGCTGCTTGTTCTGGATCACCACGTTGCGATAGGCACCGTAGTTGAGAGCACGGGCTGCCGCGTCGTTTGTCGAGCGCAGGTGCGCCAGCTGCGTGACAAATGCCGTCAGCTCGTTGGGCGCGGGCTCATCGAGCGCAGGACGTAGCGCCCAATCGCCATCGGGGCCGCCCTTTTCGCCGGCAATCCCCCACTCGCTGCCGTAGTAGACGCACGGAATGCCCGGCATACCAAAGAGCATGCCGTAGGCGGGGCGCAGGCAGGACTTGTCGGTAAGGATGCTCGCCAGGCGCGGCACGTCGTGGTTGTCGACAAACGACAGCAGATGCTTGCCGCGATAAATGCACCAGGGGTCGCCGCCAAACTGGCGATGAAGCGAGTGGGCAATCTCGAACATGTTGACCGAGTTAAAGCTGGAGTACAGGCCCTTGTAGCACTCGTAGTTGGTGCAGGAGTCGAGCATCTCGTCGTTGACGATCTGGTTGTAGTCGCCGTGGAGCGTCTCACCAATCAGCACAAAGTCGGGCTTGAGCTCACGGGTAAAAGTATGCAGGCGGCGCATAAAATCGCGATCGAGCATATAGGCGACGTCCAGGCGCAGACCGTCGACGCCAAAGACTTCGGTCCAGCGACGCACGGACTCAAGCAGGTAATCGACCACGGCGGGGTTTTGCAGGTTGAGCTTCACAAGCTCAAAATGGCCCTCCCAGCCCTCGTACCAAAAGCCGTCGCCGTAGCACGAGTCACCGTCAAAGCTGATGTGGAACCAGTCCTTGTACGGCGAATCCCACTTGCGCTCCTGCACATCACGGAAGGCCCAAAAGCCGCGACCGACGTGGTTGAAGACGGCATCGAGCACCACGCGGATGCCATGGACGTGCAGCGTCTCGCACACGGCGGCAAAGTCGGCGTCCCCACCCAGGCGACGGTCTATATGGCGCAGGCTGCGCGTGTCGTAGCCATGACTATCGGACTCGAGCGGCGGGTTGATGAGCACGGCGCCAACGCCGAGTTCCTGCAGGTAGTCGGCCCATTGGGCAATCTTCATGATGGGGGCATCGGGGCTAGCTGTGGCATCGGCGGCCTGGGCGAGCTCATTCTCGGCAACGGGGGCGGCGTTTTCGCGCGGAGCTCCGCAAAAGCCCAGCGGATAGATCTGATAGAACGTCGTCTCGTATGCCCACATAGCAACCTCCCGGTAAGCGCAACACAACGACATCCATTGTATGCCCGGCTTGTATCCTCTTCCCCAAAATAAGTTGCGGTGGAATAGTTCCTGCTTGGGCCTTCAGAAGCCTTAAACAGGAACTATTCCACCGCAACTGATGAGGGAACGTGATTAGGCGACGGGCTTGGCGCGGCGGATAGCCGGGAACATCACCGTGATGGCAAGGATGACGCCCACGGCAGCGATCGCACCGCCCGCGCAGCCGATCCAGGCGATACCGGGGCCCGAAACCACGGCTCCGCCGATCGCGGTACCCGTGCCGATACCGAGGTTGAACAGGCCCGAGAAGATCGACATGGCGACGGCCGACGAATCTGCCGGCGTGTGCTTGATGAGCTCGGCCTGAAACGCCACGTTAAAGGCCGTGGCGCAGCAACCCCACAGTGCGCAGACGGCAAGCACTGTCACGAGCGACGATGCGGCCGGCCCCATGAGCAGCAGGGCCACCGGCACGCCGGAGAGCGTGATAGCCAAGAACGGGAAGCGATGCCCATCGAACAGGCGGCCAAACAGCCAGCTTCCGAGCAGACCGGAGCAGCCGAACGCCGTCAGCGTCATGGTGATAGCGCTTGCGTCGACATGGGCGACCTGAGCCAGGAAAGGCTCGATATAGCTGTAGCTTGCGTAATAGCCGGTCGCCATGAAGACCGTGACTGCGTAGAGCGCGATGAGGAGCGGGTTCTTGAGCAGCTCGGGCAGCTGTTTGACGGTAAAGCGCTCACCCGCTGGCATGGCAGGAAAGACCGTGGCCTGGTAGACGACCGCGACAGTAGACAGCACCCCGACCACGGCAAACGTCATACGCCAGCCCACGGCCAGGCCAATGGCGCGGCCGAGCGGCAGGCCGAAAATCTGTGCGATGGAAGAGCCCGTAGCGATCATGCTGATGGCGAGCGCCCCGTGGCGTGTGTCAACCAGGCGCGACGCCATGATCGAGGCGACCGACCAGAACACAGCGTGCGCGCAGGCAACCACCAGGCGCGCGCAGACTAAGATGGGATAGGTCGGCGCCAAGGCGGACAGGAACTGGCCCAGCGAGAACACGGCAAGCACGCCCAGCAGCATCCGCTTGAACTCGAAGCGCGAGGCAAACACCATGAGCGGCAACGACAGCAGCATGACGCCCCAGGCGTAGACCGAGATCATGATGCCCGCCTGGGCCTCGGTGAGCGAGAACGACGCGGCGATATCAGTCAAAAGGCCGATGGGCATAAACTCCGACGTGTTGAACACGAACGCACAGCAGGTGAGCCCGACGAGCGGGAGCCACTGCCTGAGCGTGATGCCGTCTTGCCTTGCCTGACTCATATATAACGTCTCCAATCATTTTGAGCGGAGGCGATTATATAGCAACGGCCCCGCATCCGTCAGCAACAGACGCAGGGCCGAAAACAATTCGATACACAAAGGTTGCGCCGTCAATAAATAACTAAGCCAACCCCAGCAATATGCCCGCCGAATGCACGACAAACGCCACGATCCAGGCGACCGTCACTTGAAACGCGAACACGGCAACGGCGTAGCGCGCGCCCAGCTCGCTCTTAACGGCGCCGATGGCAGCCACGCAGGGCGGGTACAGCAGCGTAAAGACCAAGAACACGTAGGCGGTAAACGGCGAAAACATGGTCGACAGCGCCGCGGGTGACGTTGCACCCAAAAGCACGGTGAGGGTCGAGATGACACTCTCCTTGGCGATAAGTCCGGTAACGAGCGCCGTGGATGCACGCCAGTCGCCAAACCCAAGCGGCGCCAGCGCCGGCGCAATGATGCTGCCGAGGCCCGCAAGCAGGCTTTGCGACTGGTCGGCGACCACATTAAAGCGGATATCGAACGTCTGAAGGAACCAGATGACCACGGTAGCGGCAAAGATAATGGTAAAGGCCTTGGTAATAAAATCCTTGGCTTTATCCCATGCCAGCATCACTGTCGTCTTGACGCTCGGCAGGCGGTAATTGGGAAGCTCCATGATAAATGGCACCGGATCGCCCTTAAATGCCGTGCGGTTGAGCACCAAAGCCGCAATGCAGCCGACCACGATACCGATCAGATAGAGCGAGACCATGGCGGGAACCGTCGCCTGCGGGAAAAACGCCCCGCACAGCAAGCCGTAAACCGGCAACTTGGCTGAGCAGCTCATGAACGGCGTGAGCATGACCGTCATCTTGCGGTCGTGCTCGGATGGGAGCGTACGGGTCGACATGATAGCCGGCACGGTGCAGCCAAACCCGACGAGCATGGGCACGAAGCTGCGGCCCGACAGGCCAAAGCGACGCAACACCTTATCCATGACAAAGGCTACGCGTGCCATGTAGCCGGAGTCTTCCAGAATGGAGAGGAACAAGAAGAGCACGACGATAATCGGCAGAAAGGTCAGCACGCTGCCCACACCCGTAAGCACGCCGTCGACAGCCAGCGAGCGCACCACGTCGTTGGTACCGAACGCCTTGAGGCCCGCATCGGCCGAGGCGATGATGGCAGCGATACCGTCCTCCATGAGTCCCTGCAACGCCGCGCCGATCACGCCAAACGTCAGCCAAAAGACGAGGCCCATGATCACCAAAAACGCCGGAATGGCTGTGTAACGACCCGTCAGGATGCGGTCAATCTTGACGGAGCGCACGTGCTCGCGGCTCTCGTGCGGCTTGACGACGCAGCGCCCACACACGTCGCCGATGAAGCTAAAGCGCATATCGGCCAGCGCGGACAGACGGTCGGTGCCGGCCTCGCCCTCCATCTGGGTAATGATGTGCTCGATGGCATCAAGCTCGTTACGGTCCAGGTGAAGCGCCTCGGTTACCAGCTCGTCGCCCTCAACCAGCTTGGTCGCCGCGAAACGCACGGGAATGTGCGCCGTCGCGGCATGGTCCTCGATAAGGTTGGCGATGCCGTGGATGCAGCGATGCAGCGCGCCGCCGTCCGGACCATCGGGTGCGCAAAAGTCCAAGCGGCCGGGACGTTCGCGGAACCGCGCCACATGCAGGGCATGGTCCACCAACTCGCCAATACCCTCGTTGCGGGCAGCGCTAATGGGGACAACCGGCACGCCCAACAAACTCTCGAGCAGATTGACGTCCACGGCGCCGCCGTTGGTCGTCACCTCGTCCATCATGTTGAGCGCGATGACCATGGGGCGATCGAGCTCCATAAGCTGCAGCGTCAGGTACAGGTTACGCTCGATGTTGGTAGCGTCGATGATGTCGATGATGGCATCGGGGTTTTCGTCAAGGATGAATTGACGGCTCACGATCTCCTCGCCCGTGTACGGCGACAGCGAATAGATGCCAGGCAGGTCGGTGACACTCGCCTCGGGATGGTTGCGGATAGTGCCATCTTTGCGGTCGACCGTCACGCCGGGAAAGTTACCGACGTGTTGGTTGGAGCCCGTCAGCTGGTTGAACAGCGTGGTCTTGCCGCAGTTTTGGTTGCCAGCGAGGGCAAAATGCAGCGGCGCGCCCTCGGGCACGGCCGTCTTTGCCGCGCGGGGCGAATACGTCCCCTCGCCGAGCGCCGGGTGCTCCGTCGTGCCGATTGCGGCGTTAGCGCGCGGACCTGTATCTGTGTCGTGGACATCTACGAGCTCAATGCGAGCGGCATCGTCCTTGCGCAGCGTCAACTCGTAGCCACGCAGGCGAATCTCAAGCGGGTCGCCCATAGGGGCGTACTTCATCATGGTGACTTCGGTGCCCGGTGTTAGGCCCATGTCCAAAATATGCTGTCGGAGTGCCTGGTCGTCCGATGCCACCGATGCGACAACGGCGTCCTTTCCAATCTCGAGCGTATCGAGCTTCACGTCCGTGTTCCTCCCCCGGCGCCCACAGGGCGTTGCATTTTGTTTACCATGGCTAACCGTTTGCCATGGCTAACCAATTGTAACCATGCATGATAGCGCGAACACATAGTGACGTTCAATTAACAGATTGCCGCCCTGGCGGGCTCGCAGCGTCAAGTGGTTACGCGGTTTGGTAAAACGCCGTAACTAAAACCCGTGGCGCTCCAGGAAGCGGAAGGCCAGGCGAATCCAAGGACGGACAGCCGCCTGCTTGTCCTCGTTGTCGACCGCAGTGTTGGCGTTGCCGAGCGAAAGGCCGTGGCCGCCCTGGTCAAAGACGTGCATCTCGCATGCGACGCCCTCCTCGGCCATGCGCTGCGCAAACGGATAGACCTGCGCGATCGGCGCCGTCTTGTCGTCGGACACGCCCCACACAAAGGTCGGCGGCATCTGACGCGAAACATGCGTGGTGGGGCAGATGTCGGCCAGATGCTCGTCAGTTGCCTCGCCACCCGTCACCATCGACAAATAGTCGTTGAGCAAATCGCGCCCCGTCTTGCCGCCCGTCTTGGGCACACGCAAGTCAATGCGCGGATCGCGCGTCTGCATGTCGCGCACATAGGCAAAGTCGAGCAGCGGATAGCCCAGCACCACGGCATCGGGACGAATGTCGTCCGGACGCGCCCCTGCCAGGCCCGCGAAGGGACCAGTCTTCCACTGCGTTGCCAGCGAGGCGCAGATCATGCCGCCCGCCGAGAAGCCCACGACGCACACGCGCTTGGGATCGACATGCCACTCGTCGGCGTTGGCGCGCACCGTGGCGACCATCTTGGCAAGGTCTGCCTGCGGGTGCGGAAAGCTCACATCGCCCGTGCCGCTCGTCACATAGTTGAGCACAAAGGCCTGGTAGCCGCGGTCCAAAAATGCAAACGCCACCGGGTCCTGCTCGTGCGGAGCGATATGTGTAAACCCGCCCCCGCCACAAATGATCACCGCGGGGCGGCGGCCATTGGGCTTGTCGGGGAGCGGCTCGGCGCCCAGATACGTAAACGTCGCCGGATATTCCTCGGTCGGCTCCTCGCCCCACAGCGCATGGTTCTCGACAATCATATGTGCTCCCTTCGCGCAAATTAAGCGCCCTTGTTTTTCGCCTTCAAGCGTACCCCACTTGAACTCATGGCGCAGAAACACGCCAGCAATAAGTTTCCCTTCAACTGATATATCACATAATCCCAGCTCAGAGGTATCGCTGAGCAGCGTAGAATAGGGGACGTTGACCAAGCCGCGAAACACATATGAAACGTTTCCGGCAAACCAAACGCGCGATATGCGCCTATTTAAGTTGGAGGCAACTATGGGTCTGCTCGATTCGCTTAAGTCCACCTTCACCTCGACGGGCGAGGCGTCCGTTCCGCCCGCAGCAAGCTTCGCCACCCGCGAAGGCGTCATCTATGCCCCCGTCAACGGCGTGCTCGTCAACCTGAACGAGGTCCCCGACGAGACGATCGCCTCGGGCATGCTTGGCCAGGGCTATGGCATCGAGCCCATTACCGGCACCATCTATGCGCCCGCCAACGGCCGCATCGGCGCTACCACCGTCACCAACCACTCCATTGGCATGATCACCGAGGACGGTCTTCGCGTATTCATCCATGTTGGCCTGGGCACCGTGGAAATGAACGGCAAGGGTTTTGCCCGCTTTGTCGAGATGGGCGATGTGGTCAAGGCAGGCCAGCCGCTCATCAGCTTCGACCGCGAGGCCATTAAGGCCGCTGGCCACGAGGACATCGTGACCGTCATCGTCTCCGAGCTCGATCGTCTTAAGAGCATCGACCATGTCGGCGAGTCTGGAACGCTTATCGGCGGCAACCCGCTCGTCAAGCTTGGCGACCCGCTGCTGGTTGCCAAGACCAAGTAGTCAGGCCCCGCGCCACACAGCCAAAAGGCACCTCGTCAAGCGCCCGCGACCATTTGGCCGCGGGCGCTTTTCGTTTGAAAAACCATCCCGCCAATGCCTTATCTGTATAGCCCAAATGAGCCGAGCTGCTAGAATATCGAACTGTATGGATAACTATCATTCAACCGTTATGGGAGGATACGTGAACCGCACCAAAATCGCGCAGCTCTACGCCGACGCCGAGTCGCTCGGCGGCCAGACCGTCACCGTCGCCGGCTGGATCAAGTCCGTCCGCGACATGAAGAACTTTGGCTTTGTTACGCTCAACGACGGCAGCTGCTTCCGCGACCTGCAGGTCGTCATGAACCGCGAGGCGCTCGACAACTACGACGAGATCGCCCATCAAAACGTCTCGGCTGCCCTCATCTGCACCGGCACCGTCAAGCTGACCCCCGATGCGCCCCAGCCTTTCGAGCTTTCTGCCACCTCCATCGAGGTCGAGGGCGTCAGCGCCCCGGATTACCCGCTGCAGAAGAAGCGCGCAACCGTCGAGTTCCTGCGCACCCAGCAGCACCTGCGCCCGCGCACCAACCTGTTCCGAGCCGTGTTCCGCATCCGCTCTGTCGCGGCTGCCGCCATCCACCGCTTCTTCCAGGAGCAGGGCTTTGTCTACGTCAACACCCCTATCATCACCACGAGTGACTGCGAGGGCGCCGGCGAGATGTTCCGCGTGACCACGCTCGACCCCAAAAATCCGCCCCTCACCGAGTCCGGCGAGGTCGACTGGAGCCAGGACTTCTTTGGCAAGCACGCGAGCCTCACCGTGTCCGGCCAGCTCAACGCCGAGAACTTTGCCATGGCCTTTGGCGACGTGTACACCTTTGGCCCCACCTTCCGCGCCGAAAACTCCAACACCACGCGCCACGCCGCCGAGTTTTGGATGATCGAGCCCGAGATGGCCTTTGCCGATCTGAACGACTACATGGATAACGCCGAAGCCATGCTCAAGTACGTCCTTAAGGACGTTATGGCCACCTGCCCCGACGAGCTCAACATGCTCAACAAGTTTGTGGACAAGGGCCTGATCGAACGCCTGGACCACGTGGCAAACTCCGACTTTGCCCGCGTCACCTACACCGAGGCCGTCGAGATCCTGGAGCAGGCAGTCGCTGCTGGCCACCAGTTTGATTACCCCGTCAGCTGGGGCATCGACCTGCAGACCGAGCACGAGCGCTTCCTGACCGAGGAGCACTTTAAGCGCCCGACCTTTGTAACCGACTACCCGGCAGAGATCAAGGCCTTCTATATGCGCATGAACGACGACGGCAAGACCGTCGCCGCCGCCGATTGCCTGGTGCCGGGCATCGGCGAGATCATCGGTGGCTCCCAGCGCGAGGAGCGCCTGGATCTGCTCGAGGCCCGTATCAAGGACCTGGGTATGAATCCCGAGCAGTACAAGTACTATCTGGACCTGCGCCGCTACGGTTCCTGCAAGCACGCCGGCTACGGTCTGGGCTTCGAGCGCTTGGTGATGTACCTCACCGGCGTGGGCAACATCCGCGACGTCCTGCCGCACCCGCGCACCGTGGGCAACGCCGACTTCTAATCGTCGGACGTTAGCTCGCGTCGCCACACGCCAACGCTCATCGCACAAGCGTCTCTCGACATCGGTCGAGAGACGCTTTTTTCAACAGCATCCGTCAAGCTTTTGGCAAGTTTTTGGTCAGTTGAACAGGGCTGTTGAAAACTCGAACCGCCGTTTGCCGACGACTACCGACCGCCCAGAGCGCCCTGCGCCCCTGGGAAAACCCCGCGCCCTAGGCTCCATACCGTCGCCACCCAAAACGGAAAGGACGTGGGCACCATGACCGAAACCGCTGTTGAAACCTACGACACCACAACTAGGGGCGCCGCGTCGATGGCAGCCTATCGCGCCGTTCGCATCTTGCAGCTATTAAGCGAGAACACCGGCGAGGACAAGGCCATGCTTTCCGATGAGTTGATCCGGCTCCTCGCCCATCCCGACGACCCCGCCCGCATGCCCATCTCGGCGGCGCGGCGCAGCATCTACACCGCCATCTCCGCACTTCGCCATGCCGGATACGAAATTGAGTACAAACGCGGCGTGGGGTATCGGCTCTTGACCCGTCCGCTCACCGACGAAGAGATCATCCGGCTCCACGGTATGGTCATGCGCAACCGCTCCACGCCTATCGCTATCCGCAAGAGCATGGCGCAGCACTTAGTTGCCATGGCGAGCGCCGACGTTCGCGGCTACCTCGATACACCCGAACCCGCTCCAAGCGCAGGCAGCAAGGCTACCAAGGCAACACGCACGCCCATCAAGCGCATCGACACGTGCGAGCTCGTCGAGCAGGCCATCGACCACGGAACCACGGTGAGTTTTGATATTTCGAGCGTCACGACACGCGGCGAAACCGAAGCAGCACGGATGACACTCCGTCCCTTTGCCATCAGGCAGCGCGATGGCATCTCGTATCTGCTGGGAACGGTCTACGACGCCCGAGGCACCGACGATACGCTGCGCACCGTCGAGATCGCCCGTATGAGAAACGTCACCACACGTCTCCTCGACGGCAAGAAGCTCTTCGCCGCCCTAGACGAGGACGACGCCTCCTCCGCCGCATAAGACCCTCCGCCGCCCATTCGACTACCCGTACCGCCCATCCGATTCTGTATTAAAAAACCCGCCAGGCTGTTGTAAAAATGGACATCAGCGCTACTATAGTTCCACTTGCACTTTGTCCCAGTGCAGTGTTTCCAGCCATTTTTATACTGGGGGTAATGATATGAAGGACATCACCATCAGCCGCAGGAGCCTTCTGGTCTCCGCTGGCCTGCTCGCGCTCGCCCCGCTCGCCGGATGCGGCGGCAACTCTGGTTCCGGCTCTGCTGCCGCCGGTTCCGACTACACTATCGGCGTTCTGCAGCTCACCGAGCACTCCGCACTCGATGCCGCCAACGACGGCTTTGTCAAGGCCATCAAGGAGAGCGGCCTTAAGGTCAAGATCGACCAGAAGAACGCCCAGAACGACCAGTCCACGTGTAAGTCCATTGCTGACAAGTTTGTGGGCGACAACGTCAACCTGATTTATGCCATCGCCACGCCCGCCGCGCAGGCTGCCGCCGGCGCCACGGCCGATATCCCCATCGTGGGCTGCGCCATCACCGACTACGCCGCCTCCGGCCTGGTCCAGGACAACGACAAGCCCGGCACCAACGTCACGGGCGCTTCCGACCTCACCCCGGTCGCCGAGCAGCTCGAGATGATGCAGAAGGTCCTGCCCGACGTTAAAAAGGTCGGCCTGCTCTACTGCACCGCCGAGTCCAACTCCGACGTCCAGATCAAGGCCGCCAAGAAGGAGCTCGACAAGCTGGGCCTCGAGTACACCGATTTCACCGTCTCGAGCTCCAACGAGATTCAGTCCGTCGTCGAGTCTGCCGTGGGCAAGGTCGACGCGCTGTACTCCCCCACCGACAACACCATCGCCGCGGGCGCCTCGCAGGTGGGCCAGATCTGCAAGGAGAACAAGCTTCCCTTCGTGACTGGCGAGGAGGGCATGTGCATGGCCGGCGGCCTGTTCACCCTCTCCATCAATTACGAGGATCTGGGCTACGCCGCGGGCGAGATGGCCGTCAAGATTCTGAAGGGCGAGGCCAAGCCCGAAGACATGCCTATCAAGCACCTCTCGAGCAAGGACCTGGTCGTCGTCAAGAACGACGAGATGGCCGAGGCCCTGGGCGTCGACCTTTCCGCTCTGGACGCGTAATGCTATACGCGGCATGCGTCTAGAGCCCGTGCTCGCGCTTTAGCTGCGTTATTCAATATCTGAGCCACAGGGGCGGGCGCTGTAGACCGGCGTCCGCCCTGCTTGTTTCAGGTAAAACAAAACGTCTGTCCGCAGCTCTTCTATGCATTGTTACCGCTATTATGGTGAATCACGTGTCCACCCTATCCTAGGAGGTATGAAGCATGCTCATTGCATTGCAGGGCGCCGTTTCGCAGGGCGTCCTCTGGGGCATTATGGTGCTTGGCGTGTTTATCACGTTCCGCCTGCTCGACATTCCCGATATGACCTGCGACGGCAGCTTTGCCCTCGGCGGCTGCGTCTGCGCTGTGCTCATCGTCAATAACAACGTCGACCCGCTGCTCGCCGTGCTGGCCGGTATGTGCGCCGGCGCCATCGCGGGTGCCGTCACGGGCATTTTGACCACCGTCTTTGAGATTCCCGCGATCCTCGCCGGAATCCTCACCCAGATCAGCCTGTGGTCCATCAACCTGCGCATCATGGGCAAGTCCAATACGCCAATTCTTGCCAAGGGCACCGTGTTCTCGGCCGTCAGCAATATGACCGGTCTGCCGCAGTCCACCGTTGCCATCATCTTGGGCATCCTGCTCGCCGTGGCTATCGTTGCCATCCTGTATTGGTTCTTTGGCACCGAGATCGGCTCGGCGCTGCGCGCCACCGGCAACAACGAGTACATGATCCGCGCTCTGGGCGTCAACACCAACTCCACCAAGATGATCGCCCTCGTGCTCTCCAACGCCCTCATCGGCCTTTCGGGCGCGCTTATCTGCCAGAGCCAGAAGTATGCCGACATTGGTATGGGCACCGGTGCCATCGTTATCGGTCTTGCCGCCATTGTTATCGGTGAGGTGCTCGGCCGTCTGCTGCCCGGCGGCCTCACGCAGTTTAGCGTCCGTCTTGCCTCCGCCGTCTTTGGCTCCGTGGTGTACTTCCTTATCCGCGCCATCGTGCTGCAGTTGGGCATGGACGCCAACGACATGAAGTTGCTCTCCGCCGTGATCGTCGCCGTGGCCCTGTGCGTGCCCGTGGTTTGGGAGCGCTATAAGCTCCGCAGCTCCTACACGAAGGGGGATGAGGCAGATGCTTAAGCTCTCGCACGTCAAGAAGACCTTTAACAAGGACACCGTCACCGAGAAGCGCGCGCTCACCGGCGTCGACCTCACCCTGAATGACGGCGACTTTGTAACCGTGATCGGCGGCAATGGCGCCGGCAAGTCCACGCTGCTCAACATGATCGCCGGCGTGTACCCGCTCGATTCGGGCGTTATTGAGCTCGACGGCACCGACATCTCGCGCCTGAGCGAGTCGCAGCGCGCCAAGTACCTGGGCCGCGTGTTTCAGGACCCCATGCGCGGTACCGCTGCCGACATGCAAATCGCCGAGAACCTGGCCCTCGCCAAGCGTCGCGGCCAGCGTCGCGGCCTTTCGTGGGGCGTCACCAAGGCCGAGAAAGATGAGTACGTTGAGCTGCTCAAGCGCCTGGACCTTGGTCTGGACACGCGTCTCAACGCCAAGGTCGGCCTGCTCTCGGGCGGCCAGCGCCAGGCACTCACCCTGCTCATGGCCACGCTCACCAGGCCACGCCTGCTGCTGCTCGACGAGCACACCGCGGCCCTCGACCCCAAGACGGCCTCTAAGGTGCTCAATCTGACCGAGGAGATCGTCGACGAGAACCACCTCACCACGCTCATGGTCACGCATAACATGAACGACGCTATCCGTCTGGGCAATCGTCTGATCATGATGCACGAAGGCCACGTGATCTACGACGTGGCGGGCGATGAGAAGAAGTCGCTCACCGTAGCCGACCTGCTGCAGAAGTTCGAGGAGGTCTCGGGCGGCGAGCTCGCCAACGACCGCATGCTGCTGAGCTAAAACCTGCCAAAAAGGGACAGGTTTATTTTGGCAGGTTTTATCTGCGCAAACGTCAAAACCGCCGCTAAGGGACAGGCGCCCTTGCGGCGGTTTTCGCATATTATGTCGATAATCCGATATTCAACCAGACATTCTGGCTAAGGACTAAGGAAACTGCCATGAAAAGACTCCCCCGCCTTGCGTTAGCCGCCGCGTTGTTTGCCGGCGCGCTCGCAGGCATCCCAAGCCTCGCTTTCGCGGGAAACCTGCCCGCCGCTATTGACGGCTCCGTGGCCGTCATGCACACCAACGACATCCATGGCAGCTACAAGTACAGCTACAACGCAAGCAAGGGCACGGGCACCATTGGCTTTGACGGACTGGCGGTTCTCTATAGCGCCCAAAACAACGCCCCCGACTTTCTGCTCGATGCGGGCGACACCTTCCACGGACAGTCCTTCGCCACCATGAGCGAGGGCAAGAGCATCGCCGAGCTCATGGACACCTTCTACGCCGACGGCTACGACGCGACCACGCCAGGCAACCACGACTGGAGCTACGGCGCGGACAAACTCCGCACCATGACCGGCTACAGCACCACCGGCACGCCCTTCGCCATGCTCTGCGCGAACGCGAAGTCTACGAGCGGCGTATGGAGCTCGAGCATCACGAAGACGCTCGATCGCACCTGGGAGGATAGCGAGGATCACTCCACATTCGACTACAAAATCAAGGTCGGCGTCGTGGGTGCCATGGATGAGTCGCTGGGATCCTCGCTGCGCGCGGACCTGGTCGCGGGCACGTCGTTCTCGAGTGCCACGAACGCCATCAATACCGAGGCAGAGCAGCTGCACAAGGAGGGCTGCGATGTTGTCGTCTGTATCGCGCATACGCTCAACGCCAAGACCTTTGCCACACGGCTCCGTGGCGTCGATGCCCTTATCGCAGGCCACGAGCACATCAACCTTAACGAGAAGGTGACGGGAGTCGACGGCAAGACGATCCACGTTGTCGAGGCAGGCAGCGCCTTTGCCGAGGTGGGGCTGCTTTCCATTCCGTACAAGTACGACACCAATGGCACCGAGACGACCGACGATGACGCGGTCACGGTCCCTGCAGACGGCAGCGACGAGAAGCTCTACACCGCCAAGAACGTCAACGACCTTTTGGCAGACCCCGACAAGGGCTCCGACTACCAAAGCTGCCTTGAAGCCGTCCGCAACAAGATCAAGCCGCTCGACGAGGCCTTTGAAAACGAATCGAACAAGGTGCTCGGCACATCCACCACCAACTATTTCTACGGCGAGGACGCCGCAGGCACGCATGGTTGGGAAATGGTGCGCACCACCGATTTCCGCCCCAGCAAGGAGGGCGATACCACCAAGGCCCAGACCATCGGCCACGTGATTTGCGGCTCCTATCTTGCCCTGACGGGCGCGGACCTCGCTATCGAAAACGCTGGCGGCATCCGCGGCGGCATCGCGGCGGGCAACGTGACCGCCGGCAACGTCATCGCCATCTCGCCCTACGGCAACACCGTGGAAACCTGGACCATGACCGGCGCGGACTTCCTCGCAGCACTCGAGCACTCGCTGCAAATCAGCGACGAGTGCAATCACAGCTACGAGCTTCAGCAAGCCTACGTGGCAGCCGGCCACACCGAGCAGGAGGCGCAAGACATGTACAAGTGGCGCGACGACTCCGGCAGCGTTCTCTCCTTTGGCGGCATCAACGTGACAATCGATTGGACGCAGCCCGAAGGCAAGCGCATTGTGAGTGCCACACTCACCAAGGACGGCAGCACGCTCGACCCCGCCAAGACCTATACCGTCGCCACCAACAACTACATCATCACCAACACGACCGACTTCCCCACCTTCGCAAACGCCACCAAGCACACCGAGTGGGGTACCTGCGAGTCAGCGCTAAGGGCGCTGATTGGGCAGAACGGCTGGGAGAGCAAGATGGCCTCGCTCGCGGGCACCATCAGCTTTGGCGCTACTGCCGTGGACCCCACGTCCACACCGGCCCCGACGCCTAAGCCCTCGCCTAAGACGGACGCGACGACCACGAAGGTCATCACCAAGAAGACGACCGGTAAGCTCGCCGCAACGGGAGACCGCACGCTGGCAGTAGTTGGCGCGTGCCTTATCGGCGGCATCATCGTCATCATTCTTGGCATTATCTGGAAGCGTCGACGCTAAGCTACACCGCCGGGCCTTACAGCCCCGCCGCGTAAACCTTATATCGAGCACAGAAGCCCGTCCGAATTTGATCGGACGGGCTTCTTGGTGGGTATCATGGTTGAACGATCATTAGGAGGTTTTCCCTACATGGAATTGTTTGAGCCGATTCTTCATTTCTTTGAGCAACGGTGGGTCCACAACATCATCTGGGCCGTCATCTTGGCGATAGGCACCGCCGTCGCCGCCAAGGTCATATCCAAGACCCTGAACCATCTGCTTAACCGAGACGATAACCCGCTACCGGCATCGAGCATCTTTATCAACATCGCGCGTGCCGTCATCTGGATGATCGGCGGCAGCTTTATCCTCGACAACTGCTTTGGCATTAACGCAAACGC